>JBBQHC010000027.1:0-27109 GCA_038323615.1 Rhodobacterales bacterium | reverse complement strand
CCACCCAGTCGGGCGATTTCCTTGACCAGTTTCGACGCAATGGCCTGATTTTTGGCGTCTGCCATCAGAAACACGGTCTCGATCGAATTATCCATCGACCTGTTCATGCCGACCATCTGGAATTCATACTCAAAGTCGGCGACCGCGCGCAGGCCGCGGATGATCACCGACGCGCCAACGTCGCGGGCGCAGTGGATCAGCAGGTTCTCGAACGGATACACGACAATCTCGGTTCCCGTCGCCGCCCCCAGCGGCACACATTCGGCCTGCACCATCGCCACCCGTTCTTCGAGGCTGAAAAGCGGCGCCTTGTCGCGATTGATCGCCACCCCGATCACCAAGCGATCAACCAGGGTCGCCGCTCGCCGGATAATGTCGATATGGCCGTGGGTGACCGGATCGAAGGTGCCGGGGTAAAGGCCTGTGCGCATTTCGGCACCTTTTCGGGTCATACTTTTGCGGCACGCAACACGACTGTGGTGCAGATTGCAAGGGCGGGCCTAATAGCCCGAAATCATCCCCGTCAAGGCGTCCCGTTCCATCGACAGTTCCGACAGTCGCGCCTTGACCACGTCTCCGATTGACACAAGGCCGATCATCACGCCGTCCTTGACCACCGGCATATGACGAAACCGCCCGTTGGTCATGGTGGCCAGAATCGCGTCGGCGCTGTCGCTTTCGGTGCAGGTGACCAACTTGGCGGTCATGATCGTGCTGACGGGTTCGTCCAGACAGGCGACCCCGCGCTTGCCCAATTCACGCACGATGTCGCGTTCGGACAGAATGCCGTCGGGATGCTTGCCGTCCTTCGAAATGACGACCGTACCGATCCGCTTTTCGGACAGCATCGCCACCGCCTCGGACACCTTGGCGTTGGGCTTCAGGGACAGAACGCCGAAATCGTCCTTGGAAATCAGAATGTGGTGGACCAGCATGGCGGGCTCCTCAACTACGGGTTGCCGATGACTCTAGCGTCCCCCCCGAACGGGCTATCTGTCAAGTCGCCTTTGCGCTCCGACTTGCAAACTGCCTCTGTAACAGGCAGACGCCGCACGATAGGATACGGTAAATCTGTCGGAGGAACCCCATGAACGACCTGACCCACTACATTGATGGCGCCCACGTCAAAGGCACCTCTGGCCGCTTTGCGGATATCTATAATCCGGCGACAGGCGAGGTGCAGGCGCGCGTGCCACTGGCCAATGCCGCAGAAATGGACCAGGCCGTGCAGATCGCGGCCAAGTCCCAACCGAAATGGGCGGCGGTCAACCCGCAGCGGCGTGCCCGGGTGATGATGAAATTCGTCGATCTGCTGCACCGCGACATGGACAAACTGGCCGAAGCCCTGTCGCGGGAACACGGCAAGACCCTGCCCGATGCGGCTGGCGACGTGCAACGCGGCCTTGAAGTGGTGGAATACTGCATCGGCGCGCCCGAGTTGCTGAAAGGTGAATATACCGACGGCGCCGGACCGGGGATCGACATGTATTCGATGCGTCAGGCGCTCGGTGTCTGCGCCGGGATTACCCCGTTCAACTTTCCGGCGATGATCCCGATGTGGATGTTCGCGCCCGCCATCGTCTGCGGCAACGCATTCATCCTGAAACCGTCCGAACGCGATCCCTCCGTGCCGCTGATGCTGGCCGAACTGATGGAGGAGGCGGGGCTGCCCAAAGGCATCCTGCAAGTCGTCAACGGTGACAAAGAGGCGGTTGATGCGATCATTGACCATCCTGTCATCCAGTCGATCGGGTTTGTCGGATCGACCCCGATTGCGGAATACATCTATGGACGTGGCTGTTCCAACGGCAAGCGGGTGCAGTGTTTCGGTGGTGCTAAGAACCACATGATTATCATGCCCGACGCCGACATGGACCAAGCCGCCGATGCGCTGATCGGTGCAGGTTACGGCGCGGCAGGCGAACGCTGCATGGCGATTTCGGTTGCGGTGCCGGTGGGCGATGCAACCGCCGATGCGCTGATCGAACGGCTGGTGCCGCGGATCGAGAAACTAAAGGTCGGGCCCTATACCAGTGGCAAGGACGTCGACTATGGCCCGGTCGTGACGGCCGCTGCCAAGGCCAACATCCTGAAAATGGTGCAGTCGGGCATCGACCAGGGCGCTGAACTGGTCGTCGATGGGCGCGATTTCAAATTGCAGGGCTATGAGGACGGCTTTTTCGTCGGTCCGCACATGTTCGACCACGCGACCAAGGACATGGACATCTACAAGAAGGAAATCTTTGGTCCGGTTCTGACCTGCGTGCGGACGCAATCCTATGATGAGGCCCTGGCCCTCGCGATGGACCACGAAATGGGCAACGGCATCGCAATTTATACCCGCGATGGCGATACCGCCCGCGATTTCGCCTCGCGCGTCAATGTCGGGATGATCGGGATCAACGTCCCGATCCCGGTGCCACTGGCCTACCACACCTTTGGCGGCTGGAAGAAATCGGTGTTTGGCGACCTCAACCAGCACGGGCCGGACGCGTTCAAGTTTTACACCCGGACCAAGACCGTCACCTCGCGTTGGCCATCAGGAATTCGTGAAGGCAGCGCGTTTAACTTCAAGCCGATGGACTAGGCGCGGCGGCGCGCGCTATGGTGGCGAGACCGAACTGAAAGGGAACGCCGATGACCATCATTACCCGCCGCACCGCCCTTGCCGCGTTGGCCGCCGCCCCGCTGGCCGTGATTGCCAGCCGCGCCGCCGCTGCGACGCATGAGGTTACAATTTCGGGTTTCGCCTTTGTGCCTGAATCGCTGGACATCGCTGTCGGCGATACGGTCGTCTTTACCAACGCTGACGGCGCGCCGCATACGGCGACGGCGACCGACGGCAGTTTCGATACCGGGCGGCTGAACCGCAATGAGAGCGGCCAGATCACCATCACCGCCGCTGGCGCGCATAACTACAAGTGCAACTTTCACCCCAGCATGAAGGGCGTGATTACTGCCAGCTAAGGGCGCCCGATGGATTTTGGCATCTCGGACGAACAGACCGCAATTTTCGACATGGCGCGGGGCTTTGGCGCCGAACATATCGCACCCTTTGCGCGTGACTGGGAACGCGCGGGCACGATCCCCCGCGATCTGTGGCCGCGCCTTGCCGCACTTGGTTTCGGCGGGCTGTATGTGTCCGAACAAAACGGTGGTTCCGGCCTGACCCGCCTCGACGCGACGTTGGTGTTCGAGGCGCTGTCGATGGCCTGCCCATCGGTCGCGGCCTTCCTGTCGATCCACAATATGTGCGCGCGGATGATCGACCAGTTCGGGTCGGACGAGATGCGGGCGCGGGTGTTGCCACACGCCCTGTCGATGGAATGGGTATTGTCCTATTGTCTGACCGAACCCGGATCCGGATCGGACGCCGCCGCGCTGAAAACGCGGGCCGAGGGCACTGCAGACGGGTATGCGCTAACCGGATCCAAGGCTTTCATTTCCGGTGCCGGCTATTCAGACGCCTACATCGTCATGGCGCGGACGGGCGACGCAGGCCCAAAGGGCATCAGCGCCTTTGTTGTCATGGACGGCACGCCGGGGCTGTCGTTCGGCGGGCTCGAGGACAAGATGGGCTGGCGGTCGCAGGAAACCCGGCAGGTCAACTTGGACAAATGCATCATTTTAGCGTCTGATCTGCTTGGCGAATTGGGCCGGGGTTTCACATATGCGATGAAGGGCTCGGACGGCGGCCGGTTGAACATCGCCGCCTGCTCGCTTGGGGCGGCACAATCCGCCCTGACCCAGACGCTCGGCTATATGAAAGACCGCCACGCATTCGGCCAATCCCTCGACCAGTTTCAAGGTCTGCAATTCCGCCTCGCCGATATGGAAACCGACATCCAAGCTGCCCGCGTCCTGCTGCGTCAAGCGGCGTGGAAACTCGACACCGGCGCGCCCGATGCCACCGCCCACTGTGCAATGGCCAAGAAATTCGTCACTGAGGTCGGCAGCCGCATCGCCGACCAGTGCCTGCAACTGCACGGCGGCTATGGCTACCTTGCCGACTATGGCATCGAAAAAATCGTCCGCGACCTGCGGGTGCATCAGATCCTCGAAGGCACCAACGAGATCATGCGCCTGATCGTCGCCCGCCACCTGATCGGCACATGACCGACCTGTTGATCCGGGTTACGGGCCATATTGGTCAGATCACCCTGAACCGTCCCGACGCCCTGAACGCCCTGACATGGGACATGCTGCGCGGCATCGAAACCGCGCTGGACGACTGGCGCGACGATCCAGCTGTGGCGCTGGTCACAATCGACGGGTCGGGCGACCGGGCGTTCTGTTCGGGCGGCGATATCGCCGAAATGTACGCCAGCGGCTTGCGCGGCGATCCTGCATTTAGCCAGGCATTCTGGCGCGACGAATACCGGCTGAACGCCAAGGTCGCCACCTATCCAAAGCCGATCGTGACCTTCCTGCATGGCTTTACGATGGGCGGCGGCGTCGGCATCGGCTGCCACGCCAGCCACCGGATCGTCGGCGAAACCAGCGTGGTCGCGATGCCCGAATGCGGCATCGGCCTGATCCCGGATGTCGGCGGGTCACTCTTGCTGGCACAGGCACCCGGACGGCTTGGCGAATATCTCGGGCTGACAGGCGACCGGATGGATGCGGGCGATGCGATTTTCTGCGGTTTCGCTGATCATTTCGTCCCCGAAGCGGATTGGCCCGCCCTCAAGCAAAACCTGACCACAGGCGAGATCGTCGTCCCCACGCACGCGGCCCCCGCTGCCCGCCTCGCCGATTGGCAACCCCTGATCGACACTCATTTCAGCGGTGACCGCCTTGCCGACATCCTGAACGGTCCGCCCGCCGACCCGGCGCCGCCACTGGCCCACGCCAAGAAACTGATCGCCCGCAACTCACCTCTCGCGATGTCCGCTGCCCTTGAAATCATCCGCCGGGTGCGGATGCGCCCAACAATTCAAAACGCGCTGGAGCATGAATACCGCTTTACCCACCGGGCCATCGAACACAGCGATTTTATCGAAGGCATCCGCGCCGCGATCATCGACAAGGACCGCGCCCCGAAATGGCGGCCTTTGCGCGGTGGTGACGTGCTCAGGATGACGCTCCCGCTTGGCCCCGACACGTTGGATCTGACAAAGGAAATCGCATGAACATCGGCTTTATCGGCTTGGGCAACATGGGCGCACCAATGGCCGCCAATCTGGTCGCCGCCGGGCATCGTGTGACGGGTTTCGACCCGGTCACTCGGCCTCAAGGTCTCACCCTCGCAAGTACAGCTGCCGATGCCGCCAAGGGCGCTGACGTGGTCATTACGATGCTACCAAACGGCGCAATCCTGCGCAGCGTCGCCGCCGAGAACCACGCCGTCATGGCCCCCGGCACCCAGCATCTGGACTGTTCGACCGTCGATGTGGACGCCGCCCGCGCCGTGGCGCAAGCCGCCGAAGCCGCAGGCCTGTTGGCCATCGACGCCCCGGTATCCGGCGGCATTGGCGGCGCGGCTGCAGGCACGCTGACGTTCATGGCGGGCGGCACCGACGCGGCATTCGCCCGCGCCAAACCGCTGTTCGACATCATGGGCCAAAAAGCGGTGCATTGTGGCCCCGCAGGCAACGGACAGGCGGCGAAGATCTGCAACAACATGATTCTTGGGGTCACCATGATTGCCACCTGCGAGGCCTTTGCGCTGGCCGATAAACTGGGGTTGGACCGTCAGGCGATGTTCGACGTGGTCAGCACTTCGTCGGGGTCAAGCTGGTCAATGAATACCTATTGCCCTGCCCCCGGCATTGGCCCCAAAAGCCCCGCCGACAACGGATATGTCCCCGGTTTCGCCGCCGAGTTGATGTTGAAAGACCTGCGGCTGTCGCAGATGGCCGCCGATGCAGTGAACGCCGATACACCGATGGGCAAAGCCGCCACCGCGCTTTACGCAACCTTCGTGGATGACGAAGACGGCAAGGGGCGCGATTTCAGCGCCATGTTGCCCCGGTTCGAAAAGCGCACCCGCGACTGATCCTGTCGCAAACGCCGGATCGGGCATCGCCCGGACGGCCTAGAAAACCGCATGACCCAGCCGTTCCACAGCTTTGCCGCCAACCTGACCTACGCCGACTTGCCGCCTGCGGTTTTGACGGTGCTGCGCCGGTCATTCCTTGACACGATGGGCGTTGGGGCTGTCGGTTCGACGACCGAAATGTCGCGGATTGCGCGGGCCACCGCGCCGCAGCTGATGGGCGGCGACCAGTCGCGCGGCCTGATGGATGGCACCCGCCTGTCCCCGGCCGGGGCGGCGATGGTCGGGGCGATGACGCTCGATTCCGTCGACGCGCACGACGGCACCAGCCCCTGCAAGGGCCACGCTGGTTCGGCGGTCTTTCCAGCCCTGCTGGCGATGGCCGACGCGCTGCCGGGGCTCAACGGCCAAGAATTCGCCACCCTGCTCGCCGTCGCCTACGAGGTCAGCTATCGCGCCGGTCTTGCCCAGCACGCGACCTGCGCCGACTACCACACCTCGGGCGCATGGACCGCCGTGGGCGTTGCAACGGCCTGCGCGCGGGCATTGGGATGTGACGCCGAAACCATCCGCCACGCCGCCGGAATCGGCGAATTTCACGGACCGCGCAGCCAGATGATGCGCTGCATCGACCACCCGTCGATGGTGCGCGACGGGGTCGGCTGGGGCGCACCTGCGGGGGTGTCGGCGGCTTACCTTGCACAGGCCGGGTTCACCGGGGCCCCGGCGTTGACCTGCGAACATGCGCCGGAGTTCTGGGCCGACCTCGGCGAAAATTGGCGGCTGGTCGAAGACACGCATTGGAAACCCTACCCCTGCTGCCGCTGGGCGCACCCCAGTCTGGACGCGGCACATGACCTGATGCGCGAGCACAACCTGCACCATTCCCAGATCGCTGCCGTCGACATCCGCACCTTTCACAACGCGACCCGGTTGGCGGGCTACACCCCCGCCACGCCCGACGAATTTGCCTATGCGATCGCGTTTCCGGTCGCCACGATGATCGTGCGCGGTCAAGTTGGGGTTGCGGAACTGGCGACCGACACCCTGCGCGACCCCGATGTCCTGCGAATTTCGCGTGCCACCAACTTGATCGACGACCCCGAGATGACGCGGATCAGCGTCGGCAAACGCTGGGCACAGGTGACGATCACACTGAACGATGGCACGCAACATGCCGCCGCCCCACGCACACCGCGCGGCGACACCGATATGCCGCTAAGCGACACCGAAATCAGCGACAAGTTCCACCTGTTCGCCGACCCGGTCATTGGCAGGCAGCGCGCCGGTGAAATCGAACAGCTTTGCGCGGATTTTGACAACCTCGATGTGAGCGGGCTTGGTCGTCTCTGCGATCTATGTCTGACGCGCTGATATTGCATATCAAGTGGCCCCGACGGAACGATTGAGTCCCGGGCGTTGTTCACCCCCTGACGCCGTTCTTTCGAAAGGTCCGATCATGACACGTATCATCGCACTATGCCTTACCCTCGGTCTGGCCATTGGCACCCTTGCACTGCCGCAGACCGCCAGTGCCGACAACGGCCGCGAAAACCGAAACCGTCATGGTCACGACGATCGTGCCCGCAGCAACTACAAATGCCCTCCGGGTCTGGCCAACCGCAGTCCACGATGTGTTCCGCCCGGTCAGGCCAGACGCGGCGAGACACACCGCGAACGGAACCGGAATTACCGGATCGGTGATCGGGTCGACCGCGACGATTTCTATTACTTCGACGATTCGTATGATCTACCACGTCTGCCGCGCGGACAACGATACGCTGTCATCGACGGCAATATTGTCGCGCTCAACACCCGAACCTACGAAATCCTGAACCTGATCCGCGCCCTTCAGGCGATCACCAACTGAAACGGAATGACTTTCGATGGAATCGCAATTCGCCCCCAGGGTCGGGCGACTTGCGATGATTTCGGTTCAGTCAAAAGTCATTCCGCGCCAACCTATTCGGCGGCCACCTTCTGCCGTTCCAGCATCGGCCCCAGATACCGCCCGGTGTGCGACGCTGCCACCTTCGCCACATCCTCAGGCGTGCCCGTCGCCACCACTCGCCCACCGCCATCGCCGCCCTCTGGCCCGATGTCGATGATCCAGTCGGCAGTTTTGACCACGTCGAGGTTATGTTCGATCACGATCACCGTATTCCCCTGATCGACCAGTTCGTGCAGCACCTGCAGCAGCTTGCGCACGTCCTCGAAATGCAGACCCGTTGTCGGTTCGTCGAGGATATACAGCGTCCGCCCGGTTGATCGTCGTGCCAGTTCCTTGGAGAGTTTGACGCGTTGCGCCTCGCCCCCTGACAGCGTCGTCGCCTGCTGGCCGACCTTGATGTAGCCCAAGCCGACCCGCACCAGCGCGTCCATCTTTTCGCGGATCGACGGCACCGCCTTGAAAAACTCCTGCGCATCTTCGACGGTCATATCCAGGACGTCGGCGATGCTTTTTCCCTTGAATTTGATCTCCAAGGTCTCGCGGTTGTATCGCTTGCCCTTACAGGTTTCGCAGGTGACATAAACGTCGGGCAGAAAGTTCATCTCGATCTTCAGCACGCCGTCGCCCTGACAGGCCTCGCAGCGCCCACCTTTGACGTTGAACGAAAACCGCCCCGCCTTGTAGCCACGCGCCGCCGATTCCGGCAGGCCCGCGAACCAGTCGCGGATCGGGGTGAAGGCCCCGGTATAGGTCGCGGGATTCGACCGCGGAGTGCGCCCGATGGCGCGTTGATCGATGTCGATCACCTTGTCGAGATGTTCAAACCCCTTGATCGTTTCGCAGGGTGCCGGGGTTTCGCGCGCTCCGTTTAGCTTCATTGCCGCGTTCTTGTACAGCGTTTCGATGGTCAGCGTCGATTTGCCGCCGCCCGATACGCCGGTCACGCAGACAAATTGGCCCAGCGGAAAATCGACCGTCACATCATGCAGGTTGTTCCCCGACGCCTTGACCACGGTCAGCTTTTTCTTGTTGCCCTTGCGCCGTTCGTGCGGCACCGCGATCTCGCGTGCGCCGATCAGATATTGCCCGGTCAGCGATTTCGGGTCGGCCATCACCTGTTCGGGCGTGCCGTGCGCGACCACCTCGCCGCCATTCACCCCGGCGCCGGGGCCGAAATCGAACACATAGTCGGCGTCGCGGATCGCCTCTTCGTCGTGTTCCACCACGATCACCGTATTGCCCTGATCGCGCAGGTTTTTCAGCGTCACCAGCAGACGGCCATTGTCGCGCTGGTGCAGCCCGATGCTGGGTTCGTCCAGCACATAAAGCACGCCGGTCAGGCCCGATCCGATCTGGCTGGCCAGCCTGATCCGCTGGCTTTCACCGCCCGACAGCGTTCCGGCGTTGCGCGACAGCGTCAGATATTCGAGGCCCACGTTGTTCAGGAACCCCAGCCGCGCCCGGATCTCCTTGAGAATCGCCTTGCCGATTTCATTCTTCTGGTTGGTCAGCGATGCAGGCACGCTTTCGCACCAATCAAACGCCTCCTTGATCGACATCTGTACCACCTGCCCGACATGCAGCTTGGCGATTTTGACGGCCAGCGCCTCGGGGCGCAGCCGGTAGCCGCCGCAGGCGCCGCAAGGACGGTTGTTCTGATACTGCTCGAAATCTTCACGGATCCACGCCGAATCCGTCTCGCGATAGCGCCGCTCCATATTCGGAATGACGCCTTCGAACGCGCGTTTGACCTGATAAACGCGGCCGCCCTCGTCATAGCGAAACTGAATTTCAGCGTCGCCTGACCCGCGCAAGAACACTTCCTGCACCTCGGCGCTCAGGTCTTTCCAGCGGGCGTTCTTGTCGAACTTATAGTGCTTGGCGATGGCCTCGATGGTCTGCAGGAAATAGGGCGATTTGCCTTTACGCCACGGCGCCAGCGCGCCGTCATAGATTTTCAGCGTCACATCGGGCACGACCAGCCGTTCGTCGAAGAACAGCTCGACCCCAAGACCGTCACAGACCGGACAGGCCCCGAACGGCGCGTTGAACGAAAACAGGCGCGGTTCGATTTCGGGGATCGTAAAGCCACTGACCGGGCAGGCGAATTTTTCCGAAAACGTCATCCGCTCCGGCTCGCCTTCGCCCTCGGCAGGTGCGGTTTCCAGAACGGTAATGCCATCGGCCAGGTTCAGCGCGGTGCGAAAACTGTCGGCCAGACGGGTTTCCAGACCTTCGCGCACGACGATCCGGTCAACCACAACATCAACGTCATGGCGCAGTTTTTTGTCCAGGGTGGGCGGTTCGTCCAGTTCATAAAACTGACCGTCCACCTTGACCCGCTGAAAGCCGTTTTTGCGCAGCTCCAGAAACTCTTTGCGATACTCGCCCTTGCGGTCGCGGATGATCGGGGCGAGCAGATAACCGCGCGTTCCCTCGGGCAAAGTCATCACCCGATCGACCATATCCTGCACCTGCTGCGCCTCGATTGGCAGTCCGGTCGCAGGCGAATAGGGGGTGCCGACGCGGGCGAACAGCAGGCGCATATAGTCGTAAATCTCGGTTACGGTGCCGACCGTCGAACGCGGATTCTTGGACGTGGTTTTCTGCTCGATGGAAATCGCAGGCGACAGGCCGGAAATGTGATCCACATCCGGTTTTTCCATCATGTCCAGAAACTGCCGCGCATAGGCCGACAGCGATTCGACATAGCGGCGCTGTCCCTCGGCATAGATCGTATCGAACGCGAGCGACGATTTCCCTGACCCCGACAGCCCGGTGATGACCACCAGCTGGTCGCGCGGAATATCCACGTCGATATTCTTGAGGTTATGTTCGCGGGCGCCCCGCACCTCGATAAACTTTTGTTCCGGCATGCTGGCCCCCGTGGCATCAAGTTAACAGATAGTGGATGGGGCCGCCGCTTCCAACCCCAATCGCAGAACAAGACAGGAACATTGGCGGGCTGCTGACAATTTACGCAGCGCCGCCGAGTCAGGATTTCCAGACCGACACACCACGAGGGCTAGTCAGAATCCACGGCCTGTGCTTCTGTTTGCGCAATTACGCAGCTGCCAAAGGTTTTTGCCATGCGCTTTCTCGCCATTATTGCCACTCTGATTGCCCTTTTTCCCGCCCTGACCACAGCCCAGGAACGGCCCAACACGATCCTTGTTTTGGATGCGTCCGGGTCGATGTGGGGCCAGATCGACGAGGTCGCCAAGATCACGATCGCCCAGGAGGTCGTGACCAATCTGCTGCAATCCTTTCCGGCAGATGAAAATCTGGGTCTGACAATTTACGGCGCACGCACCCGTGGCGATTGCACCGATATCCAGACGGTCGTTGAACCCGGCACCGGCAACCGCGATGCCATCGCCGCCGCCGTCGCGTCGATCAAACCGCTGGGCAAGACGCCGATGACCGACGCGATCATCGCCGCCGCGCAGGCGCTGCGCTATACCGAGGACGCGGCCACCGTGATCCTCGTCAGTGACGGCGTGGAAACCTGCAACCCCGACCCCTGCGCCGCCGCCCGCCTGCTCGAAGAAACCGGGATCGGCTTTACCGCCCATGTGATCGGGTTCGACGTCGGGGCTGATGCCGAGGCTGTCGCTCAGATGCAGTGCATCGCCGATGAAACCGGTGGCCGTTTTCTGACCGCAGCCAATGCGGCTGAACTGACCGCAGCACTTGAAACCGTCGCCGCTGCGCCCGAACCGGACCCCGTGGCCCAGACCGGGCAGATCACTTTCATGGCGGTGGAAGAAGGCCAGTTTATCGCGATGGACGAACCGATCCTGTGGAACGTGACCGCGCCGGATGGAACAAGCCTTATCACCGATAAAACCGCCCCCGGCTTTACCCAGGATCTGCCGGTGGGCGACTATACTCTGACAGCTTTGCGGATCAAAACCGAGGATACGGTCACTGTTGCGCTTCGGGTGCCGCCGGCCCCCGGTACGATTTCAGTGGCTTTCCCGGTTTATCTGCCCAAGGCGACGCTGGATGCCCCCGACACTGCCCCCGGTGGGTCCACCGTGCAAATTGGCTGGGTCGGGCCGGACGGGCAGAACGACAACATTCAGGTTGGCCCCGAAAACGACGGTGGCAGCTTCAGCTACGCCTATGTTCGCGATACCAACCCGGTCAGCCTGACCTTGCCGTGGGATCCGGGTACCTACGAATTCCGCTACAAGTTCGAAGATCGTGAAATCATCGCCACTCGCACGATCACCGTTACCCCCGGCACGGTGACGCTGGACGCGCCCGATCAGGCCGCCATTGCGTCAGAGATCAGCGTGACATGGACCGGGCCAAACGCGCCATTGGATACGATCACCATCGGCAAGGTCGGCGATGACGGTTACACTGACTATGGCTATACATCCGAGGGGTCGCCCCTGACCATCAGCATGCCGAACGAACCGGGCGACTACGAACTGCGCTATAAATTTCGCGACCGGCAGGTCATCGCGACCCGGCCGATCACCGTGACCGCAGTCGCCAGCGGCCTTGTCGCGCCAGACACCGCCGTCGCCGGATCGAACGTGACTGTCGGATGGGAGGGACCGGGGGCCAACACCGACTTTATCGGGGTCGGCAAACCAGGCGACATCGCCTACATCAACTATACCTACACCCGTGACGACAACCCGCTAGTGCTGCAAATGCCTCTGGAACCGGGCACTTACGACATCCGCTATTATCTGGGCGGCGACAACACGATCCTGACCAGTCGCCCGATCACGATCACCGCGCTCAAGGTCGGAATGACGGCCCCGGCCGAGGCTGTGGCCGGTGCGACAATCAGCGTCGATTGGACCGGGCCGAACTACAACCTCGACTTTATCGGAGTCGGCACGCCGGGCGATAACAACTACATCAACTACACCTACACCCGCGACGGGGCACCGACCGAACTGCAAATGCCAGTCGATCCGGGCACTTACGAAATCCGCTATTACCTTGGTCAGGACAACACGATTGCGCAGCGGATTCCAGTCAGCGTCACGCCGCTCAAGGTGCAACTGGTGGCGCCGCCCGTCGTCGCGCTGGCCGATGGCATGGTGACAGTCGGCTTTGACGGTCCCGACTATAATCTGGATTTCATCGGAATTGGCGTTCCGGGTGGCAACGACTATGCGACTTACACCTACACCCGCAATGGCAACCCCTTGCAGATCAACCTGCCGGACGCCGCAGGCAGCTACGAAATCCGGTATTTTCTTGGTCAGGATAACACCGTGGTCGCACGTCTGCCGTTGGAAGTGACCAAGTAGGCAAAACGGGCGGCCCGGTGATCGGGGCCGCCCCTGCGTTTTGGTTCGACTAAAAGTGGATCGCCCGCCCGTAGGCGTCCAGCACGCTTTCGTGCATCATTTCCGACAGGGTCGGATGCGGGAACACGGTCTGCATCAGATCTTCTTCGGTGGTCTCCAACTGGCGACCGATGATGTAGCCTTGGATCAGTTCGGTCACTTCGGCCCCGATCATATGGGCGCCGAGCAACTCGCCGGTCTTGGCGTCGAACACCGTCTTGATCATGCCCTCGGATTCACCCAGCGCGATGGCCTTGCCGTTGCCAATGAACGGGAACTTGCCGACCTTGACGTCAAACCCGGCCTCTTTGGCCTTGGCCTCGGTCATGCCGACGCTTGCGACCTGCGGCTGGCAATAGGTGCAGCCCGCGATGCTGCCTGGCTTGATCGGATGCGCATGCTTGCCCGCGATCAGTTCGGCAACCATGACGCCCTCGTGGCTGGCCTTGTGGGCAAGCCACGGCGCGCCCGCGATATCGCCGATGGCATACAGGCCCTCGACCCCGGTGCGGCAGAATTCGTCGGTGATGACATGGGTGCGGTCGATCTTGACGCCCGCTTCCTCCAGACCCAAACCTTCAACGTTGCCGACGATACCGACGGCGCTGATAACGGTGTCGAAATCATGCGTCTCGGTCTTGCCGCCGACCTCGATATGGGCGGTTACCTTGCCTTTCGAACGGTCCAGCTTCTTGACCGTCGCCTTTTCCATGATCGTCATGCCCTGCTTGACGAAGGCCTTTTTGGCGAATGCGCTGATCTCGGCATCCTCGATCGGCAGCACCCTGTCCATCACCTCGACGACGGTCGTCTTGGCGCCCAGCGTGTTGTAAAAGCTGGCAAATTCGATGCCGATCGCGCCCGATCCGATGACCAGCAGGTTTTTGGGCATATGTGGTGGCTTCAGGGCGTGGCGATAGGTCCAGACCTGCTCGCCATCCGCCTCGAGCCCCGGAAGTTCGCGGGCACGCGCCCCGGTCGCGACGATGATGTTCTTGGCGGTCAGGTCTTCGGTGCCCTTGTCGGTCTTGACCGATACCTTGCCCTTTCCGGCCAGTTTGGCCTCGCCCATGATCGCTGTCACCTTGTTCTTCTTGAACAGATGGCCGATGCCGCTCGACAATTGCTTGGCGACGCCGCGCGAGCGGGCGACGACGGCGTTCAAGTCATAGTCGATGCTGGCCGCCGACAGGCCGAACTCCTTGGCGCGGTGCATCAGGTGGAAAACCTCGGAGGATCGCAACATCGCCTTGGTCGGGATGCAGCCCCAGTTCAGGCAGATGCCGCCCAGACTTTCACGTTCGATACAGGCCACCGACAGACCCAGTTGGGCGGCACGGATCGCGGCGACATAGCCGCCCGGCCCGGACCCGATCACGATCACGTCGAAATTTCTGGCAGCCATCGCTCGCTCCTTCAAAGCTGGTTGGGGCGAACCTAGACGACTATCGCGCCAACCTCTAGGGGCGTGGAAGCATGACCGCTGTCGCTCTCGTATAACTGTGACCTGTGACTGCGCGTCTGCCAGCGGATTCTGGCGTTTGGACGGATATCATCGTCACGCAAGGCTTTGGGTGATCGGTCAGGCGGCACCGCAGCCGCAACATTACCATGCATCATGTTGCGGCGTCGGGAGCCTGCCGCACAATTGCGCCCCGCAGCCTTGGCCAAATACAACGCCTCGTCTGCGCGCTTCAGAATCACTTGCGGCAGCTTGCCATCGACGGGAAATGTGGCGACCCCGGCCGAAATCGTCACCCGCGGCAGGACACCACCCAGATGGCGCACCTCGGTCGCACCGATTGCCGCGCGCAGCTTTTCGGCCCCCAGACAGGTCTGCACCGCATCCGCCGCGGGCAGGATCACCGCGAACTCCTCGCCGCCGATCCGGCAGCAGACGGCACCCTTGTCCATCACCTCCGCCAGCTTTTCACCGATGGCGCGCAGCACCGCGTCGCCCGCATCGTGGCCGTGGCTGTCGTTGAAGGTCTTGAACCTGTCCGCATCGAACGAAATCAGCCCGAAACTGCCGCCCTTCTTGTCAGCAGTCGCAATTTCGCGACGCATCGCATCCTGAAAATAACGGCGATTATACAACGACGTCAAAGGGTCCCGGATCGACTGATCGTGCAGTTCATCGCGCAATTTGACGTTGGCGATCGCCATCGAGATGTGTTCGCCACAGCGCACTGCAAACTTGCTGCTGTCGGTCACCCGCGCCGCCGTTGTCGTCAGATGATCGAACCGGATGTGCAGCAATCCGACTGTGTCACCGTGCGCGACGACCGGCACGCAGATGTATTCGTTGACATCGACGCCGTGCTGATGCGCCGTCACGTGATCGCAGGTAAAACAGATTCCTTCGGAATCGTATTCATAGGACCGGCCCCGGCGCAGCGCCCAGCAACTGTCGGGCGCAATATAGGGGTGCAGGTCGCGGGTGTTCCAATGGCACATCCCATCCAGCACGTCGCGGCTGTTGGAATAGACATACAACTCGCCTTTGGACCCCGGCAGCAGTTTCTGCATGAAACTGCTGACAATCATGAACAATTCGTCCAGCGACTTGCAGCTTTGCAACCATTCGTCGAGCTGGCCCAGCAATCGCGCGTCGTCTTGGCGGCCGCGTTCGCTGGCCAGCACGTCGCGGGCGCGTTTTTCAGCGGCTTGCGCGTCTTGTTTGGCCTGAACCAGATCGCTGGCCGCCTTGCGGGCATCGCTGACGTCTGTGAACGTCACAACATAGCCACCGCCGCGAGCAGGCCGCGCATTGGCCAATACCACGCGCCCCGATGGCAGCGGCATGTCGTAGGCATAGGGGCGATGCGCCCTGATCTGGACATCCGCCAGTTTGGCGTCGTTGACTGACACTAGTCCGCGATCCTGACACAACTGTCGAAACGCCGGCCGTTCAGAGCCGATCCGCAGATCGTCGCCGGTCAGTTCCAGCACGTCGAACACACGGGTGTTGTGCAACTCGCAAATGCCGTCGGCAGACCAGACAAGAATGCCTTGTTCCATGATGTTCATGATTTCGATCGCCAGATCGACACGCTGGTTCGTGGGCCCACCCGTGTCTTCGGTCCAAGAATTGATCTTGGGCTTCGGGGTCGGGATGGAATCGTGTTTCACGGGGGATCCTTGGCGTCACAGTCAGGCCAGGTCAGGATGAGGCATCGGCATTACCACCGCGTTAACGTCCACCGTGCGGCGCTGAAACTAGGTATCAGCCGCATGTGTGGCCGGATCGGCGGCGGCCAGTTCGCGCACCACGGCACCGTAGGCCCCTGCATCTAGATGTTCCTGTTCGGCCGCCGTGGTCACACGCCCCAGATCGGCGTTGCGGTGCGGAAAGCGGCCAAACCGCCGGATCACTTCGCGGTGGGCCTTGGCGTGCAGCAGGGTCGAGGGATCGGCCTGGGGCATCCGGGTCAGGATCAGCCGCACGGCCCGGTCCTGATCCATCAGGTTCTCGGTGTGCATCAGCGGCAAGTAGAAAAAACCGCGCGCCGGTTCTGAAATCCGCATGTCCCAGTTACGCCCGATGGCGATCTTGGCGGCGGCGCGGGCCAGACTGTCGGTTGAAAAGGCATCGGCGTGATTGCGAAACATATTGCGCGGGAATTGGTCGGTCAGGATGATGTAGGCGAGCGTGCCCGCAGGATAGGTCAGCCACAGGCCGAAAGATCCGTCGCAGGCGCCATGCCATGTTGACAAAAACCGGGAGCGGATATCATCGTCAAGTTCGGCGCCCCCGCCATACCAGCCCTTTGGGCCGACATCGTCCAGCCAATAGCCCAAAATCTCGTCAGGTTCGACCATGATCACGTTCCTCGCCCCTGTATTCCGCATACACCTAAACCGATGCGGATCAAGCCATTAAAGCTTTTTGGGCTAAACATGAATCGGATATTCGCGGCCGCTCGCTTGGTTCGAACGCGAAATCCAGGCTCGAATGTTTCAGGTTGAATCCGAAAAGCTGTACTGTGACCGACCGCACGGAATGGTTATGGCGTTGCAGGCGGCACGGCGTTTTCGGCATCCGATTGGCGGTAAACCTCTTGCGCGACTTCGGCGGCCACGGCTGTGGACGAGGCGGAAATCTTGGCATAGGGCACTGCCTCTCCGACCAGCGTGCGGGTCCGCCGCTGGGTCATTCGCCAGCCGCCATAGGCCGCCAAACCCAGCATCAGGAAGGCAAGATAGGCCCAGAACCCTGCCGGACCGGCCCAATCCATCGCAAAGCCGACGATCAGCGGCCCGCCAATGGCCCCGACGCCGTTGATGAACAGCAGGCCGCCCGACGCGGCCGGCATATCCTCGGGATCGAGGTAATCGTTGGTATAGGCGATCAGCAGGGCATAGAGCGGGTTCGACGTGCCCCCTACCATCGCGGCCCCGACCAGCAACACCCAGTATTCGGCCTGCCCGACCATCGCGATCAGGGCGCCGACCCCGCCCAATGCCGCCAGCGCGATGATCAGAATCCGCCGATCCATCCGGTCCGACATCCAACCGATGGGATATTGGGCAATCAGCGCGGTCACATAGATGCTGGACACAAACAGCGAAATTTGACCGACTGTCAGTCCCGCTTTTGTGCCGTAAACCGCAGACATCCCGAACTGGGCCGCAAACACGCCGCCCAGCAGAAACATGCCGACGCAGGCCAGCGGCGAGGCCTTGATCAGTCGGGCGATCGACAGCGGTTTGGTTTGCGAAAACGCCGGCGTCGGCCGGATCGACAGCAGGATCGGCGCGAAGGCCATCGACACCAGAACCGACGGCACGATGAACAGCACATACCCCGAAATATCGCCCAACGTCAGGATATATTGCGCCGTAACGATTCCGGCCATCTGGACGATCATGTAGAGCGACAGCGCCTTGCCCCGGTTGGCGTTGCTGGCCTGATTGTTCAGCAAGATTTAGGCCTTAACATAGACGCCTAAGAAACAGAACCAGATGATCACCCGGCCAATGGTCCAGGCCCAGGGCGACACCAGCGTCGGGTACATGATCAGAACCGCCGAAATGGTCGAACCAAGGGCGGCAAAGACCCGCACATGGCCGACCCGGCGGATCATTTCGGGGGTCAGTTTCGACCCGCCCAGAAAGCCAACGAAATAGGCCGACATGACGACGGACATTTGCAGGGTGGAAAAGTTCTCAAGGCCGCCGCGCACCCCCAAAAGGGTCCCCTGAAGCCCGTTGCCGATCATCAGCATGAACATGCCAAGAAACAGCGCCCATGATCCGCTTAGCACCTGAAACATGGGTATCGTCCTTTGGCATGCCCGCCCCGACTATAGGTGGCGGGGCTGAAAATCATCGGGCTGCTTGCGACATCGATTGTCGTTTGCAGCGGTTCGCTGGCCTCATGCGCCGGAACGGTCGGGGCGTCCAGTGCCGATTTCGGCGGGCAGCAGCAACGACGCATCGCCGTAGGAAAAGAACCTGTAACCGGACCCGATCGCATGCGCATAGATCGCTCTGATCCGGTCCGCCCCCATCAGTGCCGACACCAGCATCATCAGGGTCGATTTCGGCAGGTGAAAGTTGGTCATCAGCCCGTCGGCCACCCGAAACCGGAACCCCGGCGTGATGAAAATATCGGTCGGGCCGCGCCATGCGGCGACCCCTGCATCGGTGGCCGCACTTTCAATCAGCCGCAGCGCGGTGGTGCCGACCGGGATCACCCGGCCACCCGCCGCACGGGTTGCGTTGATTGCAGCGGCGGCTGCTTGCGTCACCTCGCCCCATTCGGCGTGCATCTTGTGATCGGCGATGTTGTCGGCCTTGACCGGCAGGAAAGTGCCGGCGCCGACATGCAGTGTCACATGCGTGAACTGCACCCCCTTGGCGGCCAGCCGCGCCAACAGCTCGGCGTCAAAGTGCAAAGACGCGGTGGGGGCCGCGACGGCCCCGGCATGACGCGCCCAGACGGTCTGATAATCGGTCTTGTCAGCCTCGTCGGCTGGCCGTTTGGCGGCGATATAGGGCGGCAAGGGCATCGCCCCGGCCTGTGCCAGCGCCGCATCGAAATCGTCACCCGTCAGATTGAAACGCAAATGCCCCATGCCTTCGGCGCGTTCCGTCAATTGACCACGCAAATCAGGCGTAAAATCGATCCACTCGGCGTCCCGCAGTTTTTTCAACGGTTTGACCAGCGCGACCCAGGTGCCATCGGCCCGTGGTTCCAGCAGCGTCACTTCGATCCGGGCGGTGGTCGCGCCGGTCTCGCCATTGCGATGGCGCACCCCGCTCAGCCGGGCCGGAATCACCTTGGTGTCGTTCAGCACCAGACGGTCACCCGATTGCAGCAGATCGACCAGATCGCTGACATGCAGATCGCGAATCGCGTCGCCCGCCGCCACCAGCAGCCGCGCCGATGTGCGCGGACGTGCGGGCCGGGTCGCGATCAGGCCCTCGGGCAGGTCAAAGTCGAAATCGGACAGTTTCACGGTATTTCCTATTGGCTGACGCGCGGCGCCGGGCGGCGGAAAATCTCGCGGAACATGCCCGGCGTCAACACCGACAGCGGATTGACCCCGACGCGCACATCGTCGGAACTGCCGCGCAGGGTAAAATTGAACCCAATCAGCCCCTCGCCGCGCCGGGTCAGGACCGATCCGATCCCGTTCAGAAAATAGAACGGTGACACGACGCCCTGAAAATCCATCGCCTTGCTGGCCAGGACATAGACACCGTCCAGCGAGATTCCCAGACCGGGGCCGACCGCACTGGCCTGCGTCAGAACGATCCGGTCGGGGGTCAGGCGAAACCGGGCATCGACATCATTAAACTGCAGCCCCTGCCCGCCCATCTGCTGCAACAACCCGATGACGCTGATCGCGTTCAGCAAGGACGCCAACGCCGGGGCATCGCGCACGGTCAGATCCTTGACGGTC
The DNA here is from genome assembly GCA_038323615.1 of Rhodobacterales bacterium. GTDB lineage: Bacteria > Pseudomonadota > Alphaproteobacteria > Rhodobacterales > Rhodobacteraceae > JBBKXP01. Next base: position 6,928 of record JBBQHC010000027.1, on the reverse strand, counting down.
AGACTGCCGTCATAGACGCCCTCGCCCCCGGTGGGCAACAGACGCAGGTCCAGCGCCCCGCCGGTTGCGTTTTGCAGGAACCCGGCGGCAGCGAACACGCCGCCCGCGTTGTCCGACACGATCCGCACCGCTGTGCGCCCGTCTTGGGGCACCACAGTGCCCTGCACGCCCGCGCCACCGTTGACGTTGGCGCTGAAGCGGCCCGAAAATCCGCCTTCGGCGCTGAATTCACCGGCAAACCCGTTCAGCGCGATCCCGTCCGATATTTGCAGCCGGTCCAGCGCGATCTGCATCGGCCCGCCCTGCCCGCCGCTCGACCCGAAATTGGCGCGGCGCATATCCAGCGTGCCGCCATCAATCACAACGCCTACCGGCGCACCACGCCCGCGCCCCTGCAAGGTGACAGGCACATCCAGCCAGCCCCCCAACCGGACCCGCGAGAACCGCGCCCGCTCCAAGCCGCCACCGCTGGACAGGGTCAGCGACCCGGTCGCCTGCAACCCGGCGGTATCGATCGCCAACCGGTCGATCCGGGGCAAGGCCCCAAGACTGCCGGTCACGCTCAGCGATCCTGAAGACCGTTGCGGTTTGGACCAGCCAAGGGCGGGCAGCGCCATCCCGATCCCCGACAGCGCACTGGTCAGCGTGAATGCGGGTGCAGCGCCGGGTGGCAAATCGATATGCAGGTCGGCACGACCCGCCCCGGTGACAGTGCCACGCGGCAGGCCGATGTTGAATTCATCCAGAAACGCCTGGCTCAGCGTGACGTTCGCGTCGATCCGCGATGTCGGGTCGGCCCCAGGCCCAAGGGCGCGGGCGAAAGTCACATCCATCGGCACCTGGCCCAGCCGCACCGGACCGCTGATCGTCAGGCTGTCGGGACGGGCAGCAATATCAAGGCGCGCCGCCGTCAGCGACCGGCCGGGCACCACGACATCGCTGGCAACGTCGGTGGCGGTCGCATCGAGGGCAAACGCGGCCTCGCCTGGCGCGGCTTTCAGTCCCAATCGCAGGTCAATGCTGCCCGCAACCTGTGCGCGGCCCGTCGCCAATGCGACCGGCAACCCGGCCTTGCTCAGAAACTCGAATGGCGGTTCGTCCAGCACCGCCAGGCTGGCCGTGACCGATCCGTCGGTGCGCAGGTCGATCCGCGCCGGCGGGTTGCGGATCCGCGTATCAGCGATCGCAAAGACCGACCCGGCCAGATCGATATCGCCGCCTTGGGGGGCGCTCAGCCGTCCGGCATCGACGGTCACCACTAACCTGTCACGCAGGTAGGATACGCGGCCCGCAGCCCCGGTCAGCGGTGGCAGGGTTTTCATGAATTTCACATCGGCGTCGGCAAAATCGAACTGGGCGCTGACGACAGGCACCGTGTCAGGGGCAAGGCGAACGGCAGTGTGGACCGCTTGCAGATTGCCCGCGATCAGGTTGTCTGCCAGCCAGCGGCGGGTGCCCGAAAGGGCGGCCATTGGCCACAGGTCCAGCACGTCGGCGACGGTGAGCGTTGGCGCGGTCGTGTCCAACGACACCGCCCAGCCCGCCGGGGTGGCCGCTGCACTCCCCTTGCCTGCCAGCCGGACGGCACCGTTGCCCAACACGAACTGACCGATGGTCACGCTGAACGGGTTCAGGCGCAGCCGGAAATCGATCGACGCCAGATCGAAGGTGCGTGGTGCATCAAACACGCCGGGCGGGTTCAGGCGCAGCCTGGACAGGCTGAACTGGCCCAACAGTGCCGCGGGCAAGCCGTTGACGATCTCGCCAAGGTAGGCCTGTCCTTCGGCCGTCAGATCGCCCCAATCGCTGGCGACATCGACCTGATTGAACGTGATGCGGTTGGCGGCAGGGTCATAGCGCAGATAGGTCTTGGCGCTGGAAAACCGGATCGGCGCGGTCTCGGCCGTCGGTTGCAGCGCCCCGGCACCGATTTCGAGGGTCGCGTTCAGCGGCCCCAGATCGCCATCGGCGTCGATAGTTGCGCGGACCGCCGCCGACAGTGGCGCGTCAAGGACCGACAACCAGCTGAGCGCCGCCGACTGGGTGGCGAGGTCGGCGGCGGCAGCATCCCGGACCGTCAGGCTCATCGTCGCGCCCCGGCTGCCACGCGGACTTTGATACGACAGGGCCACGCTGGTGACAAAGTCGCGCCCCGACAGCAGAGCGACATCGCCGCGCAGCGTCGTCACCGACCGGCGCAGGTCCAGCGCGAGAGATCCGCCATCGACGGTCCAGCTGCGCCCGGCGCGGGCATCGTCGTAGTTGATGATCAGCCCCGTCGCGCTGACCTGTTCCAACGCCGCAAGGGCGGGGCGTTCGAAGACCTGATCGAACTGATCCAGCAGGGCGACAAAGTTGGGGGCCTCGCGCACTGACGCGCCGCTGCCCTCGAATGCGACGGCGACCCGGCCATCGGCGGCGCGGCGCAGGGCAATCTGGACCCCGGACAGGACAATATTCTGGGCCAGCAATTCGCGCCGAAAAATCAGGCCGCGGGGCGAAAACTGCCCCTCGATCCGGGGAATCCGGGCGATAACGGTGTCGTTGGCGTCACGCAGCACGGCGTCGCTGATCCGCACCCGGGGATGCAGATCGGTGCCGACAGTCACGCCGATACTGCCAAACCGCAGCGATCCACCTTCCAGCGCCTCACCGGCCCGGGTCTCGATCTGGGTCTTGATCCAGGTTGGCGCGGTGACTTCGGTGCCCAGCAACAAAACGCCCACGATGATCGCAAAGGTCAGCGGGGCCAGCAACACCAGCAGGGTCAGGCGCAGCGCGAACCGGGATTTGGCGAACCGGCGCCTGTTTCGGGGCGGCGGAACGGTAGGCGCGGACGGCGTTTCAGGTTCGGCGGACATGACAGCAGCCTTCGTCATCGCCCGATCCGTTCCTTTATTTCCCGTTGGCTGCATTGCTCCTTTATTCTGGCTCGTCAAAGGCTAAAACAAAACACGAAACCGCAAGCCCGCAGAATTGGACCGATCACATGACCGACACTACCCCGAAAACCGGCGATCTGGCCCCGACCTTCACGCTGCCCCGCGACGGTGGCGGCACCCTGTCGTTGACCGACCTCGCAGGCAAAACGGTTGTGCTGTATTTCTACCCCAAGGACGACACCTCTGGCTGTACGACCGAAGCCTTGGATTTCAGCGCCGCCTTGACCGATTTCGAGGCCGCCAATGCGGTCGTGGTCGGGATTTCGCGCGACAGCGTCAAGAAGCACGACAAGTTTCGCGACAAACATGGCCTCAAGGTTGCTCTCGTCGCCGACGAAGATGGCACAGTTTGCGAGGCCTATGGCACTTGGGTCGAAAAAAGCATGTATGGCCGCAAATATATGGGTATCGACCGGTCGACCTTTGTGATCGGTCCCGACGGGGTGATCCGGGCAGACTGGCGCCGCGTCAAGGTACCGGGGCACGTCGCGGCGGTTTTGGCGGTGGTGCAGGCAATCTGATCGGGGCCGGCCGTGGGTTCAAACCCACGGTACCCACGCGCGTACTTTCGGCGTTACATTCCGTCGCAAAGCCGGAGCCTCCGGCGGGAATATTTTCGGCCAAAAGAAACTGACGGGTGTCAATGCGTCACCCGGGAAAAAGGACACCTGATGCAGAGCCTTGCCGACATGGCCGTCGCCGTGCTGACCACCGCCGACGGACGCGAAAAGACCATCCTGTCGCACCGCTGCGCCGCCCTGTGGCGTGATGCCCGCGCCGCAGGGGCACCCCTGCCTGTGGGCCGCGCGACGCCGCCTGATCATCCGGCCCGGCCCGACCGCCCCGCACTGCTGGCCCCCCGCGATGTGCCCCGCCGTGGCCCCGGCACTCCTGCCGGGCGGATTGCGCTGCTGCACGCCGTCGCCCATATCGAACTGAACGCCGTTGATCTGCACTGGGACATCATTGCCCGGTTCACTGACACCCCAATGCCGCTGGGGTTCTACGACGACTGGGTGCAGGCGGCAGACGAGGAATCCAAACACTTCAATCTGCTGTGCGATTGGCTGGACAATGCCGGCAGCCACTACGGCGCCCTGCCCGCCCATGCCGGCATGTGGCGTGCCGCCGACAGCACAGCCAGCGACCTGTTGGGCCGGCTGGCGGTGGTGCCGATGGTGCTTGAGGCGCGCGGGCTGGATGTGACGCCGGGGATGATCGCGGTGTTCCAGAAGGCCGGCGATGCCGGTGCGGTTGCCGCGCTTGAAACGATCTACGGTGAAGAGGTGCATCACGTCGCCTACGGTTCGAAATGGTTCAACTTTCTCTGTGGCCGCCTCGACCATGATCCAAAAGAGGAATTTCATCGGCTGGTCCGGAAGTATTTCCACGGCAACCTGAAGCCGCCATTTAATGCCGAAAAGCGGGCCGAGGCGGGATTGCCACCGGATTTCTATTGGCCCCTGACGGAAAATGCCGATGGGTCCAGCTTTGGCGGCTAGGCGAAATACCGCCATTTTGCCCCGGTTCTCCGCCGCTTCTGCACGAAATTGCGCAAAATTGTTGCGGCATTGATCCCACCCGTCTAACAGGGCCCACGGGGCGGGTCGGCAAAAGTCACGTGCCAATATGACCTAGGGATGGGAAAAACACGTGCGCTTTCAACTACCGATGAAGATCCACGCTGTCCTTGAACGCAGCTTTCCTGAAAAGCGTCTCTTTCTGCGTTCGGACACCGAAACCCGGTTTATCAGGCTTAAATCTGAGACCCAGCTGGTGATCTGGTCTGGGGCGACCCTCGTGGTCGGCTGGACGATCATCGCCACTGCGATTCTGCTGATGGACAGTATCGGTGCCGGCAATTTCCGCGCACAGGCGCAGCGCGATCAGTTCATCTATGAACAGCGGCTGAACGCAATTTCCACCGAACGCGACGCCCGCGCCGACGAAGCGATAGCAGCGCAACAACGGTTCAGTTCGGCACTGGGGCAGATTTCGGTGATGCAGACCGAATTGCTGCGCTCCGAAGATCGCCGCCGGGAAATGGAAGCCGGGATTGAGGTCGTGCAGGCGACGTTGCGCCGCACCATGAAAGAACGCGAGGATGCCCGCGCCGAGGCCGCTGTTCTCACCGCCGCGATCGCGGGCGGCGACGGCAGTTTGCCGGGCAGCGTCGCCAGCAGCGAAATGTCGAACACCGTCGATCTGTTGTCCAGCGCCCTTGCCGACACCGCCGCCGAACGCGATCAAATCGCCGACGACGCCCAATTCGCCCTCAACCGTGCCAGCGATGTCGAAGATCAGTTGCGCCAGATGGAAGATCGCAACGACGAAATATTCCGTCAGTTGGAAGAAGCGATGCTGGTATCGGTCGAACCGCTCGACAATATGTTCCGGGCTGCCGGGATGAACCCCGATTCATTGCTGTCGCAGGTCCGGCGCGGCTATTCAGGCACCGGCGGGCCGTTGATGCCGCTGCAGATTTCCACCCGCGGCGGCGCCACCGATCCCGACGCCGAACGCGCCAATGGCATCCTGTCATCGATGGATCAGCTCAATCTGTATCGAATCGCTGTTGATCGGGCACCATTCGGCATCCCGGTGCGCGCCGCCTATCGCCTGACCAGCCCTTTCGGCGCCCGCTGGGGCCGGATGCACAATGCAATCGATATGGCGGGTCCGGTCGGCACACCCATCTATGCCCCGGCTGACGGTGTTGTGATCAGTGCCGGTTGGGCCTCGGGCTATGGCCGCCTGATCAAGATCCAGCATGAATTCGGAATCGAAACCCGTTACGGCCATTTGAACGCGATCCGCGTGCAGGCCGGTCAAAGGGTCTCGCGCGGCGAACGGATTGGTGATATGGGCAACTCCGGACGTTCCACCGGGCCACACCTGCATTACGAAATCCGTGTCGGCGGAGAGCCCGTCAACCCCATGATCTATATAAGAGCTGGAAAAGTTGTTTTCTAAGAGCAAAATCAACGACCCCGCGCCGAAACCCGCCGATAGCGCCCTGCCCGCCGAGGCCCCAAAATCGACGATGGGCAGCGCACCCGAGTTCAAGCCATCGACGCCCAAGGCCAAACCGCCGGCGTCGATCCTGTCGTCGGACCTGCATATCAAGGGCAACCTCAAGACATCGGGCGACATTCAGGTCGAAGGTCAGGTTGATGGCGACATCCGCGCGCATCTGCTGACCGTCGGCGAAGGTGCCACCATCAAGGGCGAATGTGTTGCCGATGATGTGGTGGTCAATGGCCGGGTGATCGGCCGGGTCCGCGGCCTTAAGGTTCGCCTGACATCGACTGCACGGGTCGAGGGCGACATCATTCACAAGACCATCGCGATTGAAAGCGGCGCCCACTTTGAGGGGTCCGTGCAGCGGCAGGACGATCCGCTGTCCACGACGGGCGGCATCAAGGCCAAGATGCCGATAACGGACGACAGCACGCTAAAGACCTAGGGCGACAGATCGGATCAAGGATCGAGCGGGCATCGGGGCCATCCCGGTGCCCGGTTTATTTGAACCGGGTCATGCATGCACAATCCCGACATGGCGATCGACGTTGAATTTCTGGCAGTCGCCGTTTGGCCACTGGTGAACCTGCTGCCGCATTTTGGCCGAAACCCGTTTGATGGTGGGTTTCGCCGTCGTCACCGGGATCAGCGAAGAGATCTACTTTCGCCTTGCCCTGCCCCTCTTGTTGCTGCCACTGACCGGCAATGTGTTCTGGGCCTTTGGAATCGGGTCCATGATCTTTGGCGCATTCGATCTGTATCAGGGGGCGCGGGGGGTCATTCAGACAGCAATCGTCGGCCTGTATCTGTCGGCGATCTATGTCGGCAGCGGGCAGTTGTGGGTGATAGTGGTTTTGCACGCACTGATGAACCTGAATTCAACGATTTTACGGCCCCGCCGGATGGCGCGGGTGGCGGGCCGTTCATGACATTACGGGCGGGCGTCGCTGCGGCCATCCGGTCGC
>JBBQHC010000026.1:0-28148 GCA_038323615.1 Rhodobacterales bacterium | reverse complement strand
AACAAACCGGCCTTGTATTCCGCCCCCATGACCCTGACCCTTCCCCCCGTCCGTGGCACCCTGACCCCTGATCGCCCGCTTGCCGATCTCACCTGGATGCGCGTCGGTGGTCCGGCGGATGTGTTGTTTCAGCCTGCCGATACGGACGATCTGGCGGCGTTCCTAGCGGCACTCGACCCCGTCGTCCCGGTCTTTCCCATGGGTGTTGGGTCGAACCTGATCGTGCGCGATGGGGGTATCCGGGGGGTGGTGATCCGGCTCGGGCGCGGGTTCAACGGCATCGGCATTGACGGGCAGACCGTCACCGCCGGGGCGGCGGCGCTGGATGCCCATGTCGCCCGCCGGGCAGCCGAAACGGGCCTTGATCTGACGTTCCTGCGCACGATTCCGGGCACCATTGGTGGCGCAGTGCGGATGAACGCGGGATGCTATGGGTCATATACCGCCGACGTGCTGAACAGCGTGACGGTGGTGCTGCGTGACGGGACACTCCGGGATCTACCTGCCAAAGACCTGCAACTGGCCTACCGGCAATCAACGCTGCCCGGTGGGGCGGTCATCACCAGCGCGACGTTCACGGCACCGGAGGGCGATCCGGCCGACCTTGACGCGCGCATGACGGCACAACTCGCCAAACGCGACGAAACCCAGCCGACCAGGGACCGCACCGCCGGATCGACCTTCCGCAACCCGGCCGGATATTCCAGCACCGGGCAGGCCGACGACCGGCACGACTTGAAGGCGTGGAAGGTCATCGACGACGCCGGGATGCGCGGGGCGACACGGGGCGGCGCCGTGATGAACGTCAAACATTCGAACTTTCTGACCAACGCGGGGGGCGCAACCGCCGCCGATCTGGAAGGATTGGGCGAAGATGTGCGAAAAAAGGTTTACGATTCCAGCGGGATCACGTTAGAGTGGGAAATTATGCGGGTCGGCGAACCGGGTCGCACGAGATGATAAATGACCCAATAAACGGGTCGGACTCTGGGCAAGGGTCACAACAACGAAAGACGGACCGCAAAGGTCCGCGATTAGGCGGTGGGAATGTCGAGCAGGACAAACCCCAAGGTGGTTGTGTTGATGGGTGGTCCATCGGCTGAGCGTGACGTGTCGCTTAGTTCAGGGGCCGAATGCGCAGCGGCTTTGCGGGAATCAGGATGCGACGTGATCGAGGTCGATGCTGGCCCCGATATCGTCACGCGTCTGACCGACATCAAACCCGACGTGGTATTCAACGCTCTGCATGGCCGCTGGGGTGAAGACGGCTGTGTCCAAGGCATTCTTGAATGGCTGCGCATCCCCTACACCCACTCGGGCGTCCTTGCTTCGGCCCTCGCGATGGACAAGCAGCGCACGAAAGAGGCGTATCGTGCTGTCGGCTTGCCGTTCGTGCATTCGGTGATCGCGACGGCAGAGGCGGTCGAGGCGGCGCATGTGTTGCCGCCGCCCTATGTGGTCAAACCCTACAACGAAGGGTCAAGCGTCGGCGTCTATATCGTCGGCGAAAATCCCAATGGTCCGCCAAAACTGGCCATTGAAATGCCCCGGACCGTGATGGTGGAAACCTATGCGCCGGGGCGCGAACTGACCACCAGCGTTATGGGCGACCGTGCCTTGGGTGTGACCGACATCATCACCGATGGCTGGTACGACTATCATGCCAAATACAGTGTCGGCGGGTCGCGCCATGTGATCCCCGCCGACCTGCCGCAGCCGATCATCGACGCCTGCCTTGATTATGCCCTGCGGGCCCATGTCGCCCTTGGTTGCCGGGGCCTGTCGCGCACCGATTTCCGCTGGGACGAGACCCGCGGGATCGATGGGTTGATCCTGCTGGAAACCAACACCCAGCCGGGGATGACCCCGACATCGCTGGCCCCCGAACAGGCCGCCCACGTCGGGATCAGCTTTCCCGACCTGTGCCGCTGGTTAATCGAGGATGCGTCATGCGATCGCTGAGAGCCCCCCGCGACACAGACCAGCGCCGCGATCCCGCCCCGACACGGTGGAGCTATCGCTATCAACGCCTGATGCTGACGCCGCTGTTTCGCCAGTCGGTGCGGATCGGCCTGCCGCTGGCCCTGATCGGGGTGATTGCAACGGTGTGGTTTTACAACGATGCCAACCGGGCGCTGCTGGCGACGACCTACACCGACATCAAGGCGTCGATCCAGCAACGCCCCGAATTCATGGTGACTGGGCTGGATATCACCGGCGCGGATGACGGGCTCAAGGCCGATATCGCGCGGGTTCTACCAATACCATTTCCGGTGTCGTCGTTCGATCTGGATCTGAACGCGCTGCGTGACACGGTGCAGGCGATCAATGCGGTGCAGTCGGCAACCTTGCGGGTGATGCCCGGCGGTATCCTCGATGTGGCGGTGACGCCGCGGATTGCCGTTGCCGTTTGGCGCGATGCCGATGGGCTGAAACTGATCGATGCGGACGGCACCTTTATTGCCAACGTCGATGCGCGGGTCGATCGGTCGGACTTGCCGCTGATCGCGGGCGACGGCGCTGGCACGGCGATCAACGAAGCCCTGGCGCTATTCGCTGCCGCCGGTCCGGTGACGCCGCGAATCCGAGCGCTGGTACGCATGGGCGAGCGCCGCTGGGATGTGGTACTCGACCGCGAACAACGCATCCTTTTGCCCGCCGACAATGCAATTCCCGCCTTTGAGCGGGTGATCGCGATGGCGCAGGCCCAGGACATGCTGGCCCGCGACATCGCGGTGGTCGATGTGCGCCATGCCGCACGTCCGACAATCCGGCTGAATGAACCGGCGGTCGCTGAAATGCGGCGGATCAATGCAAGTGTTTCAGGGAATTAGGGGCCGATACCGATGAAAGATTTATACGAAACCCAACGGGCGATGCGCAACGTCCGCCAAGCCGCCAAACAGCGCGGCGTCATCGCCATTCTGGACATCGGCACGTCGAAAATCGCCTGTTTGGTTCTGCGGTTTGACGGCCCCGAAAAGTTTCGCGAACCCGATGGTGTCGGCACAATGGCGGGTCAAAGCATGGTGCGCGTCATTGGCGCTGCCACGACCCGGTCGCGCGGCGTCCGCTTTGGCGAAGTCGATGCGATGCAGGAAACTGAAAAGGCGATCCGCACCGCCATTCAATCGGCGCAAAAAATGGCCGGAGTGCGGGTCGATCACGTCATCGCCTGCCTGTCGGGGGCCGAGCCGCGCAGCTATGGGCTGGACGGCGCTGCGGATGTGCAGGGCAATGTGGTGACCAGCGCCGATATCGGTCGGGTTCTGGCCGCCTGCGATGTGCCGGACTTTGGGGCCGGGCGGGCCGTGCTGCACGCCCAGCCGGTCAATTTTACGCTGGATCACCGTACCGGACTGGCCGATCCGCGCGGCCAGATCGGCAATCGCCTGACCACCGACATGCACCTGCTGACGGTCGATGCGGCGGCAATTCAGAACCTGCTTTACTGTATCAAACGCTGCGACCTTGAATTGGCGGGTCTGGCGTCGTCGGCCTATATGTCGGGCATCGCGTCGCTGGTCGAGGACGAACAGGAATTGGGCGCCGCCTGCATCGATATGGGCGGCGGCGCGACCAGCCTGTCGATCTTTATCAAAAAGCACATGATTTATGCCGATTCGGTGCGGATGGGCGGCGATCACATCACATCCGACATTTCGATGGGCCTGTCGGTGCCGTCCGCCAATGCCGAACGGATCAAGACGTTTTATGGCGGCGTCGTCGCCACCGGCATGGACGACCGCGATCTGATCGAGATCGGCGGCGAGACCGGCGACTGGGAGCGCGACCGCCGGACCGTCAGCCGCGCCGAGCTGATCGGGATCATGCGGCCAAGGGTCGAAGAGATTCTGGAAGAGGTGCGCGCCCGCCTTGACGCGGCCGGATTCGAACATTTGCCCAGCCGCCAGATTGTGTTGACCGGCGGCAGCAGTCAGATTCCGGGGCTTGACAGCCTTGCCGCCAAGATTCTGGGCCAGCAGGTGCGCCTTGGCCGCCCGCTGCGGGTGCCCGGCCTGCCGCAGGCCGCCACCGGCCCGGCCTTTGCTGCCGCCGTGGGTCTGACCTGCTACGCCGCAAAGCCGCAGGACGAATGGTGGGATTTCGACGTGCCGAGTGAAAGACATGGACCAAAGTCGCTGAAACGGGCCGTAAAATGGTTCAAGGACAACTGGTAGTACGCAAGATATTGCCGATGGTTCCAAATCCAGCGGCAAACCCAAACAAAACGGCCACATTTTGTGGCGAAAATGTGTTTTCCACGTGACCTAACGGCCCCCGACCGTTAACGTTATGCCAGAGACAGGCAAAAGCGCCCGGCGGGACGGGACACAAACAGACAGGCGGACAGAGCATGACATTGAACCTTTCGATGCCCGGGCAAGACGAACTGAAGCCCCGGATCACAGTTTTCGGCGTGGGTGGGGCGGGCGGCAATGCCGTCAACAACATGATCGAACAGGAACTCGAAGGGGTCGAGTTCGTTGTCGCCAACACCGACGCGCAGGCGCTGCAACAGTCACGTGCGACCTCGAAAATCCAGATGGGGATCAAGGTCACCGAAGGTTTGGGTGCCGGTGCTCGCGCCACTGTTGGCGCCGCCGCCGCTGAAGAATCGATCGAACAGATCGTCGATCATCTGGCCGGCGCGCATATGTGTTTCATCACCGCAGGCATGGGCGGGGGCACCGGCACCGGGGCCGCGCCGATCATCGCCCAGGCGGCCCGCGAATTGGGCGTGCTGACTGTCGGCGTCGTCACCAAGCCGTTCCAGTTCGAGGGCGCCAAGCGGATGAAGCAGGCCGAGGACGGCATCGAGGCGCTGCAAAAAGTCGTCGATACGCTGATCATCATCCCGAACCAGAACCTGTTTCGTCTTGCCAACGAACGCACCACCTGCACCGACGCCTTCATGATGGCCGACGATGTGCTGTATCAGGGCGTCAAGGGTGTGACTGACCTGATGGTGCGCCCCGGCCTGATCAACCTCGACTTTGCCGACGTTCGCGCCGTCATGGACGAGATGGGCAAGGCGATGATGGGCACCGGCGAGGCCGAGGGCGAAAACCGCGCCGTCGAAGCTGCCGAAAAGGCAATTGCCAACCCGCTGCTGGACGAAATCAGCCTTGAGGGTGCGCGTGGCGTGCTGATCAACATCACCGGCGGTTACGATCTGACCCTGTTCGAACTGGACGAAGCCGCCAACAAGATCCGCGAAAAGGTCGATCCTGACGCCAATATCATCGTCGGCTCGACGCTGGATACCAATATGGAAGGCCGGATGCGCGTTTCGGTCGTGGCGACCGGCATCGATGCCGTGGCAAAATCGTCTGATCAGCCGGTCCCGCGGCGTCCGATGGCAACGCCATTGACCCAGCATGTTTCGGCCGAAGATCGTGCCGTTGCGGCCCCGGTGCAGGCACCGCGTCCCGCACAACCGGCGGTCGCCGCACAGGTCCGCGAACCCCTGCCGCAGCGTGTTGCACCGGCGCCGACCGAACCTGCGGCGAACGAACGCAACCTGTTCGATCACAAAAAGGCCGAGGATCCGAGTGACGACATCTTTGATCAGGATTTCGACGATCTTGATGCAGACGGGGTGCCGGCACCGGCGTATCGTCCTGCCGCCGAACCCGTCGCAATGGACCGCGCCGAAGATTTCGTTGCCCCGGCACCGCGCCCAGCCGGAACCCCGTCGCCCGAAACCCTAGAGCGGTTGCGCAATGCGGTCAATCACGCCTCGGCGCATCAGCCCCGCACCCCCATGGCGCAGGGTCAGCCTATGGTCGCGCCACAGCCCCGTCATCAGGTTGAGGAAAAACGCGGATATGGGTTGAGTGGTCTGTTGAACCGGATGTCTGGACAGCATGCCGACCCGGCCCCGGTGGCCCGTCAACAGCCGCAGATTACACCGATGCGCGAGGCCCCCGAGGCGGATGCCGATCAGGAACGCATTGAAATCCCGGCCTTCCTGCGGCGTCAGGCGAACTAAACCAGTCGCACCCAGCGACAAGAAAGGGGCTGCATTGCGCGGCCCCTTTTTCTATTATATCAATGCCTTGAGTGCTGTTCTTACGGTATCGTTTACACACTTTTTACAATGTTTCAGACCGTTGCAAAGTGTGAGTTGAGGCCACGCACCTTCTTCCTTACCTGAGTGTCAGCAGGGTCCGTATGGGCCCCAGAAAAGACTTTGAGGCGTCCCGGTGCAAACCACAGTTCAATCGGCAGTCGGCTTTGACGGCGTGGGCCTGCACTATGGCATGCCCGTGCGCGTGACCGTGCGGCCCGCGGCAGCCAGTCATGGGATCGTTTTCCGGCGGACCGATGTGGGTGGCGCAGCGGCGCTGGTTCCGGCAAACTGGCGTAATGTCGAACAGACCGCGCTGAACACCCGCATCGTCAACGGCCACGGGGTATCGGTCGCGACGATCGAACACCTGATGGCGGCGCTGTCGGGCACCGGCATTCACAACGCATTGATCGACATCGACGGCCCCGAGGTTCCTATACTCGATGGCAGTGCCGCCGCCTTTGTGCGCGGTCTGGTCGACGCGGGCGTGACCCGATTGAACGCGCCGCTGCGTGCCATCGAAATCCGTGACGTGATCGAGGTGCGTCAGGGTGCGGCGCTGGCCCGCCTGTCGCCGGCAACCAGCCTGCAGATCGACTTTGCCATCGACTTTGCCGATGCGGCGATCGGGCGGCAATCCAAGGTACTGAACATGGCGAACGGCACGTTTGTGCGTGAACTGTGCGACAGCCGGACGTTCTGCAGTCAGTCCGACGTGGACGCGATGCGCGCCAAGGGCCTTGCCCTGGGCGGAACGCTGGAAAACGCGGTGGTGGTTGACGGCGATGCGGTGTTGACGCCGGGCGGTCTGCGTCACGCGGACGAGGCTGTGCGCCACAAGATGCTGGACGCGCTTGGCGATCTTTTCACCGCAGGCGCGCCGATTTTGGGGCGCTATACCGGGGTGCGGGCCGGCCATGCGATGACCAACCGGTTGCTGCGGGCGCTGTTCGATCAGCCGCGAGCATGGGGTTGGGTCGATTGTGATTCGACCATTGCTGCGCGTCTGCCAGGTGTCGGCGTGCGCCGTGCCGATCTTTTCGCCGTCGCGTAAAGGCGATTGGATCGCAGTGAGCCGATCCTTGGGGCCCGATCCTTGGGAAAAGGCATTTTGCCCCCGATCTATCTATGCTAGACGGTGAACCAAGCGGGGGCCATGGTGCCCCCCAAAACGGTGCAAGCAGGGTCGGGGGCGCGTTGATGTCAGGCAGCAGCAAAGGCAGGGCGATTGCAGGTGCAGTGCTTTTGTCCGCCATCCTGCTGGGTGCATGCGGCAAAAAGAGCGATGTTATCGGGTCCGCCGAACTGGAAAGTTACACCGCCGAAGAAATCTATCAGCGCGGTGAATACGAACTGGAGCGCGGCAAGGCCGATCAGGCCGCCCAGTATTTTGGCGAGATCGAGCGGCTGTATCCCTATTCCGAGTGGGCCAAACGGGCGCTGATCATGCAGGCGTTTTCGTTCCATCAGGATCGTAACTACCCCGACACCCGCGCTGCCGCGCAGCGTTACATCGACTTTTATCCCGCCGAAGATGACGCGGCCTATGCCAAATACCTTTTGGCGCTGTCCTACTACGATCAAATTGACGAGGTCGGTCGCGATCAGGGTCTGACATTTCAGGCCCTGCAAGCCCTGCGTCAGGTCATCGAACAGTATCCCGACACCGAATACGGTCGCTCGGCGGTTCTCAAATTTGATCTGGCCTTTGACCATCTGGCGGCCAAGGAAATGGAAATCGGGCGCTATTACCTCAAGCGCAAGAACTATGCCGCCTCGATCAACCGATTCCGGGTTGTCGTCGAACAATTCCAGACCACCAGCCAGACCCCCGAAGCGCTGCATCGGCTGGTCGAGGCCTATCTGTCGCTGGGTCTGACCGACGAGGCGCAGACGGCCGGCGCGATTCTGGGATACAACTTTCAATCGACGACCTGGTATCAGGACAGTTACACGCTGCTGACCGGGCAGGGGCTGGAAATGCGGGCGACGGGCAACAACTGGCTGTCGTCGATCTATCGACAGGTCGTGCGCGGCGAATGGTTGTGATGTTCGGGATGGGATGGGTTGCAACCCATCTTCCGTCCGCCCCTACATCTGGTAAGATGGGTTTCAATCTATCCCACCCATAGGGGCAATTCCACGTGCTGCGTGCACTCGACATCCGCGACATGCTGATCATCGACCGGCTGGAGCTAGCGTTTCAGCCGGGTTTGAACGTGCTGACCGGCGAAACCGGGGCGGGTAAATCGATTCTGCTGGACGCACTTGGGTTTGTCCTTGGCTGGCGCGGGCGGGCCGAACTGGTCCGCGCCGGGGCCGATCAGGGCGAGGTGACGGCGACCTTTGATCTGCCCGTCGCGCATCCCGCCCGTGCCGTCCTTGACGCCGCCGGGCTGCCCGCTGCCGACGATCTGATCCTGCGCCGCATCAACACAAGTGACGGACGCAAGACCGCTTGGGTCAACGACCGCCGCGTCAGTGGCGAGGTGCTGCGCGATCTGTCCGACACGCTGGTCGAACTGCACGGCCAGCACGATGACCGCGGATTGCTGAACCCGCGCGGTCACCGCCAGCTGCTTGATGCCTTTGCCGCCACCGACCCGCTGATCGACGCCACCCGTGGCGCCTGGCGTGCCTTGGGGGCAGCGCAAAAGGCGATGAATGCCGCCAACACGCGCCTTGATGCCGTGCGCGCCGAAGAAGATTACCTGCGCCACGCGGTCGCCGAGCTGGACAAACTCGGCCCCGAACCGGGCGAAGAGGCGTTGCTGGATACTGCCCGCCGCCTGATGCAATCGGGCGAAAAAATCCGCGCCGACATCACCCGCGCCGCCGAGATCCTTGGCGATCAAGGGGCCGAAGGCGCACTGACCGACGCGACCCGCTGGCTGGACGGTGCCGCTATTCAGGCAGAAGGGCGATTGGATGCGCCCTTGGCCGCCCTTGAACGGGCACAGACGGAACTGGCAGAGGCGCAGGCCGGCGTCGCTGCCTGTCTGGACGCGATCAGCTTTGACCCTCACGCCTTGGAAAATACCGAGGAACGGCTTTTCGCGATCCGCGCATTGGCCCGCAAACACAATGTTTTGCCCGACGATCTGGGTGGCTTTGCCGATGATCTGCGCGCAAGGCTGGCGGTCCTGGACGGCAGCGAAAAGGATATGAAAGCCCTGCAAGCAGCTGTCACGGCGGCACAATCCGCCTATGACGCCGCCGCCGCGGCGCTGACGAGCGCCCGCACCAAGGCCGCCGTTGCGCTTGATGCGGCGATGGCCGCTGAACTGGCGCCGCTCAAGATGGAGCGGGCGGTTTTCGCTACCGACATCAGCCCCGCCGAACCGGGGCCCGAGGGGCGCGACGCCGTCGCCTTTACCGTCGCGACCAACCCCGGCGCGCCGTCCGGGCCGCTGAACAAGATCGCATCGGGGGGCGAATTGTCGCGGTTCCTGTTGGCGCTGAAGGTGTGCCTGACCAAGGACAGCGATGGCCTGACCCTGATCTTTGATGAAATCGACCGCGGCGTTGGTGGTGCCACGGCGGCGGCGGTCGGGCGCAGGCTGGCCGATCTGGCGCAAGGCGGTCAGGTGCTGGTCGTCACCCATTCGCCGCAGGTTGCCGCCCTTGGCAGCCACCATTGGCGGGTCGAAAAACGCCAGGACAAGGATGCGACGACATCAATCGTCACGGCCCTGGATCCCGCCGCGCGGGTCGATGAAATCGCCCGGATGTTGTCGGGCGACACTGTCACCGATGCCGCGCGGTCGGCGGCACAGGTGCTGATCGGTGCGGCCTGACGGTCGTCAGGAACGACAGTCGGTAGCCGACCGCAATCCGCAGCCCGGTGCCGAAAATCCAAAACAGCGGACGGCGGCGAGTCGAAAAGCCAGGAGCGACCAGCCGATGTGTGGTGCGTGAATACGGTCGCACCATTGCCATCCGCCAGTCGCCCCCATTTGCTGTTATCGCAGCGTTTTGAAAAGGTCCGGTTGGTGCCACTTAGAGCACCGCGCGGATATATCTATGTAGTCTGGTGCCTTGCGGCGTTATCAATAAAACGTCTGAATTGGTTAATTCTAGCCGAGTCGGCGTTTCGTCGTCATACCCCAAACGGGGTAAACGGCGGCGTGCCCGTGGCATATTTTTCGATCAGGGCCAGTGCATCGCGCCATTTCAGGAAAAATAGCAACTGCCCGGCGTCCGGATAAATCCGGAAATCGATCCACGGGTAATCGGCCTGGAAATCGGCCAGCGTCTCCGGGGGCACCTGCGGGCATTGCAGCCCGTTCAGGAAATGCACCGGAATCCTGCCGCGCAGCGCGGTAACCTCGTCGGTCCAGTCGGTGGTTTCGTGGTGGATCACCTCGCGCGAAAACGCGTCATGGGCGGAATGGGTGTCAGACAGCGCAACCTCGGAGCCGACGACCATCGCCTCGAACACCTCCGGGATCTCGAAGGTCGCCACGTCGGCGGTCGATTTGCCATAGACGGCGTGGATGAATCCGCGTTTTCCCAACCGGCGGGCCAGGGCAAACCCGGCCTTGACCATGAACGGCAGAAGATGCGGCGTGTACCGCGCCCCGGCAAGAATAAACCGATGCCATTTCTCCATCCGGTTGTATTGTTCGGGCCGGGTCAGCGGCAGCACGCCGCCACAGGCGACCAGCGCCGTGACCCGTTCAGGATAGGCGGCGTGCAGGGCGATGGCGATGAAACTGTCACCGCCAAGGGTCAGCATCGGCAGCCGGGCGATGTTCAGATGATCCAGCAACGCGACGATATCGTCAACGATTTGGGATAGGTAGGGCACGCCCTTGGGCAGCGGTGTCGATGCCCCATAGCCGGGCCGCACCGGCACGACAATTTTCAGACCGCGTTTTGCCGCCTCGGCCTCGGCGCTGGCGGGCCAGCGGACCAGCCCGTAGTCCAGCGGGAAAAACAGGACGGGCACACCGTTCGGGTCGCCAAGGATCAGATAATCAAGCCGCCGCTGATCGCGCAGTGTCAGCGTCTGGAACGGGCGCGGTTCCAGGGTATCGAACCCGACCGACGACTCGGGCATGTTCGTCGTTGCATCGTCGGAAAACTGGATGATCTCCATCGTTGACAGGGTCAGGCGCACCAGTTCGCTCTGGGTCCGGGTTTCTGTCTTGGCCATGATCGATTTCAACTGGGCGCGGATCGTATCGATGCTGCGGCCGCGTGCCGTTGCCACCTGTGTCAGGCTGAGCCCGTCGGTCAGCGCGCGCACCACTTCGGCCTCGGTACCAGTCAGATCAAAGGCTTGGCGCAGCACCTCGCCAAAACCTTGGGGCCAGGCGATTTCAGATGTGACGGCGATAACAAAGGGCGGCGCGTTTTCCGGACGGACCGAGCGCAGGTGAAACACGACCAGCCGATCGAACCGGGCTGATCGGGTGCGGATCACCACCGGCGTCTGGCTGTTGGACCCGAGTGTGCGCCGGATGTTCTGCGCGAGCGTTTCAGCCTCGCCCGCGGCCAGCGCGATGGCATCGACCCGCGCCCCGGTCGTCACGCCCAACGCACTACGGGCCGCCGGATTGACGCTGGTTATAACTAGATTGTGATCGACGACGAAGGCAGCCGCCCGGTCGATCCGCCCCAGTATTGCCTGCGGTTGGGATTGGTCCAGATCGGCGATGACCCGGTCCAGCAGTTTGTCGGCGCGGGCGAAATGCCCGACAAACTGGCCCATGCCGGGGTCGTCGACGGAATTGCTGGCGGTCCTTTGAGGCTGCATCATCGCCTCCCAACGATCCAACAGCGCCTCGTAGCGCAGTGGATCGACAGCGACCTCGTAAAGGCGGTCGATGACGTCTTGAATGGCATCCGGCGCAGGCGGGGTAGGTTTCGGGTCCATTGCAGATCTCGCTGGCAAGCGTGCCGAAGTGAGGCTGAAAACCGGCTGAAAATCAAGTGTCAGTTCTGCGCGACGACCTTGCCGGGATTCATGATGCCGCCGGGGTCGAGCGCCCGTTTGATCTGCCCCATCACGTCCCAGCCGGCCCCGTGTTCGGCTGCCATATACCCGAGCTTGCCCATCCCGACCCCGTGTTCGCCGGTCACCGTGCCGCCCAGCGCCAGCGCGCGGTCGGCCATCCGCGCCGACAGTTCAGCGGCGGCAGCGCGGTCAGCCGCGTTTGTGGGGTCGATCAACAGGATCGCGTGGAAATTGCCGTCGCCCACATGGCCCAGAATAGGGCCGGGGATCGGGCTGGCCGCAATATCGGCTTGGGTCTTGGCCACCGCTTGCGCCAATTTTGAGATCGGCACGCAGACGTCGGTCACGATGGCCCGCGCACCGGGACGGCTGGCAAGGATCGCGTAATAAGCATCGTGGCGCATCTTCCAAAGCGCATTGCGGTCTTCGGTTTTCGTGGCATGGACGAACCCTTTGCCGCCATGATCGGCTGTGATGGCCCCAAAGATCGCCGCCTGTTCGGCCACTCCGGCCTCGGTTCCATGAAATTCGACCAGCAGATGCGGCAGGGCGGGAAAATCGGCATGTGAATAGGCGTTCACCGCCAGCGCCGACGCGGCATCGACGAATTCGATCCGTGCCATCGGCACCCCGGTCTGGATCGTCTCGATCACCGCATCGACCGCGCCGCCGATGGTGTCGAATGCACAGACAGCCGCCGCCACCGCCTGCGGCTGGCCGTGCAGCTTCAGTGTCAGCTCGGTGATAATGCCCAGCGTCCCCTCGGACCCGACGAACAGGGCGGTCAGGTCATAACCGGCGCTGGATTTGCGTGCGCGGCTTCCGGTGCGGATGATCCGGCCATCGGCCAGCACCACCTGCAACCCCATGACATTGTCGCGCATCGTGCCATAGCGCACCGCCGTCGTGCCGCTGGCCCGCGTCGCCGCCATGCCGCCAATCGTGGCGTTGGCGCCGGGATCGACCGGGAACATCAGCCCGGTGGCGCGGAGTTCATCGTTCAGGGCGACCCGGGTGATCCCCGGTTGCACGATGCAGTCCATATCATCGGCGTTGACCGCCAGCACCGCGGACATCCGCGTCAGGTCGACCGAGACGCCACCGCGCAGCGCCAGCGTGTGCCCCTCAAGCGCGGTTCCCGCCCCAAAGGCCACCACCGGGCAGTCGTGATCGGCGCAGATGCGCACCAGCGACGCCACCTCGTCCGCGGTTTCGGGATAGGCGACCGCATCGGGTGGCACCGGGGCAAAGTGGCTCTCCGATTGGCCGTGCTGCGCCAGTTCGGCCTTGGACCGTGCCAGACGATCCCCTAAAAGCGTTTCAAGTGCGCCAAGCGCGGATCGAATGGTCATGGCCTGCCTTTGGGGTTTGATCCTTGGATAAGCTTAGGGGCAAGGCAGCGAAAGGCCAAGATGGCAGACCAGGGCGCATCGTGGATCAGGCAGGGCGCGGACGATGCCAAGTCGTCGCTGCGCAAGGGTTTGCAGGTGATCCGGCGTCGCGGCCCAAGCCAGGTGCAGTTCTGGTTCATTGCCCTTTTGATCGGCATCCTTGCCGGGATCGCCGCCGTCGGGTTTCGCTTTGGCATCAACTGGATCCAAAGCACGGCCTACGGTGTGCGCGACGTTGCACGACTAAAGACCCTGGCTGCGACGCTGGATTGGTATTGGGTGCTGGCAATCCCGATCTTGGGCGGTCTGACGGTCGGGCTGATCCTGCACCGTTTCACCGACGACGCCCGCGTGCGCACAGTATCGGACGTGATCGAGGGCGCGGCATTGCGCGAAGGCCGGGTCGAGGTGCGGCGCGGTCTGGCGTCGGCGCTTGCCAGCCTGATCACGCTGGGAACCGGCGGGTCTAGCGGGCGCGAGGGGCCGGTTGTCCACCTTGCCGCCGTGATCTCGACGATGATCTGCCGGGCGATCAAGGCGGACGGGATTACCGGGCGCGACCTGCTGGGGTGTGCAGTCGCAGCCGCCGTGTCGGCCAGCTTCAACGCCCCGATCGCTGGTACGCTGTTCGCTTTGGAAGTGGTGCTGCGCCACTTTGCCGTCCATGCCTTTGCGCCGATTGCCATTGCCGCCGTCGCCGGCACCGTGATCAACAGGCTGGTTTACGGCGATGTGACCGAATTCGTGCTGATGGACCAGACGATGCTGTCGTTCTACGTCGAACTGCCCGCCTTTCTGGTCCTTGGCCTGGTTTGCGGGCTGGTCGCGGTGGTGTTGATGCGGGCGATCTTTTGGGCCGAAACCTTCGCCAGCCACATACAGGCCCGGATCGGCCTGCACCGCGCCCTGCGCCCCGCCGTCGCGGGTGTCCTGCTGGGTCTGCTGGCAATCCGGTGGCCCCACATCATCGGCGTCGGCTACGAAACCACGTCGGACGCGCTGACCGGCAAATTGCTGCTGCACGAGGCAGTGACGTTTACCGCGCTGAAAATCGTCGCCGTGGCAATTACCATGGGCGGGCGGATGGGCGGTGGCGTGTTTTCGCCCGCGTTGATGGTCGGGGCGCTGACCGGGCTCGCGTTCGGGATCATCGCCACGGGGGTGTTGCCGGACATGTCGGGGTCAGAGACGCTCTATGCCCTTGCCGGCATGGGAGCGGTCGCGGCGGCGGTGCTGGGCGCGCCGATTTCCACGACGCTGATCGTGTTCGAACTGACCGGTGACTGGCAGACCGGTCTTGCGGTCATGGTCGCGGTGTCGCTGACGACGGCACTGGCCAGCCGATTGGTGAACCGGTCGTTCTTTCTCACCCAACTGGAACGTCGCGGCGTGCATCTGGCCGCCGGGCCGCAGGCTTATCTGCTGGCCACCTTCAGCGCCGCCACGATCATGCGGGCCAAGGGTGCGCCCCGCGCAGCCAGCGATGATGTCTGTTGGGATCTGATCCGCGACGGCAGCTATATCGACGCGGGTGCGACGCTGGAAACCCTGATGCCGCTGCTCGAGAAAACCGGCGCGGCGTTTATTCCCGTGGTGCGGCTGACCGGTGAGGGCACACCGCCCGACCTTTGGGGCGCGGTGTTCTATGTCGATGCGCTGCGGGCGATGAACCGCGCCCTGTCAGCGACAGCGGCCGAGGAACATTCCTAGCGCGGAATGACTTTTGATTGAGTCAGCGACATCGCAAATCGCCCGATCCTGGGGCGGATTGCGATTAAATTGAAAGTCTATCTGCTTTAGACCTGCTCGACGTCGACCTTGGTGTCGTAGAACGCCACATGGCCCGCGATCGCCTCCATTCCGGCCTTCGGGGTTTCGTAGCTCCATGCCGCATCCGCAATCAGGCCGCTATTGGACGCGATGCTGTAGTAGGTCGCCGCTCCCTTGTGCGGGCAGGTCGATATGGTGTCGGATTTGTCCAGAAACATCATCGCGATGTCGGCGCGGGGGATATAGATGACCGGGGAATATTGCCCTTCGGTCAGTTCGAGCGCATTGGCGCTTTCGCCCAGCACGGCGCCGCCGGCCCGGACAACCCAGGTGCCGTCCGCCGGGCTGATCTTGATATGCTCTGCCATCTGTTCATCTCCCTAAAGTGGCGCACAGGCGGCGGTCAGCCAGTCGTGCGCGGCCCCGTCCACCTGTGGGCCGATCAGGGCGAACGTAGCCGCGTGATAGCGATCAATCCAGTCCCGTTCGGCGTTCGACAGCAGGCCAGCATCGATCAAGCGGCGGTCGAACGGCACGTGGGTCAGGGTGTCAAAGGCCAACATCTTGCGCGCATCACCGCCGGGCAAGGGGGCAGCGTCCTGCACCACGATCAGGTTCTCGATCCGGATGCCGAACGCGCCCTCGCGGTAATACCCCGGTTCGTTCGACAGGATCATGCCGGGTTCAAGCGGGGTATTGGTGCGGCGCGACAGTCCGGCGGGGCCTTCGTGGACACTGAGATATGAACCGACGCCATGCCCGGTGCCGTGGTCGTAATCCATACCCGCGGTCCACAGCGGATAGCGCGCCAGCGCATCCAGATGGCAGCCAGCGACTCCGACCGGGAACCGGGCCCGGCTGATCGCGATGACGCCCTGCAAGACGCGGGTATAGCAGGCGCGGTGTTCGGGCGTCGGCGCGCCGACGATCACGGTCCGGGTGATGTCGGTCGTCCCGTCGCGGTATTGCCCGCCGCTGTCCACCAGCAACAATTCACCGAGGCGCACCGGGCGATTGCTGGCCGTGTTCACCCGGTAATGCACGATTGCGCCGTTCGGGCCGGCGCCGCAGATCGTGTCGAAACTGATGTCTTGCAAGGCGTTGGTATCGCGACGAAATCCTTCAAGTGCTGTCACCACGTCGATCTCGGTCAACCGGCCCTTGGGCGCCTCGGTATCTAACCACGCCAGAAACCGCGCCATTGCCGCCCCGTCGCGCAGGTGTGCCGCCCGGGCTCCGGCGATTTCGGCAGGCGTCTTGCGGGCCTTGGGCAGAATGCAGGGGTCGGTGGCTTCGGTGGCATCGGGATCGGTCAGGCGCAGCGCCTCGGGCGCAGACTTCGGGTCAAGCCGAAACGCCGCGTCGGTTGCCGACAGATATGCGGTCAGCCGGTCGTAGGGATGGACTGTGACCGCGTCGCCGAAATGCGCGAGCACTGCGGGGTCGGTCGAGGCATCGGTAAACAGCGCCACCGCGCCCCTTGGATCAAGCACTGCAAACGCCTGCACCACCGGATTGCGCGGAATATCCCTGCCCCGGATGTTCAGCAACCAGCAGATCGAATCCGGCAGGGTCAGGACGATATGGGCCTTGGGATCGGCCAGCCGCGCCCGCTTTTCGTCATGGCTTTCGCCGGTCAGGTCATTTGGCTGCACCCGGATCGGCGCACGGGGGCGGGCAGGGCGGTCGGGCCACAAAGGGTCGATCAGGTTCGGACCGGGGCGCAGGACAATCCCCGCCGGGTCCAGCTTTTCACGCAGGCGGCGGAGTTCGTCGATGCTGTGTAGCCAGGGATCGAACCCCACAGTCCCGCCATCTGGCACTTGCGCGATCAACCAATCGGCCAGCGTGGTTTCCGGCCAGGGGACGGGGGTAAAATGGTCAAGGTCCACCTCGGCCCGGACTTGCACCCGGTAGCGCCCGTCGATGAACATACCTGCCTCCGTGGCGGTCAGGGCGCAAAACCCGGCCGACCCTGAAAACCCTGTCAGCCATTGCAACCGCGCATCGCAAGCGGCGACATATTCGCCCATATGGGCATCGGCGCGGGGGACCAGAAAGGCGTTATGTCCGGCGGCCGACATGGCGCCACGCAAAGCTGCCAGCCGGGGCGGCCCTTGTTCGGGCGATGAGGCTGAATCAAACGTCTGGAACATCCGCGTCGCGCCTCGTTTCACTTTGCAATAACAACTCCCGCCGGAGGCTCGAATTTTCGGGAAAATTCGACGTTGCTCAGGCGACCCGCCGCATCCCCAGCACCCGCGCCCGTTTGCGCGGATCGGCGTCGAACAGACCGGCCAGTTGCTCGGTCATCGCGCCCGCCAGTTGTTCGACATCCGTGATCGTCACCGCCCGGTCGTAATAGCGGGTCACGTCATGGCCGATCCCGATCGCCAAAAGTTCGACCGCCTTGCGCCGCTCGATCATGGCGATCACGTCGCGCAGATGCTTTTCCAGATAGTTCGCCGGGTTGACCGACAGAGTGGAATCATCGACCGGCGCGCCGTCGGAAATCACCATCAAAATCTTGCGAGCCTCGCGCCGCGCCGTCATCCGCCGGTGCGCCCATTCCAGTGCCTCGCCGTCGATGTTTTCCTTCAACAACCCTTCTTTCATCATCAGCCCCAGATTGGGCCGGGTCCGCCGCCAGGGCGCGTCGGCGGATTTATAGATGATGTGGCGCAGGTCGTTCAGCCGTCCGGGTTGCAATGGCCGCCCCTCGGCCAGCCATTTTTCGCGGGCCATGCCGCCTTTCCACGCCTTCGTCGTGAACCCGAGGATTTCGACCTTGACCTGACAGCGTTCCAGCGTCCGTGCCAAGACATCGGCGCAGATCGCCGCGATGGAAATCGGGCGGCCCCGCATCGAGCCGGAATTGTCGAGCAGCAACGTCACGCAGGTATCGCGGAATTCGGTGTCTTTTTCGACCTTGAATGACAGCGGTGTCGTCGGGTTGGCGACGACGCGGGCCAGCCTTCCCGCGTCAAGAATGCCTTCTTCGCGGTCAAACTCCCAACTGCGGTTCTGTTGCGCCTGCAAGCGGCGCTGCAACTTGTTGGCGAGCCGCGACACGGCCCCCTTCAAAGGCTCTAACTGCTGATCCAGATACGCCCGCAGGCGTTCCAGTTCCGCAGGTTCAGCCAAATCCTCAGCCCCGATCTCTTCGTCGAAATCGTCGCGGAATACTCTGTAGTTCGGGTCGGCGTCCGAATGGGGCAGCGGCGGTGGCGGGTCGATCGGGGCCTCGCCCTCGGGCAATTCGGCATCTTCGGCCATCTCGGCGTCGGCCATGTCATCCGCCGACACCTGCGCCTGAGACTCGTCGTCCTGCTGGTCCTGCGACTGTTCCGGCGATGCCTCGGCTTCGTCACTGTCGGACTGGTCGTCGCCGGTCGAATCCGGCTCGTCCTGATCGTCGCTGCCATCTTCGGCGGTGTCATCCTGATCGTCGTCAAGGTCGGGGTCGTCGCCCAACTGATCGCCATAGCCCAGATCGGCGATCACCTCGCGGGCGAATTTGGCAAAGGCCCGCTGATCCGAGAGAACGTCGGTCACATGATCCAGCCGCCCGCCGGCCTGATCCTCGATAAAGCCGCGCCACAGCTCCATCACATTGTCGGCCCCGGCAGGCAACGGGCGCCCGGTCGCCAGATGCCGCACCAGATACCCGGCGGCGACGGACAACGGCACATCGCTGGCCTTGGTGATCTGGTCATAGCCCTTGCGCCGGGCCTCGTTGCCGATCTTGGCGTCGATGTTGCTGGCGGTACCGGGCATATAGCGCGCCCCGACGGCCTCGACCCGTGCGGTCTCCATCGCGTCGAACAGATCCTTGGCCATCTGGCCCTGGGGCATATAGCGGGCATCGACGGCGGCGTCGTGAAACTTGTGACGCAGGGCGAATGCGTCGGCGGTGCCGCGGGCCAGCAGCACTTCGTCGCGGGTCATCCGGCGGCTGACTTGGGGCAACCGGATGCTGTCGGCGGTCTGCCCGGCGGGATCGACCGAATAGCTGACGGTCAGGTCAGGATCGTCGGCCATGACCTTGGTCGCCTCGGCCAGGGCTTTTTTGAACGGATCGGCGGGGTTGTCGGTGGGCTTGTTCATGCCCCAGATATCGCACCGCGGGCCGTGCGGGGCAAGACCGCGCATATCCGCACAGAGCCTGTGCCGGGGTGGCGATTGCCGTCCGCACCGATCGGCTTAGGTTAGCGGTAACGTAACCCAACACGAAAAAAGGATATCCCATGACCACCGCAAAACCGAAGATCGCCATCATTATCGGTTCGACCCGCGATGCGCGTTTCGCCGACAAACCTGCCCAGTGGATGCTGGCGCAGGCGCAAAAGCGCAATGATATGGCCGTCGAACTGGTCGATCTGCGTGATTTCGACCTGCCGCTTTTCAACGAAAAAGCATCGAACAAGTGGATGCCGTCCGAAGACCCCAAGGCGATCGCCTGGCAAAAGAAACTGGCCGGGTTCGACGGGTTCATATTTGTCGTGGCTGAATACAATCACGGTCTGACCGCGTCGCTGAAAAATGCGCTGGATCAGGCCTATGTCGAATGGAACAAAAAGCCGATGGGCGCCATTGGCTATGGGTCGATGGGGGCGACGCGGGCCGTCGAACACCTGCGCCAGATCGGGGTGGAACTCGACATGGTCCCGGTCCACGGCGCGGTCCACATCGGCGGCGCCGACATGTTCGCGGTGCATCCGATGGGTGGCGGCGACGGCGATATCTCGAAGATCGAGGATCACCTGATGCCGGGCGCCAAGGCGCTGCTGGACGACATGGTCTGGTGGGCAAACGCAACGATGGCAGCGCGGGCCGAGGCGGAAAAGCTGGCGGCGTAGGCTTCAGCCGTAGGGAGGGTGCAACCCGCGCGACTGATGGTTGCGACGGCGGGTTGCGCCCACAACACTTTTATCAGGCAAAGTGGCGCCGGGTTTATGGCCTGTGGGATTCCGGGTATTCGATCGTGACTTCTTGGCAAGTCTGTAAAAGGCGCCGAAAGATGTCGCGGCTTTGATCGTCGAAACGCACGATATAGGCGTCTAACAATCG
Source organism: Rhodobacterales bacterium (assembly GCA_038323615.1). GTDB lineage: Bacteria > Pseudomonadota > Alphaproteobacteria > Rhodobacterales > Rhodobacteraceae > JBBKXP01. The sequence goes on along the minus strand of JBBQHC010000026.1, from coordinate 7,879 downwards.
CGTCATCTGGGGCCGCTGATCTGCAATCGCTGTATCCACTGGCCCCGCATCGCCACCGTTCTGCCGGATCGCCACGGCGCGAAAGGCGGCGGCACGGTCTGTCAAAGGGTCGGGATTGCTGTCGAAAAAGGCTGAATCGTGGCTGTATTCCGCCATCCCCAGCATCAGCGCCGCGCATTGCGCGGCGGGATACCGAAAATCATCTGCGCTGACCGCGCCACAAAGCAGCATGAAAACCGCGACTGTCAGGACCGGTTTGAGCGTCACCCCAAACTCAGACTCGCCGCACTCTCGGGCAGTTCCGCGTCAAAGCAGCGCTGGTAGAACTCGGCCACGGTTTGCCGCTCCAGCTCGTCGCATTTGTTCAGGAACGATACCCGGAAGGCATAGCCAACATCCTTGAAAATCCGCGCGTTTTCGGCCCAGGCCATGACCGTCCGGGGTGACATCACGGTCGACAGATCGCCGTTCATAAAGGCGGTGCGGGTCAGGTCGGCGACCGTGACCATCTGCGAGATCGTCTTGCGGCCCTTGTCGGTGTTGTAGGTCGGGGCCTTGGACAGCACGATTGCCGCCTCGGCGTCGTGGCTCAGGTAGTTCAACGTTGCCACCAGTGACCAGCGGTCCATCTGGGCTTGGTTGATCTGCTGGGTGCCGTGATAAAGGCCGGTGGTATCGCCCAGACCCACGGTGTTGGCGGTAGCGAACAGACGGAACGACGGGTGCGGCGTGATGATCTCGTTCTGATCCATCAGCGTCAGCTTGCCGTCATGTTCCAGTACGCGCTGGATCACGAACATCACGTCGGCGCGGCCGGCGTCGTATTCGTCAAAGACGATGGCGACAGGGTTGCGCAGGGCCCAGGGCAGGATGCCCTCGTGAAATTCGGTGACCTGCTTGCCATCGCGCAGCTTGATCGCGTCCTTGCCGATCAGATCGATCCGGGAAATGTGGCTGTCAAGGTTGACGCGCACCGTCGGCCAATTCAGCCGGGCGCCGACCTGTTCGATATGAGTCGATTTGCCGGTGCCGTGATAGCCTTGGATCATCACCCGGCGGTTCCAGCCGAAGCCCGCCAGAATCGCCAAGGTGGTGTCGGGATCAAACTTGTAGGTGCTGTCGATCTCGGGCACCCGGTCGCCCCGATCGGCAAAGCCCTTGATCTTCATGTCGGTGTCGATCCCGAACACATCGCGCACCGACAGTTCTTCGGTGGGTTTTGCAGGTGTCTCTTTCATGCCGTCGGCCATAGTGTCTTGCCTTTTGAATGCGGAGCGCGGGGCGGATAATCCGGGCTTCGGGATGCAACATAACGGCAGGCACCGCAAGGGGAAGGGGGCAACTCGGCTGTTGCGTTTTCAGAGCCATACGCCATCTTGGGTCAAACACAACTGAGGTAAGCGCCAGCCAATGACGACACCCGCCGATATCGAAACCATGATCGCCCGAATGGCGCTGGGCGACCGGGCTGCGTTCAGCACTCTCTATTCCGCGACCAGCGCGAAACTCTTTGGTATCTCGTTGCGTGTCTTGAATAATCGGGCAGAAGCCGAAGACGCCTTGCAAGAGGTTTTCGTCAAGGTCTGGCGTAAATCCGCCAGCTATCAGGTGAATGGTCTAAGCCCGATGACGTGGTTGATCACGATCACGCGCAATCATTGCATCGACCGGCTGCGGGCCCGAAAAACCGCGACCGGCCAGATGGACGAAGCGGTGGACATAGCGGACGCCGCGCCGGGACCAGAGGCGCTTGCCATCGCCGCATCCGAAGGGGTGCGGATCGCCGATTGCATGGGCCAGCTGGAGCCGGACCGGGCCGACGCGGTGCGCCGCGCCTATCTGGAGGGGGAAACATATGACGAGCTGGCCACTCGCTATGGTGTGCCGCTCAACACAATTCGGACCTGGCTGCGCCGGAGTCTGATAAAGCTCAGAGAGTGTTTGTCTTCATGACGGATGCATTGGACGACAACGAAGAAGCAACGGCATTGGCAGCGGAATACGCGCTGGGCTTGCTGACAGAGGACGAGGCGCTTGCCTTTGAGGCGGCGATGGCGGTCGATCCCGACCTGCGCGAGATCTATGCCAGATGGGCAGAGGATTTCGTGTCGGTGGCCGACGGCATCCACCCGGTGCCGCCGCCGCAATCGGTGCTGGAGCGGATCAACGCCGACCTGTTTCCTGCCAACACCGCGAACAAACCTTCGCTGCTGGCTCGTCTTGGTCTGTTGCCTGCAGCGCTTACCGGGCTGGTCGCTGCGGCGACCGTGCTGGTGGTGGTCAACCTGGACGTCCTGCGACCCGCGCCGACGGCGTTTGCACCGGAATACGTGGCGCAGGTCACAGCCGAGGATCAAAGCCTTGTGGTGCTGGCGGCGTATGACGCCGACACCAAAGTGCTGCGTCTTGATCGCTCTGCCGGGGCGGCCCAGACGGGCAGATCGCTGGAGTTGTGGCTGGTCGTTGGTGATGCGGCGCCGGTCAGTCTGGGTGTTCTTGCCGATGCCAGTGCCACTGAAATCACCCTGTCCGATGATCTGGCGGCAGGTATTCCCGATGGGATTCTGGCAATTTCCGATGAACCTTTGGGCGGGTCGCCCACCGGGTCGGCGACAGGACCAGTTGTTGCCGTGGGTGCGGTGACGCGGCTCTAGGCAAGATTTCTGCAATTGTCTGAAACTTTGTGCGCGGCAGCCACGTAACTTTGACGATCCGGCCACAACGGTCCGGCATCGAGAAACGCATACTTCAGGAGTTACGTCATGAGCATCAAGATCATCCTCGCCGCGACCACCGCCTTTGCCTTTGGGTCTGCCGCATTTGCCGAAAGCCATGCGATGGCCAACCCGATGGTCGGCGGCGCCGAAATGTTCGCCGACAAGAACATCATCGAAAACGCCGTCAATTCGGCGGACCACACCACACTGGTTGCTGCCGTGCAGGCCGCCGATCTGGTCGAAACACTGCAGGGCGAAGGCCCGTTCACCGTGTTTGCGCCCACCAACGAAGCCTTTGCAGCCCTTCCAGAAGGCACGGTCGAAACCCTGCTGATGCCGGAAGACAAAGAGCTGCTGACCACCATCCTGACCTGCCACGTCGTTGGTGCGGACGCGATGTCGGATGCCATCGCCGGCATGATCGCGGATGACGGCGGCGCCCACATGGTCAAGACACTGGGCGGCTGCATGCTTGAGGCCAAGATGGACAGCGACAAGATCACGCTGACCGACGAAAACGGCACCGTGGCCAATGTTACCATCGCCGATGTCAAGCAATCGAATGGCGTGATCCACGTTATCGACGCCGTTCTGACCCCGAAGATGTAACAAAGATCGCGGGACAGCTGTGCCGCTTTCACATCCATGTGCGCCGCCGCCAAAATGCTATGCCGGTGGCGGTGCACGCTGATAATCAAGGCCCATCATTCAGGAGCCATGTCATGAATCGCCGCCAATTCACATTTCTTGCCCTTGCCGGCAGCGCCCTGCCGTCGCTGGCCCGGGCCCAAAGTTTTGAAGTCACCCGCACCGACGCCGAATGGCGGGCGATGCTGACCGACATTCAATACAAGGTCATGCGCGAGGATGGCACCGAACGGGCCGGATCCAGCCCGTTGGACAAGAATTATGCCGACGGCACCTATTATTGCCGTGGCTGTGACCTGGCCGTGTACGATTCGATAACCAAGTTCGACAGCGGCACCGGCTGGCCCAGCTTTTACGACAACATCCCGAATGCGATCTTTACCAACCCGGACAACACCTTTTTAACGACCCGCACCGAAACCTCCTGTCGCCGCTGTGGCAGCCATTTCGGCCACATCTTTGATGATGGTCCGGCCCCCACCGGCAAGCGGCATTGTCTGAACGGTGTCAGTCTGGTGTTCCGCGCCGCCTGACACATTTTTCGCGACAATTGGGTGGCGGCGACAGGCTTTGTCGCCGCCCGTTGAGTCAATATTTTCACGAAACAGATTGTTTCACGAAAACAGTGGTCTTTGCCTCAATTACCGCCCATTTCCCGGTCAACCGCTGATCCTTAGTATTGGGAAAAAAATGTGACCTTGGGCAAATTGAGTATGACCGATGGCGAGCGCTCTTTGGCGCTCGCCTATGTTTTTGTGGCGCTGTTCGGAGCTGGAATGGCATTCGCCGCAGTCACCCAAATGGGGCAGGGCGCGATCATTGGCCGCGCGATGAACTGGTATGAATGCTGGATCGTAACCACTGGGGCGCTGGGCGGTGTTTTCGCCTTGTATTTGGCGGGCGACAAGATGGGGCGACCGGGCTGGCGCGGCCATTTCCGGGGTGCGCTGGGCGCGATCTGGGTCAGTTTCGTCGGCGCATTGATCGCCGGAACGCTGGCGTTGCCGCTTTACGGGACCATGTTCGGCCCGTTTACTCTGGGGGTCACACTGGCCGGATCGCCGCCACTGGCCGCCTTGTGGTTCGCCAACCTGATGTCGGCGCACTTGCTGATCAGCGCATGGCGGATCGAACGAGATTCGATTTTTGCCAACCCGACCGACACGCTGACGATCCAAGGCGTTTTGAACCTTCGATGAATCGGAATTCGCGGTCTTTCGCCTCACCCGAACGCAATTCCCGAGCCGACCGTTTCCGTGAAAACCTGAATCGCGTCAGTCGCGGAAATTGCGGCTGGCCTTGACCTGTTCCCACGCCCAGACGACCTCGGACAGCTGTTCCTCCTGGCTGCGGTCGCCGCCGTTCATGTCGGGGTGCAGCACCTTGATCAACGACTTATAGGCTTTGCGAATCTCGGGTTTGGTCCAATCGTCGCGGGCATCCAGGATGTCGATGGCACGGCGTTCGGTCGGCGGCAGCTTGCGATTGCCCGCCACACCCCGCCCTGGATTCCGGGTGGCATTGTCGCCCAAAACCTGATGCGGATCGTCAACGCCCAGTCGCGCCCAGGCCCGTTGTTCTTCGGACAGTTTGCCAAATGGTTTGGTCTGACGTTCCCAAACCCGGTCCTTTTGGGCTTGTTCCAGATACTCAGCCTCGGACGCGGTATCGAAGAAGTTCCACTTCAGGTTGTATTCGCGCACGTGGTCTTTGCAAAACCAGAAATAGTCGTCCAACACATCGGGCGATTTCGGCGCCCGGTATTTGCCCGATTCCTGACAACCGGGATGGTCGCAGACACGGGTCGAGGTTTCGAATGCCCCCGACATGCCGCGCCGTCCGCGCGGATTTTTCTTTTTGGACGCCGACACCGACATGTCGAAACCAAATGGATCGCTCTTTACCATTTCACTGTGTCCCTTTCCGACTCGGCCACGGGAGTTTAGAGGCTGTGGCGCCAGATTGAAGGGGGCAGAGGTAAAATAATGTCGATTGAACAGGAAATGCGCGAAAGATTGACCGCAGCGTTAGCGCCGACGACGCTGACCATCACGGACGAAAGCGAGGCGCATCGCGGGCATGCCGGTTATCAGGACGGCGGCGAGAGCCATTGGCGCGTCGTGATTGCGGCCCCGTCGCTGGACGGTCAAACCCGGCTGGCCCGCCACCGCGCGGTTCATGCCGCCATCGGGGCCGACGTTATCGGGCGGATCCACGCCCTTGCGATCGAATTCGTCTGATTATTCCGCTGCGACTTATTCGGCTGCGACGCGCGGATCAGTGACTTTGGCCGCACCCGCGACCGGATCGGCCCGCACCGGGGATTGCGCCGTCGTTGGTATTTCCGTTACGCGCACCGATGGCGCGGGCACCACGGGCGGTGTTGGTGCTGTGACCGTCGGGGCCGCGACCGTAGACGCCGGCGGGTTGATCAGGCGCGGCGTTTCGGCATCGGCCGTGGCGGCGACGGCGCGGCGAAATACCAGCATGTTCTGGAACACCGTGGTCCGCCCGGTCAGTCCGACGCGCTCTTCGCAGGGCAGGGTGTCGGTGCGCTGATATTCCCAGCCGTCAGCGCCCATCGCGTTCATCACATCCTCAAGCACCTGGGCAAACCGGCCATCGGTCCCCTTGATCCCGCGAATTTTGGCAGCCCGCCTTGGTGCTGGCACGACTTTGTATTCGAATGATGGCATCTGAGGCCCCCCAACTGTCCCGTTTGATCGGGGCAATATACCAAGAGCGCCCTGCAAGTCCACGATTCTAAGGCGTTTTGTCGATACCAGAGTTAGTAGGTCGCGAACAGGCTGGCGGCAGATATTGACATCGGCGGCCTATTCAGCAGCTTGCGCCAAACTGTCAAGATAGGTGAACATGTGCAGTGCATCATCGGCCGATCGTACTTTAAAGGCCATTTTTGACCGGGCCCGCCGGTCGTCAAGCTGGTCACGCAGCCAGTCGGTCGGGTCCATGACGTAGGCCACAAACGCGTCCTGCGACCATTGCGCGCCGGCCGCACCAACCGCTGCCAAGGCTTCGCCATAACGATAGTCGGGCGCCTGCGCGATGCCCCGTGTGGTGACCGCATACAGGTTCGGGCCGGTCCGGGCATTGCGCCCGGCCAGCAACGCACCATCTGCATCGGCGACCACATGGCACGACACGCATTGGCGGTCGAACAACAAGCCGCCCCAGGCGGCATCGCCGTCCTGTGCCATCACGGCAGGGGCGCAAATCAGTGTCGTCAGTGCAAGGATTGGGGTGCGCAAGGGCATCTCCGACAGGGTGAATGGTTAATGGTGATATAGGCCCGGATGCGGTGCAAAATAAGGCAACTACACGAACAGTTCACAACCCCAGTTTTTGCATCACCAGCGCGTTCACGGCGGCGGGATTGGCCTTGCCACCGGTCGCCTTCATCACCTGCCCGACGAACCAGCCGGCAAGTTTCGGATTGGCCTGTGCCTTGGCTACCTGATCTGGATTGGCGGCAATGACGGCAGCAACGGCGGTTTCAATTTCGCCGGAATCGGTGACCTGGGTCATCCCTTCGGTGGCCACGATCTCGACCGGGTCGCGCCCGGTTGTATAAGTGATTTCAAAGACTTCTTTGGCGATCTTGCCGTTGATATCGCCCGAGGCGATCAGCGTGACGATCTGGCCCAGCTGGTCGGGCGATACCGGGCTGTCCTCGATCGCGTGATCCTCTTTTTTCAACCGTCCGAACAGTTCGTTGATGACCCAGTTCGCCGCCAGCTTGCCGTCGCGGCCCTGTGCTACCGCTTCGAAATAATGGGCATTGGCCAGTTCTGCGGTCAACACGCTGGCGTCATAATCCGCCAACCCGAATTCAGCGATGAACCGCGCTTTCTTGGCGTCGGGCAGTTCGGGCAGGGACGCGGCGATGTCATCGACCCAAGCCTGTTCGATTTCCAGGGGCAGCAGGTCGGGGTCAGGGAAATAGCGGTAGTCGTGCGCTTCCTCCTTGGACCGCATCGACCGGGTTTCGTTCTTGTCGGGATCATACAGGCGGGTTTCCTGCGTCACCGATCTGCCATCCTCAAGCAGCGCAATCTGACGCCGCGCTTCGTAGTCAATCGCCATCTGGATGAACCGCATCGAGTTCATGTTCTTGATCTCGCACCGCGTTCCGAGGTGGGAGAAGTCTTGGGTTTCCTGATATTTCTCGTACTGGCCGGGACGGCAGACCGACACATTCACATCCGCCCGCAGGTTGCCGTTCTGCATGTTGCCGTCACAGGTGCCCAGATACCGCAGGATCTGGCGCAGTTTGCTGACATAGGCCGCAGCCTCCTCGGGCCCGCGAATGTCAGGGCGGCTGACGATCTCCATCAGGGCAACGCCGGTGCGGTTCAGATCGACGAAACTCATCGTCGGGTCCATGTCGTGGATGGACTTGCCCGCATCCTGTTCGAGGTGGATCCGCTCGATCCGCACGCGCCGGGCGATGCCGGGCGCCATGTCGACGATCACCTCGCCCTCGCCCACGATGG
>JBBQHC010000025.1:0-28206 GCA_038323615.1 Rhodobacterales bacterium | reverse complement strand
GAGGTGCGCAATGCCTGAGGTCGGCGCGATTGCGCACAAGGTCCGGTCGAAAAACGCCGGGCCGTTCTGGGTCACGATCGACATCTTTTGCGGCACGCCGGCCGCCTATGACCAGATCGTCAAGGGCCTGTCGACCGACCGCATCGCCGCCCTGTTCCGCTGCCCGGTCGAAACGATCAAACGGTTCGATATCGCCGATCTGATGGTGGTGAAATTCAGCCTGCCACGCCCGGCGATTCAGGGCACAGCCGCAGACCGCGACATGCACGGGGCGGCCTGGGGGCCGCTCGTCGCCGAGGTCGCAATAAATTGAACGGCTGGGTGGTACCACGTGCTGGTCTCGAACCAGCGACCTCTTGATCCACAATCAAGCGCTCTAACCAACTGAGCTAACGCGGCACGCCGCCGGATTTAGCGCCCGCGGGATGCGATTGCAAGGGCAGAACCGTCCCCGCCTCTTGCCAATCAAGCCCCCGTCGGGCTACCACGTCGATTGCACCTACGGAGGCCGGCAAATGGGCATCGACACCGAACGCGACGCAGAAGCCAACATGCAGATCGGCCCGACCAGCCTTGGCATGGTGCGTATTTTCATCGAATCGAACGGAGTCGAGGTGCCGATGGATTTCGAACCCGACGAGGCCGACGAGATCGCCGAGGAAATCCGCGCGGCAGCGATTGCGGCGCGGTCGGTCGGCAAACGTTAGAGCGGTTCGTCTCAGACCAGTCCCAGAAACGGCGGCACGCCCGGATCGCGCGCCGCCTGCGCCCGCAACGCCGCGTGGCGGGCGAATTTCTGCACCATGACCTTGCGCCGCGCCGGGGCCAGCCGGTTTTCCGGGCCGATCCGCACCACTTCGCCGCCATAGGCGTCGGCAACGATCAACCCGGTGTCATCCGGCAACAGTTCGGTCGGGAAATCGGTGCCGACGGCCCAAAAGAACCTGTCGCACCAATCCAGATAGCCGCGCCATTTGGCATCGGCCATGTAATCGGTGCGCGACGATTTGCATTCGATTACCCAGATCTCGCCCTTTGGACCCAGCGCCATGACATCAACCCGCAGCCCCGGCGCAGGCACCATCTCGTCGACGCTGACAAAATCCAGATCGCGCAGATGCCGACAGACCCCGCGCGCCAATAGCTGGCCGGGCTGCAATGAAACAAGGGTGTCCACGACAATCATGCCGCGAAACATGAACAATAGGTGAACAAAAATCAAACCAAATTTTTGGCGAATTATGCGCGGATTGTGGCGGGTGACGCCACGGCACGCCCGAATTGATCACACCGCTGCCACGAATGCGCCACAGGCATCTCCGATAAACAGATAACGCAAACTAACGAACAACGGAGCTGCCCCGATGTCCCTGCTGTCCCACCTTTTCGCCGATATCACTTTCTTTGAGGTCGCGATGGCGCTGGTCGCCGTCGGCGTGATCGAACGCCTGCTGTATTTGCTGCCCGAACAGGTCGTCGGCAACGGCGGTTGGTTGCTGGATACCGGCGCGCCCGACTGATCGCCCCTTGCGCGAACCCGCATTGCGCCCTAGCTTACACGGTGGCGGGTTTCTGCCCCTCTCGTGATCAGCGTTTAGATTCCAGTGGCCTTAAGCAAATCCGAGGGAGCTGGCTCTGATCAGATCCAGGTCTGATTATCTGGCGCCCACCTGTAAAAACAGGTCCTCGGGAACAAAAACGCCCACGGTTGCCGCGGTTCCCGCCACCTCTACCCCAGCTTAGAACGCGCCCGGCAGGGCCTCGTGCGCCATGTGGTCCAGCACCGCATTGACGAATTTCGGTTCCTTGCCACCCTCGAAAAACGCCCGCGCCACGTCAACAAATTCGGTGATGACGACCTTCGGCGGGGTGTTCTTGGCGATCATTTCGGCGCCGGCAGCGCGAAATAACGCCCGCAGCGTCGGGTCGATCCGGCCCAGCGGCCATTTCGCCACAAGTGCGCGGTCGGTCAACTGATCCAGCAGCGCCTGATTATCCACGGCCCCGTCGATCAGCGCCTGAAAGGTGTCGACATCGCCCTCGGTCATCTCGACGCCCTCATAGGTCGCGCCAAAGCGGTGATCGACGAATTCGCGAATCACGCCCTCGACCGTCTGCCCAGAGCTTTCCATCTGAAACAACGCCTGCACCGCGTAAAGCCGCGCCGCAGATTTCATCCGGCGCATCTGGTTGCCCGATACAGTCATACGGTTTCGCCGCCTTTGGCCAACAGGATATCGCGGGTAAACCCGACGCCTTTGTCCGACTGATTCCATTTGCGGCTCAGGGCGATCAGATGCAGCGCCGCCGCCGCCGCCCCGCCGCCCTTGTTCTGCCCCTTGGCATCAGCGCGCACCGCCGCCTGATCGTAGGTTTCGACAGTCAAAATCCCGTTGCCGATGCAAAGCCCCTGCAAACCCAGCAACTGCAAGGCCCGGGCGCTGTCGTTGCAGACTGTGTCGTAATGCGTCGTCTCGCCCCGGATCACGCAACCCAGCGCGACATAGCCGTCGAAATTGCCGAGCCGTTCGGCGATTCCGATGGCGGTGGGGATTTCCAGCGCGCCGGGCACATGGACGATCTCGTGGCTGGCCCCGGCGGCGTCAAGTTCGGCAACCGCCCCGGCAACCTGTTGGTCGGACACGTCCTTGTAATAGGGCGAGGCGACGATCAGCACTTTGACCGGCTTGTCGAACGCGGGGCGCGGCAGGCTGTAGTGGGTCGGTCCGGCCATCATCCGATCTCCGATATCTTGCGGGTGCCGACGATATCGAGGCCATAGGCCTCGAGGCCGACAACCTTGGGTTTGGGCGAATTGGTCAGCAGGATGAGTTTGTGGATGCCGAGCGACGACAGGATCTGCGCCCCCAGCCCGTATTGGCGCAAGGTCTGCGGCGACACCTCGTGCGCCCCGGCCAGCTTCATATGCAGATCGCGCAGCAGGACCAGAACGCCGCGTCCTTCGTCAGCGATGACCTGCATCGCATCGCCGAATTCACGCGCCCGACCCTTGCCGCCGGTGCCGACCACATCCAGCAGCGGGTCCATTGCGTGCATCCGCACAAGGACCGGCGCATCGTCTGAAATATCGCCCTTGATCAGCGCGATGTGTTCGGCACCCTGGGTTTCGTCGGTATAAACGCGCATTTCCCATTCGCCACCGAATTCGCTGGTGATGATCTGCGTCGCCTGCGCCTTGACCAGATTGTCGTGGCGGCGACGATAGGCGATCAGGTCGGAAATCGTTCCGATCTTGATGCCATGCAATTGAGCAAAGGCGATCAGGTCAGGCAGCCGCGCCATGCTGCCGTCTTCTTTCATGATCTCGCAGATCACACCGCTGGGGTTCAGGCCCGCAAGGCGCGAAATATCCACTGCCGCCTCGGTATGCCCGGCCCGCACCAACACGCCACCTTCGCGGGCGCGCAGCGGAAAGACGTGGCCGGGGGTGGCGATGTCGGCAGCCCCCTTGGAGGCGTCGATGGCGACGGCGACCGTCAAGGCGCGGTCGTGCGCCGAAATCCCGGTGCTGACGCCCTCGCGGGCTTCGATGCTGACGGTAAAAGCAGTTTCATGGCGCGAGGAGTTCTGCTGCGCCATCAGCGGCAGGCCCAGCGCATCAATCCGCGACCCCGGCAAGGACAGGCAGATCAGGCCGCGCCCGTGCTTTGCCATAAAGTTGATCGCGTCGGGTGTGGCCATCTGGGCCGGGATCACCAGATCGCCTTCGTTCTCGCGATCCTCATGATCCACCAGAATGAACATCCGGCCGTTGCGGGCGTCGTTGATGATGTCTTCGATGGAACTGATCGCGTCGGACCAGTCTTTTTCGATCGGGCCGGGTTGTTCGAATGGCAGCGTCATGGTGTCCCCGTCAGATGGCTTGGCGCCAGATAGCCCAGCGGCGGTGGTTTTGAAAGGGGGACCACAGGTTGAAACCTTTGGTGACACGGCGCTGCGGTTTGCGCGGCGTCAGGTTCCGGTGTCGGAACCTGCGGCGCCGGCATTTTCAGTCGGACGATATTGCCGGGCGGAAATAGTCGGCGCCGGGCAAGTAACCCGCCGCCCCGACCGCCCCGGCCCAGTCGCGTTCAAACGCGGTTTCGCCGATCAGCAGGAAACGGTCGGCAGGCTGGCGTTCGGCCCGGATCACGTCGCGCAGGCTGTCGCGCATAGCGGCCCAGCTTTGGCTGAACCGGGGCGCTGTATGGGCGCTGTCGATCTGCGGGATTGCGGCGATGGTGGCGGGATCGAAGGGGCGATGGACCAAAGCGACCCGACGGGCATCGACGCCCTCCAGCTTTATCTCCCGCGCGGGGTCAAGCCGCGCCACCTGCACCATGCCTAATGCGTTCGACGAAAACAGAAACCCGATCAGATCATGCCCGGTGCTGGCCCGAACCGAGGCGTAGGTCTTGTAGGGCAGGCCCAGTTCGCGCGCCCGTTTGACCCGCAAGCGCACCACCTCGATCGGCAGCACCGGCAACAGATCGGCCCGCGCCCTGGCCCATGCCGTCTTGCGCCATGTCGCGCCCGGTTCCATCGTCGGGCCATTGTTATGGCCGGGGCCGGGGGTCATACCGTCAGTCCCATTCACGCAGCCGCGCCACATAGCGGGCCATCGTGTCAATCTCGAGGTTCACATGGCCCCCCGCCCTGACTGCCCCCCATGTCGTCATCTGTTTGGTATGCGGAATGATGTTGACGCCAAAGGTCGCGCCATCGACCGCGTTCACCGTCAGCGATGTGCCGTTCAACGCCACCGATCCCTTGGGGGCGATGAATTTCGCCAAAACCTCGGGTGCGCGCAGGGTGAACCGGGTGCTGTCGCCTTCGTCACGGGTTTCCAGCACCGCAGCCACGCCATCGACATGGCCCGATACGATATGTCCGCCCAATTCGTCACCGACCCGCAAGGCCCGTTCCAGATTGATCGCGGCGCCGACCGCCCAACCGCCGAGATTGGTCGCCCCGACAGTTTCCGCCGAAATCTGCACCTCGAACCAGTTCTGCGGCGCGGTGCCCAGGGCGACGACCGTCAGGCAGACCCCGTCGCAGGCGATTGACGCGCCGATGTCGATGCCCGCCACGTCATAGGCAGTGCCGATCCGTGCGCTCAGGTCGCCGCGCTGGTCCAGCGCCAGAACCTGCCCGATGTCGGTGATGATCCCGGTGAACATATTGTAACCTTTTAGCTGTCTTGTCAGACCTAGCAACTTGGCCGATACCGGGCAAGGCTGCCGCCATATTTCTGTCCGATGGCCGCGTTAACATGGTGTGAATGAGCTTGCGTGGATAAATTCGTGACCGACCCGGCGGCCAAACGATTTCTGTTCCTGCAGGGGCCGCACGGGCCGTTCTTTCATCGTCTGGGCAAAATGCTGCGGGCAGCGGGGGTGCAGGTCTGGCGGGTCGGGTTCAATGCGGGCGACCGGGCGTTCTGGTTTCGCGGGAAGGGGTACATCCCCTATCAGGGTGCCCCTGCGGACTGGACGGCGACATTCACCGCGATCTGCGCACAGCATGCCATCACCGACATCGTGCTCTATGGCGACACTCGGCCGATCCATGCCGAGGCGGTGCAGGCCGCCAAAGCAGCGGGCCTGACGGTGCATGTCTTTGAAGAAGGCTACATGCGGCCCTATTGGGTCACCTATGAACGGGGCGGATCGAACGGCAATTCGCGCCTGATGGAGATGGGCGTGCCGCAGATGCAGCAGGCGCTGGAAATGTCCTACCTGGACGTGCCCGAACCGCCCGCGCATTGGGGGGATATGCGCCACCACGTGTTTTACGGGGCGCTGTATCATTGGTTCGTGATGTTCCAAAACCGGGACTATCGCAATTTCAGACCGCACCGTGATGTGCCGCTGGGCACCGAAACTATGCTGTATACCCGCCGCCTGCTGCTGATGCCGCTGCTGGCGCTGGACCGCGTGGTGGCGCAGGCGCGGATCCGTTATGGTGGCTTTCCCTATCATCTGGCCCTGCTGCAACTGGAACATGACGCAAGTTTCAGGATGCACAGCCCATTCACCCGGATGGCCGAATTCCTCGAGATCGTGATCGACGGCTTCGCCAAAGGCGCGCCGCAGCATCATCATCTGGTTTTCAAGGCGCATCCGCTGGAAAACGGCCGTTCGCCGCTGCGCCGGATCATCCGCGATCTGGCAGCAGCGAATGGGATCAGCGCACGGGTGCATTACGTGCGCGGCGGCAAACTGGCCCGACTGCTGGATCATGCGCGCACCGCCGTCACCGTCAATTCGACGGCGGCGCAACAGGTTCTGTGGCGCGGTATCCCGCTCAAGGTGTTCGGCGCGGCGGTCTATGCCAAGCCGGAATTCGTCGCCACAGCACCGCTGCCGCAGTTCTTTGCCCAACCCGGACGACCCGACAGCCGGGCCTACAAAGACTACCGGCGGTTCCTGCTGGAGACCAGTCAGGTGCCAGGCGGTTTCTATTCGGCGCGCGGCCGCCGCCAGCTGATGCGGCAGGTCGTCGATATGATGTTGGCCGACGAAGACCCCTATGACGCCCTGAAATCAGGCAAGGCACCGCTGCGCCAGCCCTTGCGGATCGTCAACTAGGCGATACCAGACCTTGCGATTGGTCCCGCAAAACGCGGCACAGCCGCAACACAACGCCCCGCCCGCCGCCTGCCGACAAGGGCCCGGCTAGCTTTTGGTTACGGATTCCCGTAACTTAAAAGAAAAAGCTGAGGCAGAACAATAACAGGTCGAGGAGACCGAGCAGTGAGACCCATGACATTGCGTGCCGCTCGTGGTGCGGCCCTGATCGCGTTGGTCAGCCTGATTGCGGCCTGCGGGCTGCCCCGGTCGGGCCCCAACAAGAACCAAATCTTTTCCGGCTCAGTGCTGCGCGAGGGCGACGCCTTTGTGTTGAACGTCGATGACCGGGTGAACCGGATCGCCGGCGTCACCCCGGCACTGGCGTTCAGCGCCGGATTTCAGAACGCGGGTCAACTGGGGTCGGACACGATCAATCCCGGCGATACACTGGGTCTGACCATCTGGGAAAACGTCGATGACGGCCTGCTGGTCCCCCCGGGCCAAAACGCCACCGTGCTGGACGAAGTGCAGGTCGATGGCGCCGGTTTCATCTTTGTACCCTACGCAGGCCGTATCAAGGCGTCTGGCAATTCCCCCGAGGCGATCCGACGCCTGATCTCGGAAAAGCTTCAGGAACAGACGCCAGACCCGCAGGTGCAGGTGCGCCGTTTGGCCGGTGACGGTGCGACGGTCAACATCGTCGGGTCGGTCGGGGCGCAGGGGGTCTATCCCATCGAACGTTCGACACGTACCCTTGCCGCGATGCTGGCGCGGGCCGGAGGCGTTTCGATCAACCCCGAGATCGCCCAGGTGACGCTGACGCGCGGCGGCTATACTGGCAAGATCTGGTTCCAAGATCTGTTCGACCATCCGGCGCATGACGTCGCCCTGCGCGGCGGCGACAAGATTTTCGTGCAGGAAGACACCCGCACCTTTACCGCCCTTGGCGCCACCGGCACCCAAAACCGCCTGACGTTCGACAGCAAGTCGATTTCAGCGATCGAGGCGATTGCCCAGGTCGGCGGTCTGTCGTCGAACCTTGCCGACCCGACGGGTGTGTTCGTGTTCCGCAACGAACCCGAAGAGATTGCCCGCCAACTGGTCGGCGATCCGAACCTGACAGGCACCCAGCGCATCGTCTATGTGCTGGACCTGACCCAGCCCAACGGTATGTTCATGGCCCGCGATTTCGCGATCCGCGACGGTGACACGGTCTATGTGACCGAAGCGCCCTTTGTGCAGTTCAACAAGACGATCGCGTCGGTCACCGGATCGCTCGGCGCGGCCCGCACCGCGACAAACGCCTTCGGCGGCTAATGACCACGGACGAACATCAGGCCGCCGCCGGGGAAACCCTGCGGCGGCTTTTCGTTTACAACGGCGGATTCCTGACCCAAGGCCGGGTGCGCCGGATCGTCCAACTGGCTGGTTACGACATCCGCCTTGGCAAACCGGGGCCGGGTGATCTGGTCGGCGTCTGGGGCCAAAGCCCGACCAGTCCGCGCGGCGAGGCTGTCGCGGCCCGGACCCACACCCCGATTCTGCGGGTCGAGGATGCGTTTCTCCGCTCGGTCCAGCCGGGTCGCGACGGTGAACCACCCATCGGCCTGCATCTGGACCTGCACGGCGTCCATTTCGATCCATCGGTGCCCTCCGGCCTTGAACGCATCCTGACAGACGACCCATTGGACGACACCGCCCTGCTGAACCGCGCCCGCGACGGGATCGACCGACTGCGCCGGGCGCATCTGTCGAAATACAACACCTTTGACCCCGCGATCCCTGCCCCCGAACCCGGCTATGTGCTGGTCATCGACCAGACCCGCGGCGACGCCGGCGTCAAGGCCAGCCGGGCCGACGCCAACACGTTTCGCGAAATGCTGTTCTACGCGCACGAAGAACACCCCGGCTGCCGGATCCTGATCAAGACGCACCCCGAATCCGCCAGCGGCCACCGCCCGGGCTATTTCAGCGCCGCTGACGCAACCGGGCAGGTCAGCCTGATCGACGCAACTGTCAGCCCCTGGGCACTTTTCGAAGGCGCGGTGGCGGTTTACACCGTGTCCAGCCAGTTGGGGTTCGAGGCCATTCTGGCGGGCCACAAACCAAACGTTTTCGGTCAGCCGTTCTATGTCGGCTGGGGTCTGACCCAGGACCGGATGCCGCTGGACCGCCGCCAGCGCAACCTGACCCGCGCCCAGCTATTCGCCGCCGCGATGATCCTTTACCCGACATGGTACGACCCGCACCGCGACCGTCTGTGCAGTTTCGAGGATGCGGTGAACGCCTTGGACGCAACGGTGCGGGCATGGCGCGACGATCATCGTGGTTGGGTGGCGACGGGGATGCGGCTGTGGAAACGCGCGCCGTTGCAGCAGGTTTTTGGCCGCCCCCACAAGGTGGTGTTCAAAGACGGTCCCGACACCGCGCTGGCCAGCGCAAAGCGGGATGGGCGGCGATTGATGGTTTGGGCCGGCAAAACCACCGAGGCATTGGACAAGGACGGCGCGGTGCGGGTCGAGGACGGATTTCTACGCTCGCGCGGGCTTGGCGCCGATCTGATCCCGCCGCTGTCGTTGGTGCTGGATGACCTTGGCATCTACTACGACCCGACGCGTGAAAGCCGTCTGGAACGGCTGATCGCCGCGTCGGTCGATCTGACGGATGGCGAACGGACACGCGCCGAACGGCTGATCCGGCGGCTGACCGCGTCGGGGCTGTCGAAATACAACCTTGGCGGCGTCGGCCTGCCGGCGGGCCTGCCTGCCGGGCGGCGCATCCTTGTGCCGGGGCAGGTCGAGGACGACGCATCGATCCTGCTGGGGGCGGGCGAGGTGCGCAGCAACGCCGGCCTTTTGGCCGCCTGCCGCGCCGCCAATCCGGCCGCCGTGATCCTCTATAAACCGCACCCCGATGTCGAGGCGGGCTTGCGCGCAGGCGCCGTCCCGGACGCCGCACAGGTGGCCGATGCCGTGTTGCTGCGGACCGACATTCAGGCGGCGTTGGGCACCGCTGATGAAGTCTGGACAATAACGTCGGCCACTGGTTTCGAGGCCTTGCTGCGCGGCAAGCGCGTCACTTGCCTGGGCCGGCCATTCTATGCCGGTTGGGGGCTGACAGACGACCGAGGTGAAGGCGTGGCACGGCGGCAGTCCCGCCCCGACATCATCGGACTGACCCACGCGGTGCTGATCGCCTATCCGCGCTACTTTGACCCCGTCACGCGCACCCCCTGCCCGGTCGAGGTCGTGGTGGATCGGCTGATCAACGACGAGATTCCAGGACCTGGGCGGTTCAACCGGCTGACAGCCAAATTGCAGGGTGCCGTTGCCAGCTACGCCCATCTTTGGCGGTAGCCCACGAGTCTGCGGCAGGCACACCCGCGTCGAATGGTGCATTGATTCGTGAGGCAGTCAGGCAGCGGGCCGTTGGCAAACCCTGATACGTTCGCGACGCCCTCCCTGCCGTCCTGCGAATCCGAGCTGAAGTCATACTGGGCACCCTGCCACGCGGGTGAGGTCATCCAGATTTTCTTTTGTTTTCGTCATCATGCGGAAACCTGTGATTTTCGCTCGGAGATGAGCCTCCCAACATTATGGTATCGATACCACTAATTTCCTGACAGCCGTAGCGACGTTATCGGTAACTTTGCAAGTCTGGTCGCGGGGGAGGATGCATCATGCTGCCAGCTGCGGATCTGTCATTTAACAGTGCTGTCAAACACTTTGGCGAAACCCCGGCGCTGTTCGGTGTATCGCTGAAAGTCGAAAAAGGCGAAATTGTCGCGCTGTTGGGAGAGAACGGCGCAGGCAAATCCACGCTGATCAAGGTTCTGGGCGGCATCCACCTTGCCGACAGTGGCAGCGTCACGGTCGACGGCGTTCCCTACCGGCACGTGGCGGGCAAGGTCACGGAAAAACAGGCCGTGGCCTTTATCCATCAGGATCTGGGTTTGATCGAGTGGATGAGCGTCGCCGAAAATATCGCGCTCGCTGTCGGATACGCGCGCAAAGGCGCCCGGATCGACTGGCGCGCGACCGAAGAAATCGATCGCATCTGCTCTGACAGTCCGAGAAAATGCTTTTATTAGCCCCGAAGCGACAGGGCGCGGACTCCTCCATTTCATGGGGCTGCGCCGTGAAGAAGACGCCACCCGCAAATTGGGCCAGCGCGTCGGCCTGTCGCCCAATGACCCCAGCCTTGCCATCGAGGCCTTGTCGGGGGCAACCAGCAAAAGATCGTAGTCGGGCGATCGCTCGACACCGGACGGCGGTTCTTGATCGCCGAAGATCCAACCGCGGGCGTCGATGTGGGTGCCAAGGCCGAAATCTACCATCTGCTGTTCGAGGCTCTGGCCTCGGGGATGGGGGTGCTCGTGGTCTCGACCGATTTCGAAGAAGTCGCCAATATCTGCCACCGCGCCATCGTCTTTAGCCGGGGACGGATCGTGACCAAACGCACTGGCGCGGAACTGTCCACGCAATCGCTCATTCAGGCCGCTTCGGCCAGTGATGCAGCCTAGAAAGCCGAGCGCGTCCCAGGAATTCTATCGAATTTGACGCCCTTGCACCCACCCGTGACGAGATTGCCAGGCTTGGGTTCGTCGGCAAACTGCTGCGATTGGTGCCGGTCTATGGGCTGGTCATCCTGATGTTCGGGCTGATCATCTGTTCTCGATCCTGCTGCCGAACACCTTTCCAACCCAACTGAACATGCGCGCGATCATTTCCGGCAAGGCGATCATCGCCATTCAGGGCGGCAAACAATCCTGAGTTCAGCGATCGCCGTTCACTTCATCAAAATGGCAACGCCAAAATCGCGACCTCTCAAGCAGCGAACGCGGGTCAATTCAGATTCACCTGACGCCGCGATGATCGCGCCAGCCGCATTCAAGAACCAGTGCGCAACACCGTCGATTGTCCGATCTTCAAAAACGGTTTTATGACCCGGCCCGCCACCTTGCCGTCGGGGTCCAGCAGTTGGGTGACAAGGTCGGCCGCCAAGGCGCCGATCTCTGCCGGGAAGGGGTCGATGGTGGTAATTGTCGGCACGCAGATGGCTGAAATTTCGTAGGCACCAAAACCTGCGATCGCCATTTGCTCTGGCACGGTGATACCCTGTCGCTGGCATTCCGTCAGCGCCCCGAAGGCCGACAAATCCGTCACACAGATCACCGCCTGAGTATTGGGATACGTATGCAACAGCCGCGCCATCGCCGTCGCGCCTTCGCGCATGGAAATCGGCGGCTGGCCCGCACCAATCAGCCGGGTCGCATCCAGCCCACGGGCCTGCATTGTCGCGATGAACCCGCGACGCCGGTCGGCCCCGCGCGTGTCTCCATCGGTATCGCCGCCGATAAAGGCAATGCGGTCAAAGCTTTGATCGATCAGATGGTCGACCAGAACCGACATGGTCTGCGCGTTGGAAAACCCCGCGACGTGACCGATGGGATCTGCGGGCAGGTCCCAGGTCTCGATCACTGGTACGCCGGCATTTTGCAACAGTCGGCGGGCCCGGTCGGTGTGCCGCCCGCCGGTGACGATGATCGCCTCGGGCCTGCGGCGCAGGAACTCCTCAATCAGTTCCTCTTCGCGCTGAATGTTGTAATTGGTATGGCCCAGCAAAACCTGCAACCCGGCGGCCGCCAGCTTCAATGTCATTGCCTCGACGGTCTCGGCAAAGTTTGCGTTGTTCAATGAGGGGATCGTAACAGCAACAAAATGACTGCGTTGCGACCGCAGGTTAGAGGCCATGCTGTCCAAGACATAGCCCAGTTCTTCGGCGGTCGCCTGAATGCGTTTGCGCGTTGCCTCGCCGACGGAAGCATCGCGTTTGAACGCCCGCGACACCGTCATCACAGAGACGCCGGACGCGCGGGCAATATCCTTCATTGTCGGGCTTTTTTTCATCTGCGCTTCTGCTTCGTTCTGAACCGTGCGCAACCATGAGGGCTCGCCCTGCGGCTGACAACCGGCTGGGGCTGCCACCGCCGCAGAAAATCTGCGCCTGTATTCTCAGACAGCGAACGCATGGGTCTGCGTGATGTGATGATGAATACGGTCGGTGAAAAACCGTGGCAACAAGGCTTCTGTCGCGGCCTTGCCGTCCTGCCGTGCAGGACTGTTGAGCGCCGTCGTAACCGCAGCCCGGTCGGGATAGTCCACCGCAAGGATCAACGGATATTCCGGCGCCCCGTCATCGCGTTCATCCGCGAACGTGACCCGCACTGCCAGCGCACCGGGGAAAGCCGGCCATTTCGGCACGAGTTCTTTCAGCACGGCGGCGCGAAAGGCGTCGGTCTGACCGGCATTGATCGACCCTTCAAACAGCGCGTAGCGGGTAATCATGTGAACAACTCCGGATTGGGGCCCTTGAAAAATTCCATCAGCGCGGCCTGATCTTCACCGCCCAGACCGGCAGCGGTCAGCATCCGGTGCACCTCGGCACACTGCGCCGTCAGCGGCATCGCGGTGTTTGTGCGGCGCGCCAAATCCTGTGCGCCGTTCAGTTCTTTGACCATATTGTCGATCCGCCCGGTGCACGACATATCGATAATCATTGCCAAAGACCGCAATCTCGACGATGCGCGGCGCGTTTAGGCTGGTCACCATATAGTCCGACTGCGCAGCGGCATCGGCAGCGGATGCGGCAGCAACGGCCCCGTGCCGCACAAGTTCGGCCACCTTGCCGGCATCTGGATCGAACACCGCGACCCGGTTGCCGGTCTGCGCCAGACGCGTGCCGATGGCGCCGCCCATCGCCCCTGCCCCGATCAGTGCCACATTGAGTGTCATTTCCGCTCTCCTGTGATCTTGGCGACAAGTGCTGCAACAATCGCTGCCGGCGCTTGATCAATATCCACCGTTACAGCGGTTTCATCCGGTCCCGGCGGTTCAAGCGCCGCAAACTGGCTGTCGAGCAACGTTGGCGGCATAAAGTGGTCCTTGCGCGCCGCCATGCGGGCCGCGATCACGTCACGGGTGCCGGCAAGATGCAGGAACATCACCTCGGTTTGCGCGCCGTTACGTATGGCATCGCGATATTTGCGTTTGAGCGCGGAACAGGCCACGACAACAGCGCCGTCATGGACCCGCAAGGTTTCCGCAACACGCGCCAGCCAACCTGCGCGATCAGCGTCGGTCAGCGGCTGGCCAGAGGCCATCTTGGCGACATTCGCCGCCGGATGCAGATCGTCGCCGTCAATGAATGTCGCGCCGATGGCGTCGGCAAAGGCAGATCCGATCGCGGACTTGCCGCAACCGGAAACGCCCATGACTACAAAACGGTCGGTCACAGCGACGCCGTGATGCCGCCATCCACGAACAACGTGTGGCCATTGACGAACGATGACGCGTCCGAGGACAGAAAAATGCAGGCCCCGACCAACTCCGCGACGTTGCCCCAGCGACCGGCAGGGGTGCGTTTCGACAACCATGTGGTGAATTCCGGGTCGGCAACCAGCGCCGCATTCAGCGGCGTGTCAAAGTAGCCCGGCGCAATGCTGTTGCATTGCAGCCCGTATTTGGCCCAGTCCGTCGCCATCCCCTTGGTCAGATTGGCAACCGCCCCCTTTGTCGCGGTATAGGGCGCGATGCCGGGCCGGGCCAGCGCGCTCTGGACGCTGGCGATATTCACGATCTTGCCCGCGCCGCGTTTGATCATGTGGCGGGCCACCGCCTGCCCGACATGGAACACGCTGGCGATATTGGTCTGCAACAGACGCTCGAAAGCATCCGCTGGAAAGTCTTCCAAAGGTGCGCGGTGCTGCATCCCGGCATTGTTGACCAGAATATCAATGGGACCATGCGCTGCCTCGAACCCGTCGACGGCGGCGCGCACGGCGTTATGGTCGGTGACATCAAAGGCCAGCAACGCGACGGCCACCCCCTCAGCGCGCAACTTTTCCGCAGCCGCGGTCAGTTTTTCCGTGTCCCGCCCGTTCAGAACCACGGCCGCCCCTGCCGCTGCCATTCCGCGTGCCAGTGCGAAACCGATGCCTTGCGACGATCCGGTGATCAGCGCCCGCCGACCGGTAAGATCAAATAGGTCTTTACTCATGGTCATCCTCTTTTCATCTCGACAGGGCTGCGCGACTCCATGTGTGTTATCGTTAACAACAGTTGTCAAGACGCGGGAGCGAGACGCATGAGCAAACCGGATGTGTTGCAGGTTGGATATTATCCCGCATGGGATCAGGAACCGCTGGACCGGGCGTTTACGTTGCACCGTTATTTCGAAGCCGATGACAAGGCGGCGTTTCTGTCCAAGGTCGGTCCGCAGATCACCGCAATCGCAACACGGGGCGAATTGGGGGCGAACCGTGCAATGATCGCGGCCTGCCCCAATTTGCAGACCATTGCGGTCTACGGCGTCGGCTATGACGCCGTAGATCTGAAGGCCTGCCGGGAAAAAGGTATCCGGGTGACCAACACGCCCGACGTGCTGACCAATGATGTCGCCGATCTGGGCGTCGCAATGATGCTGGCGCAATCGCGGGGCATGATCGGTGCCGCCGCCTGGGTGCGCGACGGGTCTTGGGCGGCCAAGGGGCTGTATCCGTTGCAACGGCGGATTTGGGGCCGCAAGGCGGGCGTGCTTGGCCTTGGCCGGATCGGCTAAGAAGTCGCCAAGCGGCTTGCCGGGTTCGACCTCGACATCGCCTACAGCGATGTCGCTGCCAAGGATTATGCGAGGGATTGGACCTTTGTCGCCGACCCGGTCGCCTTGGCAACACACGCGGATTTCTTCTTTGTCACGCTCGCCGCCTCGGCGGCGACCCGGCATATCGTCAACCGCGAGGTCATCGAGGCCGTCGGTCCCGAAGGCATGTTCATCAACGTCAGCCGTGCCGCCAATATCGACGAAGCGGCACTGCTGGACGCGCTGGAATCCAAACGCCTGGGATCCGCCGCGCTTGACGTTTTCGAAGGCGAACCCGCCCTCAACCCGCGCTTCCTCAAGCTCGACAATGTGATGTTGCAGCCGCATCATGCCTCGGGCACCTACGAAACCCGCAAGGCGATGGGCAAGCTGGTGCGCGACAATCAGATCGCCCATTACGCAGGTGAAAAGCTGCTGACGGCGGTGATCTGAGATGAAGGCCATCGTCATTCATGTCGCCCGCGACCTGCGTATCGAAGACCGGAACGTCTCCGATCCCGGCCCCGGCGAGGTCCAGATCAGGATCGCGACCGGGGGCATCTGCGGCTCCGACCTGCACAATTACAATCACGGCGGCTTCGGCGCCATCCGCCTGCGCGAACCGATGGTGCTGGGGCACGAGGTGTCCGGCCACATTGCCAGACTGGGGTCAAATGTCAGCGGCCTGTCGGTCGGTCAACTTGTGGCGGTCTCGCCCTCACGGCCTTGCAACATCTGCACCTTCTGTCTCGAGGGCGCCCGCAACCACTGCCTGAACATGCGGTTTTACGGCTCGGCGATGCCTTTCCCGCATATTCAGGGGGCGTTTCGCGAGGTGTTGAATGCGGATGCCAGCCAATGCGCCATCGCCGACGGCCTGACACCCGGCGAGGCCGCGATGGCCGAACCGCTGGCGGTGACCCTGCATGCGGCACGGCGCGCCGGCGGCATGGTCGGCAAATCGGTGCTGGTTACCGGCTGCGGCCCGATCGGAATCCTGTCGATCCTTGCTGCCCGCCGCGCTGGGGCCGACCGGATCGTCGCCACCGACCTGTCCGACTTTACGCTGGGGCTGGCACAACAGATCGGCGCGGATACCGTCATCAACATGAAAGACCACCCCGACGGTCTGGACCCCTTCACCGCCAACAAAGGCACTTTTGACGCGCTTTATGAATGTTCAGGGGCGGCCCCGGCGCTGACCGCGGGCATCCACGCAATGCGTCCGCGCCGCACGATCATCCAGTTGGGTCTGGGCGGCGACATGACCCTGCCGGTGCAGGCAATGACCGCCAAGGAATTGTCCTTCAAAGGTTCGTTCCGCTTTCACGAGGAATTCTTCACCGGGGTCAGCCTGATGCAGAAGAGCCTGATCGACATAAAACCGCTGATCACGCACACGCTGGGCATCAACGACGCGGTAGCCGCGTTCGAGATCGCAAGTGACCGGAGCCAAGCGATGAAAGCGCAAATCGCATTTAGTTAAGACGCAGCTTCAACCATTCGTAATAGGCGGCGTGATCCTTTTCGCCGCCGTCGTGGTGCGTGACGAAATCACGAAATGCCGCCGTAACGGTCTGCGCCAGCGGCAGATCCAACCCACAGCCTTGCGCCAAAGCCATCGCGTTATCGAGATCCTTTAACTGCACGACCGACCGCCCGCCGGGCGTGAAATCGCCCTCGACCATCCGCTTGCCGTGCAGGTCAAGGATGCGGCTGTCGGCAAAGCCGCCCCGCAGCGCCTCGCGCAGCGCCGCCGGATCGCAGCCCGCCGCCTGTGCCAGCCGCAGTGCCTCGGCAACCGCGCCGATGGTGGTGGCAACGATCAGCTGATTGGCCAGCTTGGCCACCTGCCCCGCCCCGACAGCCCCCAAAAGCGTCGGACGACCCAGCAGGCGCAGCACAGGTTCGGCCGCAGCGAAATCCGCCGCCGTGCCGCCCACGAGAATTGCAAGGCTCGCCGCCTCTGCACCTGCCACGCCGCCGGAAACCGGCGCGTCAAGATAGCGCAGACCCAAGCCCTGTGCCTGCGCGGCAAGGGCCCTGTCCGTCTCGGGATCGACAGACCCCATGTCGATGATCAGCGCCCCCTGCGCCGCAGCCCGCATCGCCTCGGCGCTCAGCACCGCACGGGTCGCGGGGCCGTCAAGCAGCATCGCAATCACAACCTCGGCCCCGGCGCAGGCCGCAGCCGGCGTCTGCGCAATCGCCGCCACATCTGCCAAACCTTCGGCACGCGCCCGGCTGCGATTCCACACCGTGACCTTATGCGCGGCGGATAGATGGCGTGCCATCGGTGCCCCCATAAGACCCGTGCCCAAAAGCGTGATTTTCAATTTTCCGCTCCGATCGCGGCGAGCGCCGCCAGCGCCACCGCGATATCCTGATCGCCGGTGCCGGAACCCACCCCGATCCCGCCCAGCAGAATCCCCGCCAGCCGGATCGGCAGGCCACCCGGCAGACCGGTCATCGCCCCCTGCGTCGCCGCAGCGATGCTTTGGCGCACCGCCTCGGGAACTGCTGCACTGGCCCGCCCCGTCGACGCGGCGGTGACCGCCTTGGCCCGCGCGCTTTTGCGGCTCAGAAATTTCGCACCAGTCATCCGCAATTCGGCCAGCACCTCGCCACTGGCATCGACAATGACGATACATTGCGGCTGGCCCATCGCTTCGGCGGCCGGGACGGCAGCAGTCAGCATTGCCAGTGCCCCGCTATGGGTCAAGACAGAGGTTATGGCCGTACGAGACATGCGCAAAACTCGCTTTAGATTTGACGGGTTGAAAAGTTAACGATAACACTTTCTATCACAGCGCAAAAGACGGCGAAATGAAAGACTGGCCCCATGTCCTTTTTCGAAGTGATCGACCCGGTTTTCAAATCCTATGTCCTGGCAAATGCGCCGGTCAGGCAACTGGCCACCGGCTTTGACTGGGTCGAAGGCCCGGTCTGGTTTGGCGACGCCAACTGCCTGTTGTTCTCGGATATTCCGAACAACCGGATCCTGCGCTGGATACCCGGATCGGGGATTTCGACCTATCGCGCCGCCTCGAATTATGCCAACGGCCATACCCGTGATCGGCAGGGGCGGCTGATCTCGTGCGAACACGGCACCCGGCGCGTCAGCCGCACCGAACTTGATGGCAGCACGACCGTTATTGCCGACAGGTTCGACGGCGAGCCACTGAATTCGCAAAATGATGTCGTGGTCAAATCCGATGGCTCTGTCTGGTTCAGCGATCCGCACTACGGCATCATGACCGATTACGAAGGGTATCGGGCAGAACAGGAAAACCCCTGCAACGTCTATCGCGCGATCCCGGACACAGGCGAAATCACCGCAGTCGTCACCGATATGAACTGCCCCAACGGTCTGGCCTTTTCCCCCGGCGAAGACCTGCTGTATGTCGCCGACACCGGGCGCATATTCAGCGACGACCCGCAGCACCTGCGCGTCTATGACTGCGCCCCCGACGGCAGCCTGTCAGGCGGGCGGCATTTCCACACCATCACTCCCGGTTGCGCCGACGGCATTCGCATCGACAGCGATGGCAACCTGTGGTCCTCGGCTGCCGACGGCGTGCATTGCATCGCCCCCGACGGTCACCTGATGGGCAAGATATTTGTGCCCGAACTGGTCTCGAACATCTGTTTCGGCGGGCGTGCCAGGCACCAGCTCTACATTACCGCCTCGACCAGCCTTTACCGCGTGACACTGGCCAGAACCGGCGTTCAGACCCCCTGATCTGCCGGGCAGCCAGCACGTCGATCGCGCGGTATCAGCCGCACGTCGAATGCCCGCATGAGGCGCAGGTCATGCAGCCCTCGACCATCTGCATCGTGTATTGTCCGCAACTGGAACAGGCCGGGCCGCGACCGCCGTTCACCACCAGCACCTTGGCCCGCGGATCGGATTTAAGCCCGAGTCCTTCGCCTGCCAAAAACCCGGTCTGGATCATGTGCCGTTCGATCACCCCGCCGATGGCCGCCAGAATCGACGGCACGTATTTGCCGCCCATCCAGGCGCCGCCGCGCGGGTCGAACACCGCCTTCAATTCCTCGACCACGAACGACACATCGCCACCGCGCCGGAAAACCGCCGAGATCATCCGAGTCAGCGCCACGGTCCATGCGAAATGTTCCATGTTCTTGGAATTGATGAACACCTCGAACGGGCGGCGATGTCCGGCGATCACCAGATCGTTGACGGTGATATAGATGGCGTGTTCGCTGTCGGGCCATTTCAGTTTGTAGGTCGCGCCTTCCAACTCGTTCGGGCGGTCGAGCGGTTCGGACAGATAGACGACTTCGGCGCCCAACTTTTGATCGGGACCATGATCAGGCGCCTCGCCCGGTACCGATTCCGCCGCCTCGGACACCGACAGAACCGACCCGGTCACATCGTTGGGCCGATAGGTCGTGCAGCCTTTGCAGCCTTGATCCCAGGCGGCCATATACACCTCCTTGAAATCGTCAAAGGCGATGTCCTCGGGGCAGTTGATCGTCTTGGAAATGCTCGAGTCGATCCATTTCTGCGCCGCCGCCTGCATCCGCACATGGTCAAGCGGCGCGAGGGTCTGGGCGTTGACGAAATAATCGGGCAGCGGCGTATCGCCATGCAGGTCGCGCCACATCTGGACCGCGTAATCGACGACTTCTTCCTCGGTGCGCGATCCGTCTTTTTGCAGCACCTTGCGGGTGTAGGCATAGGCAAAGACAGGCTCGATGCCGCTGGACACATTACCCGCATAAAGACTGATCGTGCCGGTCGGGGCGATGCTGGTCAGCAGGGCGTTGCGGACGCCATGTTGCGCGATCTTGTCCTGAACCTCTTTGTCCAACGACCGCACCGTCGGCGACGCCATGTATTTGGCGGCATCGAACAGCGGAAACGCACCCTTTTCTTTGGCCAGGTCAGCAGACGCGCGATAGGCCGCATTTGCGATAATGCGCAGCCAGCTTTCGGTTTGCGCCGCAGCCTGCTCGCTTCCATATTTCAGGCCGACCATCAACAGGGCATCGGCCAGCCCGGTGACGCCCAGCCCGATGCGGCGTTTGGCCAGCGCCTCGGCCTTTTGCTGTGGCAGCGGGAATTGCGACACGTCCACCACGTTGTCCATCATCCGCACTGCGACGGCGACCAGATCGGCCAGTGCGTCCTTGTCCAGCCCCGCCTTTTTCCCGAACGGGTCCGCCACCAGCCGCGCCAGATTGATCGACCCCAGCAGGCAGGCCCCGTAGGGCGGCAACGGTTGCTCGCCACAGGGGTTCGTCGCGGCGATAGTTTCGCAATAGGACAGGTTGTTGGCCTGATTGATCCGGTCGATAAAGATGACACCGGGTTCGGCGTGATCATAGGTCGACCGCATGATGGCGTCCCACAGGGCGCGGGCCTGCACGGTCTTGTAGACCGCGCCGTCGAATACCAATTCCCACGGCCCGTCCGCCTTGACCGCCGCCATGAACGGGTCAGTCACCAGCACCGACATGTTGAACATCCGCAGCCGGGCGGGGTCGGATTTGGCGGTGATGAATTGCTCCACATCAGGGTGATCGCAGCGCATCGTCGCCATCATCGCACCTCGGCGCGACCCGGCAGACATGATCGTGCGGCACATCGCGTCCCAGACATCCATGAACGACAACGGGCCAGAGGCATCGGCGGCGACCCCTTTGACCAAGGCACCCTTGGGGCGCAAGGTGCTGAAATCATACCCGATCCCGCCACCCTGCTGCATTGTCAGCGCGGCCTCTTTCAACCCATCAAAGATTCCGCCCATCGTGTCGGGAATCGTGCCCATGACAAAACAGTTGAACAGGGTGACGCTGCGGGCAGTACCAGCACCGGCGGTGATCCGGCCGGCAGGCAGGTATCTGAAATCTTCAAGGGCGGCGTAGAACTTGTCCTCCCATGCGGCCGGGTCATTTTCGGGGGCAGCTGTGGCGCGGGCGATCCGCCGCCAGGTGTCTTCGATGCTGGTATCGATTGGCGTCCCGTCGGCCGATTTGAACCGATACTTCATATCCCATATCTGTTCGGCAATCGGGGCGGCGAAACGGGTCATGGATGGTCCTTTCGGGGACGAACGGCTTGGTATCTGGCAGAATCAACGGCAGGCGACTACCCTACCACATCTGGGGGCGAAGCGTGAACAGCAGAATGCATCTTGTAAAACTTTCCGTCGGGACCGAGTCCGTTGCCGACCTTGCCGCCTGGCACAAGACCAAACGGGCTCAGACCGACGATGGCCTGCCGCGCCATATCACCCGGATGTGGCCAAAACGCGCCGATGAGGTGCTGAACGGCGGCAGCATCTTTTGGGTGATCAAGGGCGTGCTGTTGTGTCGGCAACGGATCGTCCGACTGGACGAGGCCAACGGCAGCGACGGTATCCGCCGCTGTGCGATAGTGCTGGACCCGGAATTGCATCTGGTCGAGGCGACGCCGAAACGGGCGTTTCAGGGCTGGCGCTACCTGTCGCCCGACGATGCTCCGCGCGATCTGGCCAAGGCCCGCAAAGGCGACGACGCGCTGCCCCACGGTTTAAGTTCCGCACTGGCCGAAATCGGGGTGCGGTAAAATGAAAAGGGACGACGCCTCGTGCGCCGCCCCCAATCTTTCGACCATTCAGGTCTGAACGATCAATTGGTCCGCAGGGCCGTGATGGCCAGCGTGTCCGGCTGACCTTCGCAAGCGGTCAGGATGAACGGAACGACCTCGTCATCAGCCATGTCGCCCATCGCGGTTGGCACGTTCAGCACTTCGGTCGCATCACCCGAATTAGGCTGGACCTCGACCGTCGGGTCAGTTTCGCCCACAACGGTCCCGCCGCTATCCGCCGTCGGAATTACGTCAGTGCCAGCGCTCGATTGATCAACTGTCACCGTCGCTGACGTGTCCGCGCCGGGATCGATATCGGTCCCCGGAAAGCTTTTCAACTGCAGCCCGAGGGTCCGCTGTCCGGTGGCATCCATTTCCATGAACTCCGAACAGGTCAGGGTGTTGATCTCACTGTACGCATCCTGGGCGAATGCGGAGGTTCCCACCGAGATCGCAAGGGCGGAAGCGGCGAACTTCAAAAACGTGTGTGTCATTGTCAACTCCATCAAATGCGTGGCAAAACGCCATCGCTTGTGGGGACAAGTTAAAGCGATACGGAACGGTTCCTGCATGTGTCAATTACCGACAACATCGTGAAGTGCAACACAGGCATCTTGCCCGCCTTCGGTGCAAATCCGAAAGCGGGCCGGGATTTACTTGCCCTTGCCGCCAAGGTTGACCTTGTCCTTGCCGGCCATCGAATTCGCTGTGGCCGAAACCTTGGCCGTTTCCTTTTTCGGCTTCTTGGTTTCTTTGTTACCTTTTTGGTTGTTGCCTTTGCCCATGATGGTGACCCTTTCACTGGTCTGGCGTTATGCCGTTGACAGAAGTTCGGAAAGGTCAGGGTTGCCCGGACACTGCCGGGGCGATGATCTGACGAACCGGGCAGACGCCCTGCCCATAGGCTGAAAATATGCGCGATGGCCGGGTCTGACAAGGTGCGACGACGGGCAAAAGCATTGCGCCAATGCAAACCCCCTCCGCTCTGCGCGAACCTGCCGTCAGACGCCCAGTTTGGCTTTCAACGCCTGCAACGTCGCCCGGTCGCCGTCGTCCATCGCACTGACGCGACTTTCGAACAGGGTCGCCTGACTGGCATGGATCAGCCCGTCGGCCAGCACCTTCAAACCATTGGCGCGCAGGGTTTCTCCGGTCGAGGTAATATCGGCAATCGCTTCGGCGGTTTCGTTCTTCACCGTGCCTTCAGTCGCGCCCTGACTGTCGACCAGTTGATAATCGGCGACGCCATTGTCACGCAGGAATTCGCGCACCAGCCGGTGATATTTGGTGGCGATGCGCAACCGAAACCCGTGCATCCGCCGGAACGCCGCCGCCGCCGCATCCAGATCGTCAAGCGTATCGACATCGACCCAGGATTGCGGCACCGCGATCACCAGATTGGCGCCGCCAAAGCCCAAACCGGTCAGCAATTCCACCCGCGCACCCCAGTTCGCCAACTTTTCCTGCACCAGATCGGACCCGGTGACGCCCAGATTGATCCGCCCGGCGGCCAGTTCCCGCGGAATTTCGCCTGCCGACAGCAGCACCAGTTCGACCCCCGCGATCCCTTCGACCAGCCCGGCGTATTCACGCTCTGACCCGGCCTTGGCCAGCCAGATACCGCGCGCCTGAAACCAGTCGAACGTCTTTTCCATCAGCCGCCCTTTCGACGGCACCCCCAGCTTGATCATGGCGCGCCCTGCAAGGATTGGCCCCGCAAGGCGACGACCAGTTCGGGCCGGATCACCGCGCCCACCGCAGGCACCGCGCGACCCTGCCCCAAGACAGCGGTCAGCGCGTCATAGCGGCCACCGGTGGCGACAGGGGGCAGTCCGGGGGCGGTGAAACCGAACACGAAACCGTCGTAATATTCCAGCGACGTGCGGCCATAGCTGCCCTCGAATGGCAGCGCGTCGACGTCGATCCCGTAGTCGTTCAGCGCCTCTAGCCGCGCCGCCAACTGTGTGACCGCAGGTTTGATCGCGGGCAGATCGACAGCGATGTCGCGCAGGTTGCTCAAGATATGCGGGCAGGTCTCGCGCAGGGTCAGGATCGCATCAAGCAGGGCGATCTGGTCGGCGGAAATCGGCGCGGCGCGGGCGTCTTCGTGCAACGCCGTGATCCGCTGGCCAACCTCGGCCAGACTGCGCAGCCCGATATCGGGGGTCGCCCCCGCCAGCGGATCGGCTTCGGCCAGCAGCGCAATCCGGGTCAGCGGCGGATCGGTCCGCCCGCCAAACCGATCCAGCAGGGCGCGAAACCGGCGCGGTCGCCAGAGGTGGCGCAATAATGCGGATTTGCGTGCCGCCGTCGTGTCCAGCCCCTGCACCGCCGCCATCAGAATACCGATATCCCCGGTCACGGCCCTGACCGGCAGGCCGTGCAAGGCCGAGGCAACGCTGGCGAAAACCTCGGCATCGGCGCGGGCGGGAGATTGGCCGTCGAACAGTTCGAACCCGACTTGCAGGTATTCGGTGGGCCGGGTTTCATCCGCCTCCTGCCTGCGGAACACCGGCCCGGCATAGGTATAGCGGGCCGGATCGGCGCGGGTTGCCATGTGCATCTGCACCACGGGGACGGTGAAATCGGGGCGCAGCATCATCTCGCCCCGTAGCGGATCGGTGGTGACATAGGCCCGCGCCCGGATATCCTCGCCATAAAGGTCAAGCAGAGTGTCGGCGGGTTGCAGGATCGGCGTTTCAACCGGAATTGCGCCGGTGGCGGTGAAATGCGCGGTGAGACGCGCCGCTTCGGCCTTGGCGGCGGGGCTGGTCACTTTTGGCGGTCCAATATGGCGCGGACCGTGGCGACCATTTGGTCAAGCGGCACCTCGACCTGATTGGGCCGGTCCTTCCATTCTTCCAGCGTCGCGTTCTTGGCGATCTCGGCCCCAAGGATCAGATCCTTGATCTGCACCACGCCGCGCGCCTGCTCGTCGCCGCCCTGGATGATCGCGACGGGGCTGTTGCGCTGATCGGCGTATTTCAACTGGTTGCCAAAATTCTTGGGGTTGCCCAAATAAACCTCGGCCCGGATACCCGCATTGCGCAGGTCAGCCACCATCGCCTGATAATCCGCCATCCGGTCGCGGTCCATGACGGTGACGACGACGGGGCCGCGATTAAGATCGCTTGCGGTTGCGGTCTCTTTGCCTTTGGCCGCAAGCGCCGCCAGCAATCGGTCAACACCGATGGACATCCCTGTCGCAGGCACCTCCTGCCCGGTGAACCGCTTGACCAGATCGTCATAACGCCCGCCGCCCGCGACCGAGCCAAACCGCTGCGGACGGCCCTTGTCATCGGTGATCTCAAAGGTCAGTTCGGCCTCGTAGACCGGCCCGGTGTAATAGCCGAGGCCGCGCACGACCGAGGGATCGATGATGATGCGATCTGGTCCGTAGCCTTGGGCAGCGAGGAGATCGGCGATTTTTCGAAGTTCTGCAACGCCAACTTGCCCCAGTTCGGAGTCTTCAACCAATTTGCTTAAATTTGAAAGTGTCTGAAATGGGTCATTGGTACCGGAGCCAACGAACGCCATAATGTGTGCGACCTGCCAATCGGCCAAATTGGCACCTTCCACAAAAGCCCCGCTTTCATCTTTCCGGCCTTTACTAAGCATCGCCCTAACACCTTCAGGGCCTAGCCGATCCAACTTGTCGACTGCACGGATCGCTATCGCAACTCGTGATAAATTGTCCTCAAGGAACTCACTGTCTAGCAATCCAGCGATTTCAAATACTCCATCCATCACCTTGCGGTTATTCACCCGGATCACATAGTCGCCCCGTGCGATCCCCACCGCCTCGAGCGTATCCGCCAGCATCGCGCAAATCTCGGCGTCCGCCGCCACCGACGCCGCCCCCACCGTATCCGCATCGCACTGATAAAACTGGCGAAACCGGCCCGGTCCGGGTTTCTCATTGCGCCAGACCGGCCCCATCGCATAGCGGCGATAGGGAGTCGGCAATTCGTTGCGGTGTTGGGCATAGACGCGGGCCAAAGGCGCTGTCAGGTCATAGCGCAGCGCCAGCCAATCCTTGTCCTCCTGCCAGGCAAAAACGCCCTCGTTGGGGCGGTCCACATCGGGCAGAAACTTGCCCAGCGCCTCGACCGTCTCGACCGCCGCGGTTTCCAACGCGTCAAACCCATAGCGGTGATAGACTTCGGCGATCTTGCCCAGCATCGCAGTGCGCGCGGTGACCTCGGCGCCGAAATAGTCGCGGAACCCCTTCGGGGTCTCGGCCTTGGGGCGCGGTTGCTTCTTGTCCTTGGCCATCGAAACGCTCCTGCTGTCGACGCAGGCTTTAGCGCGGGTGGCCTACAGGGGCAACGCGGTTGTGTATTTCAGTTCCTTCAGGCTGAACGACGACACCACCGATTTGACGTGGGCGGTGCGCAGCAGGTTGTGCGACATGAAGGCCTCGTAGGCCTCGACGTCCCTACAGCGGATTTTCAGGATGTAATCGGCGGTGCCACTGACCGCATGCGCCTCCATGATTTCGGGGTGCGCCTTGATCAGCCGGGCAAAACCGTTCACCGCCGCCTCGGAATGATCGGTCAGGCGGACGGTGGCAAAGATGCACAGACGCAGGTCAACCCTGGCGGGGTCGAGCAGGGCGACGCGACCGCGTAAAAGCCCAGTGCCTTCAAACTCCTGCACCTTGCGCCAGACGGTCGACGTGGCCATGCCCGCGCGTTCGGCAAGGTCCGACAAAGACGCCGCCGCGTCGCGCTGCAATTCCCGTAACAGGGCCAGTTCCGAGTCAGATAATTTCATAAACACCCATCTTCCGCATTCACTTTGCCATAACAACTCAAATCCTGCCCTGAAAAGCAAGAATTTCCGGCGCGATATGAGAGAATGGTGGCAAAGGAGCCGCCATGCCCAAAGACACCACTTACGCCGCCCTCACCCCCGACGCCGCCGGGCGCTATGCCTACACCGCCGCCGACGATGCGGTCTGGGGTGAACTCTTCACCCGCCAGATGGCATTTCTGCCGGGCAAGGTCGCGCCGGAATACCTCGACGGCGTCGCGAAACTGAAGCTGACCGCCGACAAGACGCCGCAGGTCAAAGACATCGACGCCCGCCTGCACGCCCTGACCGGGGCTGGCGCGGAAGGTGTCCCCGCCTTGATCGCCCCGACCCGGTTTTTCACCCTGCTGGCCAGCCGCAAATTCCCCGTCGCTACCTTTCTGCGCCGGGCCGAGGATATCGATTACATCGAAGAACCCGACCTGTTCCACGAGGTATTTGGCCATTGCCCGATGCTGACGAACCCGGCCTACGCGGACTTTATCGAAGGATTCGGCAAACGCGCTCTGACGATGGCCAAGGCGGATCGCTGGTTCATGTTCCGCCTGTTCTGGTTCACCGTGGAATTCGGGATGATCCGCAGCCCCCGGGGCCTGCGCGCCTATGGGGCCGGTATCGTGTCGTCACCTGCCGAGGCGAAACATGCCACCAGCGGCACCGCGCGGGTCCGCGATTTCGATCTGCTCGAGGTGTTTCGCACGCCTTACCGCATCGACATCGTGCAGCCGGTCTATTTCGCCATTGATAGTTTCGACCAGCTCGCCGCCTGTCTGGATGCCGATTTTGACGCGCTCATCGCGCAGGCCCGTGAAATGGGCGACCTGCCGCCCCTTTTCGACCCGGCTTGACCCATGATAGGCACGCCGCATGAGCAATATCGAACACCTCGAAGAACAGATCGCGCATCTGACCCGCACGGTCGATGACCTGTCCGATGTAGTGGCCAAACAGGGCGCCGAACTGGCAATTGCAACCCGCCGCATCGCGATGCTGATGAACCGCGAGGCACAGCGCGAGGTCGATACCGGCGGCACCGTCCCGATGGGCGACGAACGCCCGCCGCACTACTAAAGCGGAATGATTTTCCATTGAATCGCAATTCGCCCCAAGGCTGGACGATTTGCGATACTTTTGCTTCTATCAAAAGTCATTCCGCGCTAGATTTCCTGCACCTCGACCACACCGCCAAGGCTGCGTAACGCGCCCTTGATCTGCGGGTTGACCGGGTATTCATCATCCAGCGCGATATCGACCTCGCCCAGATCTCCGCCGGTATCGACGGTGAAAATGATCGGGCCCCGCCCGCCGCGCACCTTGTCGCGGGCGGCGTTTTGCAGGATCGTCAGGACCGGGGTGAGGGCAGCGTCGCTGTCTACGAACACCCGCAGGCCGCTGGCCCCGGCGTCGGCCACGATGTCGTCGATGGGCACCACGGACCGGGCCAACAGCTTCAGCTGATCCGCCTCCATCGTCGCCTCGACCCCGATGACGACCTGCGATCCGACCTCAAGATGGACACGGGCGGTTTCCAGCGTGTCCGAGAACATCGTCACCTCGTATTGCCCGGTCGGGTCGGACATG
>JBBQHC010000024.1:0-28666 GCA_038323615.1 Rhodobacterales bacterium | reverse complement strand
CCTTGGCATCATGCTCTTTGGCGCCAGCCGGGTGGCGGGCTGGGTCCATACGACCGCCACCATCCTGGTCGCCTTCGGCACCACGATGTCGGCGTTCTGGATCATCGTGCTGAATTCATGGATGCACACGCCCCAGGGGTTCGAAATGCGCGACGGCGTGGCCTATGCGACCGACTGGCTGGCTATCGTGTTCAACCCCTCGATGCCCTACCGCTTTGCGCATATGATGCTGGCGTCGTTCCTGACGGTCAGTTTCCTGATTGCCGGCATCTCGGCGTTCCGCTTGTTGATTGGTGGCCAGAATAAAGGGGTGCGCGCGGCGCTGCAAACTGCGGTTTTCGCCGCTGCCCTGTTGATCCCGGTGCAGATTTTCGTCGGCGACCAGCAAGGGTTGAACACGCTGGAATACCAGCCGCAAAAGATCGCCGCGATGGAAGGCAACTGGGACACCGGGCCGAACAAACCTTTGTTGCTGTTCGCAATTCCCGATCAGGCGGCGCGGACCAACCGTTTTGAGATCGGTATCCCGAACCTCGCGTCGATCATCCTGAAACACCGGGCCGACGGCGTTGTGCCGGGCCTGAACGACTATGTGATGGCCGACGGCACGGTAAACCATCCGCGCGTCGCCCCGGTATTCTTCAGCTTTCGGGTGATGGTCGGCACCGGCGTTCTGATGCTGCTTGTTGCGTGGAGCGCCACCACGATGATGCTGCGCAAGACCGCCGACCGCCAATCGCGGCGCGGCGCGGATGGCCTGCCCCGGTTCATGCTGATCGGGCTGGTGGCGATGACGTTCTCGGGCTGGTTGGCGACGCTGGCGGGTTGGTACACCACCGAAATGGGCCGCCAACCGTGGCTGGTCGAAGGTGTGCTGACGACCCGGCAGGCGGTCGCCAGCGTGCCTGCGCCGATGGTTCTGGGCACGCTGATCGGCTACCTCGTGGTCTATGGCCTGTTGCTGGCGGCCTATATCAGCGTCATTTTCTACCTCGCCCGCCGTGCCGCTCAAGGGCTGTCGACCGGCCCCACAACGCCACAGTCGCAGATGGCACAAGTCACGGTGGCCACCGGATGAACAATCTGTTGCATCTGTTTGGTGACCCGACTGTCTGGCTGCCGCTTGTCTTTGCGTCCCTGATGGGCGCGTCGATCCTGATCTACGTCGTCCTTGACGGGTTCGACCTTGGCGTTGGCCTGCTGTTCCCTTTCGCCAACGATGCCGAAAAGGACCGGATGATCGCTGCTATCGGGCCGTTCTGGGATGCCAATGAAACCTGGCTGGTTCTGGCGATCGGTCTGATGCTGGTCGCCTTTCCGGCGGCGCACGGGGTGATCCTGACGGCGCTTTACCTGCCCGTCGCGGTGATGCTGATCGGGCTGATCCTGCGCGGCGTCGCGTTCGAATTCCGCGCCAAGGCCCCGGCCCCGCGCAAACGACTTTGGAACAACCTGTTTTTGACCGGGTCGCTGATGACCTCGCTGTCGCAGGGGTTCATGTTGGGCATGTATGTCATGGGGTTGACGTGGACATGGGCGCATATCGGGTTCGCCCTGCTGACGGCGGTGTTCCTGACGGTGGGCTACAGTTTTATCGGCGCGACATGGGTGATCCACAAAACCGATGGCGCCTTGCAGGCCAAGGCGGTGACCTGGGCGCAGGGCGGGATCTGGGGGCTGGTGTTGGGGATCGGCGCGATTTCGGCGGCGACCCCGTTCATCAGCAGCCGGATTTTCGACAAATGGTTTGCTTGGCCCGAAATGCTCTGGTTGTCGCCGTTACCCATCCTTTCGGGCGTATTGGTGATCTGGCTGTGGCTGATGCTGGCGCGGATGCCGTTCGCCGATGACCGCCGGTCGTGGCTGCCCTTCGCCGCCGCAACCCTCCTTTGGATGCTCGCCTTCGGCGGCATGGCCTACAGCTTTTATCCCTATGTCGTCCCTGACCGCCTGACCATATTCGAGGCCGCAAGCGCGCCCGAAAGCCTGCTGATCATCCTGTTCGGCACGGTATTCGTGCTGCCCACGATCGCCGCCTACACGGTGCTGAGCTACTTCATCTTTCGCGGCAAGGCGACCGATCTCAGATACGACTGATTCACCTGCTTCTTTGGTCCCTGAAAACTCCGGGGGGCCCGAAGGGCGGGGGCAGCGCCCCCTCCGGCCTCGGGTCATGGCACAATCGGTTTGACAGTGGCGGGGTGCATGACTAAAGCCACGACCGTGGTCAG
This sequence comes from Rhodobacterales bacterium, assembly GCA_038323615.1. Taxonomy (GTDB): domain Bacteria; phylum Pseudomonadota; class Alphaproteobacteria; order Rhodobacterales; family Rhodobacteraceae; genus JBBKXP01. The sequence goes on along the minus strand of JBBQHC010000024.1, from coordinate 26,435 downwards.
GCGCGGTAGCTCAGTTGGTTAGAGCGATCGACTCATAATCGATAGGTCGGGAGTTCAAGTCTCCCCCACGCCACCACCTATGATTTCAGCAAAGCAGAAATCATAGGAGTGGGCGAAAGCGAATGCGCAGCAATCGCGTGCCCACCCCTTCACCAGCTTGACGCCTCCCTTCCTTATCGCCAAGCCAAGCGATAGCGTCAGCAGATAAACCGCTGCGGAGCTTTCCCATGCCCCTCCTTGACGATCTGCGCACCGCCATCGGTGCGGCCCACGTGCTGACCGGCGACGCCACCGCCAAATGGCGCAGCGACTGGATGGGCACCTACCTTTCGACCCCGCTGGCGGTCTTGCGTCCCGGCTCCACCGCCGACGTGTCCGCGATCCTAAAAATCGCCTACGCGACGCGCACTCCTGTCGTCCCCGTGTCCGGCAACACCGGACTGGTCGGCGGGACCCAGACCACTGGCGGCCTGATTCTGTCGCTCGACCGGATGAACAGGATCCGCGATCTGCGCCCCGCCGGGCGGCTGGCCGTGGTCGAGGCCGGGGTGATTCTGTCGACCCTGCATGACGCCGCGAGCGCCCACGATCTGACTTTTCCGATGACGTTCGGGGCGCGCGGTTCCGCGATGATCGGCGGCATCCTGTCGACCAACGCGGGCGGCTCCAACGTCCTGCGCTATGGCAATACCCGCGATCTGTGTCTGGGGCTTGAAGTCGTTCTGGCCGACGGGCGGGTGATGAATTTGATGAGCGAGCTGCACAAGGACAACGCCGGGCTGAACCTGCGCCACCTGATGATCGGGGCCGAAGGAACGCTGGGTGTCATCACCGCCGCCGTGATGAAACTGAAACCCAAACCCCGCGCCTACGCGACCGCCACGCTGGCGGTGCCGACACTGGCCGACGCGCTGACCCTGTTGAACACCCTGCAAGACGCAACCGGCGGCGCGGTCGAGGCGTTCGAATACATGCCGCGTAATTACATCGAGGGGCATCTGGCGCGGATCGCCGGGGCCAAACCGCCCTTCTCGCAAAGTTACGACGTGAATATCCTGACCGAAATCGCCGCCACCGCGCCGCGCGACGCCGAACCGGGGCCGGACGGTGCCGTGCCGGTGGTCGCGCAACTGGAAACCATCCTTGGCGCAATGCTGGACAGTGGCACCCTGCTGGATGCGGTGATCGCCACGAACGAGGCCCAACGGCGCGAGATGTGGGCGCGGCGCGAGGCGGCGGCCGAAATTGCCCACGGTCTCACCCCCTTTGTCGATACCGACATCGCCTTGCCACTGGACAGGATCACCACCTTTTTCGACATGATCCGGCCACGCATCGCCGCCCTCGACCCCGCTGCGAACGACGGCTGCGTCGCCCACCTTGGCGACGGCAATATCCATTTTTCGGTCTATCCGTCGCGTGACGATGCTGGCCTGAACGACGCGATAACGCAGGCGGTCGAGGACGTGGTGCAAACCCTTGGCGGCAGCTTTTCCGCCGAACACGGCATCGGCCTGTCGAAACTGGCGTCGATGGCGCGGCGCAAAGATCCGGTCGCGCTCGACGTGATGCGCGCCGTCAAGGCCGCATTGGACCCCAGGGGGATCATGAACCCCGGCAAAGTGATCCCGGCCTGATCCATGCAGCGCCACTTTGGCCTTCTCCGGGACGATCCGACGCTGCGGATGCTGACGATCTGCGCTCTGCTGCACGGCGTCTTTGCCAGTGCGGTCAGCATCTATCAATCGCTGGTGGCGGTGACGGTCTTTGGGATTTCCGACCAGACCTATGCCGTGATCCTGCTGATCGCGATGGCGGTGGCGGTGGGCGCGTCCATCGGCGTCGGCATCGTCACCGATCAGCGGCCCAGCCGGCGGCTGATGGCCCTGATGGCCTGCATGATGGTCACACTTGGCACCGCCTCGGTCTGGCTGATCCATACCAAGGCGGCGTTCATCATCGCCCATATGTTCCTGATCCCGCTGTCGGGGTCATTTTTCGGCCAGTTGTTCGCCGTCGCCAGGCTGTCCACGGCCCACCTGCCCCGGATTGACCGCGACGCGCTGTTGGCGATCCTGCGGGCGATGTTCGCGATTCCCTTCATGATCGCCCTGCCGATTTGGGGCTGGGCGTTCGGCAAGGGCCTGCCATTGACGACGATCTACCCGGTCGTCACCCTGACCGGTATTACCCTTGTCACGGTGATCTGGCGGCAGTGGCCCCGCGACGCAGCCGCACCCTGGACCGAGACCAAATCGGGCCTGTCGTTCCGCGCCTCGCTGTCGGAAATCGCCACGCGGCCGATCCTGATCCGCGTCGGCCTGATCGGCATCATGCTGTCGGGCGGCGCGATCTGCGGCGCGGTTCTGGGGCTGCTGTTCGCGGTCACACAGGGGCGCGGCGCCGCCGATGTCGGTATCTTCTTTGGCGTCTTCGTCGCGATCGAGGTGGTCGTGACCCTGCTCGTCGGTCAATTCCTCCGGGTGATGAAACGATCGACCTGCATCGCCCTTGGCGCCCTGCAATACGCGCTGTTCCTTGCCCTGCTGCCGGTGCTGGCGGCAACTCCGTGGGTCTGGCTGCTGATCGTGCCTGCGGGCGCAGGCGGGGCGATGATGTATGCCCTCGTCATCGGCTATTTGCAGGATTTACTGGGGAGCCGGGCCGGGGCGGGCGCGTCGCTGATCGCCCTGCAACAGCTGGTGTCGCAAACCCTTGCGGCAGCTGTATTCGCCATCGGCACGTGGCTTTACGGCTATGCGCTGGTGTCTGTTCTTGGCGCGACGGCAATCATCGCGGCAACGCTGGCGCTGCACTGGCTGGATCACGGCAGAGCGGATTAAAAGAAGGCCGGTCCCGCACGGCCCAACAACCCCTTGGCCATATCGACCGCCATCGCCGGGCCATCGGCCACCGGGGCACTGGCATCGTCGGTCAGCACCTCGGACCCGTCGACGCGCAAGATCTCGCCGCGCAAGCGCAGGTTGCCGCCGTCCAGCTCCGCCAGCCCGCCGATCGGCGTCTGGCACGACCCGTCCAAGGCCCGCAAGAACGCCCGTTCAGCGGCCAACCGCAACCCGGTCGGCCCGTCATGGATCGCCGCCAGCATCTCGGCCGCACGTTCATCATCGTTGCGCCGTTCGATCCCGATGGCCCCCTGCGCGACCGCAGGCAGCATGTCGTCCACCGCAATCGGCGTGCGCGCCACATCGGTCATTTGCAGCCGGTTCAGCCCCGCCATCGCCAGCAAGGTCGCCTGCGCCACCCCATCGGACAGCTTGCGCAGCCGGGTCTGCAGGTTGCCGCGAAACTCGACAATCTCCAGATCCGGGCGGCGGGCCAACAATTGTGCCTTGCGCCGCAGACTGGACGTGCCGACAACCGCGCCCTGTGGCAAGTCGGCGATCCCGCCATAGGCCAGCGACACAAACGCATCGCGCACATCCTCGCGCGGCAGATAGGTGTCCAGCAGCAGGCCGACGGGCTGATCCACCGGCATGTCCTTCATCGAATGAACGGCGATGTCGATGCTGCCGTCCAGCAGCGCATCCTCGATCTCGCGGGTGAACAGACCCTTGCCGCCGATGTCTTTCAGGGCGCGGTCCTGCACCATGTCGCCCGTCACCTTGATGACGGTGATCGTGAACGCCGCCTCGGGCAACCCGAACGCCGCCATCAGCCGCCCCCGCGCTTCATGCGCCTGAGCAAGGGCCAAGGGCGACCCGCGCGTGCCGATACGAAACCGGTTTTGGGGGTCTGGCATCTTCATGCTGCCCGTTCTAGCGGCGGCGGCATTGGCACACAATGGCTTGACTTCCCCGCCCCGCCAAGGGACCAAACAGGGTCACGTCCGGGAGGCCCCATGACCAAAACCATCCTGCGCGCCCTTGCCGGAGAAACCCTGCCGACCCCGCCGATCTGGATGATGCGGCAGGCCGGGCGTTATCTGCCGGAATACCGGGCGACACGCGAACAGGCAGGGGATTTTCTGTCGCTGTGCTATAATTCCGACCTCGCTGCCGAGGTAACGCTGCAACCGATCCGCCGCTTTGGGTTCGACGCCGCGATCCTGTTCGCCGACATCCTGCTGTTGCCTCAGGCGTTGGGGGCCGACCTGTGGTTCGTCACCGGCGAAGGGCCGCGGCTGTCGACGATCACCAGCGCCGCCGAACTGGCCGCGCTGAAACCGGCGGACGCGATCCACGACCATCTCGCACCGATTTACGAAACGGTGCGTATCTTGCGCCGCGAATTGCCAGCCGAAACGACCCTGATCGGCTTCGCCGGTGCGCCGTGGACGGTTGCGACCTATATGATCGCCGGGCGCGGCACCCCGGATCAGGGGCCGGCGCACGTGCTGAAATCCGAAAACCGGGCCGTGTTCGACGGGATCATCGACCGCCTGACGGTGGCCACGATCGAATATTTGTCGGCCCAGATCGACGCCGGGGCCGAGGTCGTCAAACTGTTCGACAGCTGGGCCGGATCCCTGCAAGGCGACGATTTCGAGCGTTATTCCATCGCCCCGATGGCGCGGATCATCGCCGCGCTGAAATCGCGCCACCCCGGCGTGCCGGTCATCGCCTTTCCGCGCGGAGCAGGCACCCGCTATGTCGGCTTGCACGCCGCGACAGGGGCCGACTGCATCGCCATCGACGACGGGGTCGGCGCGGATTGGGTTGCCGAAAACGTCCAGCCGCAGGGCTGCGTGCAGGGCAATCTCGCCTCAAGCCACATGGTCACGGGCGGGCAGGCGCTGGTCGACGAAACCCGCAAGATCGTCGCGGCCCTGAAAAACGGCCCCCACATCTTCAACCTTGGGCACGGGATCACGCCAGACGCCGATCCTGACAACGTGCAGCTGATGATCGACACGGTGCGCGGCGGGGGCGGCGCCCCCTAGACCCATTTGGCCAACGGCGGCAGGCTCATCAGCACCGCATCGGCGTCGTGCCCGGTGGCCAGCCCGAATTTTGTGCCGCGGTCATAAACAAGGTTATATTCGGCATAAAGTCCGCGATGGATCAGTTGCGCGTCCTTGTCGGCATCGGTCCACGGCGTATCGCGGCGGCGGTCGACCAGCGGCACATAGGCGGGCAGAAAGGCGCGGCCAATGTCTTGGGTCAGGGCAAAATCGGCGCCCCAGTCGCCGCTGCAATGATCGTCCATGAACACGCCGCCGACGCCACGGGCGCGTCCCCGGTGCGGGACGAAGAAATAATCGTCGGCCCATGCCTTGAGGCGGGGATAGACGTCCACCCCATGCGGGTCCAGATGGGCCTTTTGGACGGCGTGAAAATGCGCCGTGTCATCGGCATATTCGATGCAAGGGTTCAGGTCGGACCCGCCGCCGAACCACCATGCGTGGGGGGTCCAGAACATCCGGGTGTTCATGTGGACGGCGGGGACATGCGGGTTCTGCATATGCGCCACCAGCGAAATGCCGGAGGCCCAGAATTGCGGATTTTCCGCCATGCCGGGAACGCCGCGCGCCGCCATCGCCTTTTGTGCCGCATCGCCCAACTGGCCATAGACGGTTGATACGTTGACGCCGACTTTTTCGAACACCCGGCCCCCCCGCATCACCGACATCAACCCGCCGCCGGCGTCGGTGCCATCGTCGGACGCGCGATGCGTTTGTTTGACCTCGAACCGGCCAGCCGGCATCGCAGCGGTCGGGCCAGCGGTCTGGGTATCCTCCAACCCTTCGAAAGCCGCGACGATCTGATCGCGCAAGGTGCGGAACCAATCGGCGGCAGCGGACTTTCTTTCCATGAAATCACCGGTCATCGGGTCGGTTTGCCTGCTGTTATTGCATATCATCTTGCCTTAGCATTCCTATCAAAGACCGACCAGTTGCCCATGATCCAGATCAAGAAAGCCGATATGCGCCGCGCCTTTCTCATGCTTCCCCTGCTTGTCGCTGCCTGCGCGACGCCGCGTGAATCCTGCATCAGTCAGGCCCAGCGCGAATTGCGGGTGGTCAACAGTCTGATCGCCGAAACCCAAGGCAACATTGCCCGCGGTTATGCCATCGGCACCCGGCAGGATGTCGTGACCTATGACACGACTTGCCGGGGCGTCGCTGCTGACGGCACACCGGTGCGCGTGAATTGCCAGGAGGTCGGCACCCGCGAGCGCCGGATTCCCGTCGCCATCGACCTGAACGCCGAAACCCGTAAACTGACCTCGTTGCTGGACCGTCAGGCGCAGATGCAGCGGACCACCAATCAGGCGGTGCAGCAGTGCGTCGCGACCTACCCGGAATAAAGGCTGGAACCTGTCGCGTTCAATTGAATTCCGATCAAACCTAACACGCACTAATGCGCGGCGTTGCCCACCGGGTCGATCAGGGTGCGTCCGCCATCGACCGTAATCACCTGCCCGGTGACGAACCCCGACGCCTCTGACGCAAGGTACTGCACCGCGTCCGACACCTCGCCGGGGCTGGCGATCCGGTGCAGCGGGGTATGATCGACGATTTCGGGGCGGAAATCCTCGTGATCGTCCAGCGTGTCGCGCAGGCTCGCGCTCATCACCGAACCAAACGCGACGGCGTTGACCCGGATCCGTTTGGGCGCCAGCGCCACCGCCAGCGACCGGGTCATCTGGTCAAGCGCGGCGGTGCTGACCGAATAGGCCAACAGATCGGGATGGGTGCGGCGGGCAGCGATGGATGACAGGTTGATAATGGACCCGACCGGGCCGCTGGTCTGCGCCTCGGCCTGTTTGATCATCCGCCGCGCACAGGCCTGCGACAGTCGCAGGGCGGCGATCAGGTTTTGTTGCAGCAGATCTTCGACCGACGTGTCGTCGGGGTCCAGCGGGTCGGTATGCAGCACCTGACGGGCCGCGTTGACCAGAATGTCGATCCGGTCGAACGCATCGACGGTGGCCGACAACAGGTTGGTGATCGTGAGCTTTTTGCGCAGATCGCCGGCGAACAGGCGCACCTGACCTTCGGCTTCTGCCGCCTCGCCGACCTCGCGCAACAGCGCCTCTTCGTTCATGTCGACGAACATGACGTTCGCCCCTTCATCGACGAACTGCTGGCCGATGGCCAGACCAACGCCGTTGGCCGCGCCGGTCACGATGGCGGTCTTGCCCGCGATGGAAAAGGACATAAGGGTTACCTCCTATCGCGCCGGGCCCAAGGGCCGGCTGGCATGGAACAGCTTGAAACCGCCCGATCCGGGCAACTCTGTGACATTGCGGAACCGCGCCACCAGATGCGCCTCGTAGGGCAAATGCCGGTTGGCCACCATCCACAACTGCCCCGAGGGTGTCAGCACCCGCGCCGCCGCGTCGATCATCGCCCGGCCCAATCCGGGGTCAGCCGCCCGCCCGACATGAAACGGCGGGTTCATCACCACGCCGTCAAATTCGGCGCGGCGCAGACCGGTTGCATCGGCCCAGTGAAATACCGCCCGCAGGTCGGGGATATTCAGGCGCGCACAATCGATCGCCAGTTTCTCGGCCTCGAACAGTTCGATGCGCTGGACACCGTCGCGGGCCAGAACCGCGGCGGCAAGATAGCCCCACCCGGCACCCAGATCGGCCATGCGTTTGGGCAATTTGGCGGGCAGGGCGTCGGCCAGCAGGGCCGAACCGGCGTCAATCGACCCGTCCGAAAACACGCCCGCGGTGGTGGTGAACCCGTGTTCGCCGCGCTGCGGCTGCGGCGCCGCCCAGTCGGCAAACTGGCCGTCCGGCGCAAACCAGAACAACCGCCCGTGCGCCTTTGGCAGCGACGGCAGGTCGCCCAGACGGGCGCGACAATCCTTGAACAGGCTGTTGACGCCATCCGTCGTCTGCCCGTCCACCACAACCAACCGCGCCGTCGCCGCCGCCTGCGCGATCAGCGACCGGGCCAGCGCCTTGGCGCGTGGGACGACGACGACGGCGACCGAAGCGGCGACTTGATCGGCCGAAACGGCATAGCCGCCAGCCGCCCAGCCATCGTAATCCGGGCGCCACGTCGTGACGATCTGCACGCGATCTTGGGCCAACGCGGCCAGATCGTAACCGAGAGGCGGGCGATAGACGGCGACCGGCCCATCAGGCAGATCGATCAGCCCCTCGGACAGCGCGGTTGATAAACGGGAATGTGCCATCAGTACGAACAGCGCCGGGGCGCTATTCCTTCTCCATCGTGCATTGCAGCGGGTGCTGGTGGCGCTGGGCGAAATCCATCACCAACGCGACCTTGGTCTCGGCGATCTCATGCGAAAAAACGCCAACCACGGCCAACCCCTTTTGATGCACGGTCAACATCAGTTCAAAGGCCTGCGCGTGGGTCATGCCAAAGAACCGTTCCAGCACATGCACGACAAATTCCATTGGTGTGTAATCGTCGTTCAGGATCATCACCTTGTAGAGCGGCGGGCGGGCGGTCTTTGGACGTGTTTCAAGGACGACACCGACATCATTGTCGCCGCCCTCCTTGCGATCCGCCATCATTGTCACGCCAGCGTGCATGTTCACTTCGGTCCGGGGTTTCCTGATGCCCTTATATAGGCGAAGCAGGGATTAAGAAAAGACCGCAGATATGGGGGGATGGTGTCAATGCTTCAGGTCGCGCCACCGCAGTTATGCTTGCCGACCGGCTTGAGGTGATTTGTCCGATTTCGAAATCTCGCTGGCCCAATAATCTGCCACATTCCCGCCACAATCGCGCATCTTGTATATCCGTCGCCGACGACCACTATATGTATGGTTGCAGCACAAACCAAAAGTCAAACCCATTGAAATTAGGGTGTTTTCCGATCCGCAAACACGTGCTACGGTTTTCTCAATCATAAGGTTCCGCAAAAAGCAGGAACCACGAGGCAGAGAATCGAGGCTGACGACGTGGCAGGTCGTTTAACGCAGTGCGCCCGCAATGGGTATTTCCTGATGTGTCTGGTCATCGTGACCGCACTGATGCCGCTTGGCGCATTTGCTGCGCCGGGTGCCGAATTCGTCATTGATGCCCGCACCGGCGAGGTGCTGCATGCGCAAAATGCCGATACCCGGCTGCATCCTGCATCGCTGACCAAGATGATGACGCTGTATATCGCGTTTCAGGCCATCGAACGGGGCGAAATCAGTCTTGATACCGAGGTGACAATTACTGCAGACGCCGCCAACGAACCGCCGTCGAAACTGGGGCTGCGGTCCGGGCAGCGGATCCGCATGCGGTATCTGATCCGCGCTGCGGCGGTGAAATCCGCAAACGACGCAGCCACGGCTATCGGCATCGCGATTGCCGGGTCCGAGTCAGCCTTTGCCGAACGGATGAACCGCACCGCCGCCGCGATGGGCATGACCAATACAACGTTCCGCAACGCCAACGGCCTGACCCGTCAGGGGCATATGTCCACCGCCCGCGACATGACCACGCTGGGGCGGCATGTGGTCTATGACTTTCCCCAATATTACAACCTGTTCTCGCGCCGTTCCGCCGATGCGGGAATCGCGCAGGTCGCCAATACGAACCGGCGTTTCCTTGACGCCTATCCGGGCGCAGACGGGATCAAGACCGGCTTTACCAATCCTGCCGGTTTCAACCTTGTGGCGTCGGCCCAGCGCGGCAACCAGCGCATCATCGCGACCATCTTTGGCGGCACATCGACCGCGAACCGCAATGCGCGCGCGTCCGAACTGCTGGACCTTGGGTTTGCCCGTGCGCCCGGCAATGCCCGTGTCAATGCGCCGACGCCGCCTGCCGTCGTGGATGCCGATCCCGAAGTGGTCATCGGCAGCAACACCGGCACGCCCGGTGGTGCAGGCAAGACGATCCGCGTGACCGGGTTGGTCACATCCAGCCTGCGCCCGACGGCCCGCGAAGTGCCGGGCGTTGCCCTTGCCGCCGCCGATAGCGCTGTCCTCGAAGATGCCGTGGCGCTGGCCCTTGCGGCTGCCGCCCCGGTCCTGCCCGATACCGCCGCCGAAGTGATTGCCGAAGCCGTTGTTGCAGCGCCACAGATACCGTTTGAGGTGGTCGAAACCGAACCAACCGCGGTCGCGGCACCGCCCCCCGAGCCCGCTGAACCCGCTGTTCAGGTCGCCGAAGCTGCAACCATCGCGCCGCAGGCCCGGCCAGCTGAAATCGTCACTGCCGCCGCCGAAGCGGTGGCTGCACCGCCCCCGGAACCCGTGATCACCACACCTGAAATCGTCACCCGCGTGTCCACGTCGGGCGGTCGTAACTGGGGCGTCAACGTGGGCCGCTACAATTCCCGGACCGAAGCGGAACGGGTGCTGATGCGCCTTGCCCTCAGCGAAATGACCACGCTTGACGGATCGCTGCGCAAGATCAGCCAGCGGTCGACCGGCTATGACGCGAACTTTATGGGGCTGACCCGCGAAACCGCCGATCTGGCATGCCGGCGCTTGCAGGCCCGTGGCACCACCTGTTTCATGATCGGTACCGATAGCTGACAGGCGACGATTGAACCCGCCGTCAGGCCCGCCAGATCCAGAGCACGCCGATCATCGCCACAGCCAACCAGATACTCACTACAACGACAGCCGCCGCGCCCGATTTTCCCAAGCGTCCCATCTCCGTCGCCTGCTGCCGGAACGTCGCCATCAGCGGCGGCGGGATCAGCCGCATCGCGACCGCCAGCCCCAGCGGCACAAGGATCAGGTCGTCAAGCAGACCGATCACAGGAATGAAATCGGGAATCAGGTCGATCGGGCTTAGCGCATAAGCGACCACGCAAATTGCCAGCAACCTTGCCAAAATCGGCGTACGCCGATCGCGCCCGGCAATATACAGCGCCACAAGGTCGCGCTTGATCCGCCGCGCCCAGTCTTTCACCGTCGTCAGCATCGGTGCGACGCTCCGGGCACCGATTTCACATCGTCCGTCCCTCGAACGCGGCAACCATCAGCGCCTTGGTATATTCGGTCTGCGGCGCGTCGAAGATCGCCGCCGCATCCCCGGCCTCGACCACATCGCCGTTTTTCATCACCATGACCTTGTGCGACAGCGCCCGCACGACTTTGAGGTCGTGCGAAATGAACAGATAGGCCAAGCCGTATTTGGCCTGCAAATTGCGCAGCAGTTCGACTATCTGCACCTGCACCGTCATATCCAGCGCCGATGTCGGTTCGTCCAGCACCAGCAGTTCGGGGCGCAGGATCATCGCCCGCGCAATCGCGATCCGCTGTCGCTGGCCACCGGAAAATTCGTGCGGATAGCGGTCCATCAGGCTCGGGTCGATGCCGACTTCGCCCATCACCTCGCGCACCATGTCGCGGCGGTCGCGGGCCGGGTCGATGGCGTGAACGGTCAACCCTTCGGCAATGATCTGGGCGACGGTCATCCGGGGGCTAAGCGATCCGAACGGATCCTGAAACACGATCTGCATGGCAGACCGCAAGGGTCGCACCTGCCGCTGGTTCATCCCGTCGATCCGCTGGCCCAGCAAGGTGATCGCCCCCTTGGACGCGATCAGCCGCATGATCGCCAGTGCCAGCGTCGTCTTGCCCGACCCGGATTCGCCGACGATGCCGACGGTTTCACCGGCCCGCACCGACAGCGTGGCGGCGTTGACCGCCTTGATATACCCGACCGTGCGGCGCAACAGCCCGCGATGGATCGGGAACCAGATGCGCAGGGCGTCGGTTTCGGCGATCACCTTGGCCCCGTCAGGCACCGGGGCGGGCAATCCGGTCGATTCCGCCGCCAACAGCATTTGCGTATAGGGGTGTTGCGGGTTGGCGAAAATCTCCGCCGTTGGGCCCTGTTCGACAATCTCGCCGTCTTTCATGACGCAGACCCGGTCGGCGATCTTGCGCACGATGGTCAGGTCGTGGGTGATGAACAGCAGGCTCATCCCCTCGTCACGTTTCAGGTCGGCCATCAGATCGAGGATTTGCGCCTGAATGGTCACATCCAGCGCCGTTGTCGGTTCGTCCGCGATCAGCAGTTCCGGGCCGTTGGCCAGCGCCATCGCAATCATCACCCGCTGGCGCTGGCCACCCGACAACTGGTGCGGATAGGCGCCCAGCCGGGTTTCCGGATCGCGGATCCCGACCTTGAGCAGCAATTCGATGATCCGGGCTTGCACCGCTGGGCCACGCAGGCCCTGATGCAGTTCGATGGATTCGGCCAGTTGCTTTTCCAGCGTGTGCAGCGGGTTCAGCGATGTCATCGGTTCCTGAAAGATGAAACTGATGTCGTTGCCCCGGACCCGGCGCAGATCTTTTTCTGACGCCCCGATCATCTGGGTGCCGCCATATGTGATGGACCCGGCCACCGTCGCGCTGTCGCCCAGCAGGCCGACCGTGGACAGCGCCGTCACCGACTTGCCCGACCCGGATTCCCCGACCAATGCCACCGTTTCGCCCTTGCCCACGGTGAACGTGACGCCGCGCACCGCATGGGTCACGTCGCCGTCCTGACGGAAATCGACGGTCAGGTTCTTGACCTCAAGAACCGCGCTCATGCAAAGGTCTTTCGCGGATCAAAGGCGTCGCGCACGCCCTCGAAGATGAACACCAGCAGTGACAGCATGATCGCGAAGGTAAAGAACGCGGTGAACCCGAGCCACGGGGCTTGCAGGTTCTGTTTGGCCTGCAACGTCAACTCGCCCAGCGACTGGGCCGAGGAAGGTAACCCAAAGCCGAGAAAATCAAGCGACGCCAGGGTGCCGATTGCCCCGGTGACCAGAAACGGCAGCATCGTCACGGTGGCGACCATCGCGTTGGGCAGGATGTGGCGGAACATGATCGTGCGGTCGCCGACGCCCAGCGCCTTGGCGGCGCGGACATATTCGAAATTGCGGGCGCGCAGGAATTCGGCGCGCACCAATCCCACCAAAGCGGGCCAGCCGAACAGGACGATCAGAAACACCAACAGCCAGAAACTTCTCCCCAAAATGGCAAAGACGATGATGATGACATAGAGCGACGGCATGCCGTTCCAGATTTCCAGAAACCGTTGCAGGACAAGGTCGGTCCAGCCACCAAAATAGCCCTGCACGGCCCCCATCGTGATGCCGATGGCGGATGCCGCCACGGTGACGATCAGCGCGAAAAAGATCGACAGACGGAACCCGTAGATGATCCGGGCCGTCACATCGCGTTTGGTGTCATCGGTGCCCAGCCAGTTGGTGTCGTTCGGCGCGGACGGCGCGACGCCGGGGACATCGACGATGGTGTTGTAGGAATAGGGGATGATCGGCGAGATGATCCAGCCTTTTTGGAGGGCCGGATCGTCCAGGGCGCCGGCGTCCAGCGCGGCCAATGTCGCCTCGGGGTCGTCGAAACAGCGGTCGGCCAAGCCGCCGGTGCGGATCAGGCATTTGGTTTCGATATCGCCATATCCCGCCTCGGTCGGGAAATCGCCGCCGAAATCCTGTTCGGAATAAAAGCTGAAAATCGGCATCCGCAGCTCGCCCTGATAGGACACCAGAATCGGTTTGTCGTTGGCGATGAATTCGGCAAACAGGCTCAGGCCGAACAGCAGCGAGAAAATGATCAGCGAATACCACGCCCGGCGGTTGCGGCGAAAATTGCGCCAGCGGCGTTGGTTCAATGGCGACAGACGCATCAGCCCCGGCTTTCGAAATCAATGCGCGGATCGACCAGCACATAGGTGATGTCGGTCAGGATATGGACCACCAGACCGATCAGGGAAAACGCGAACAGGGTGCCGAAGACGACCGGGTAATCGCGGGCAATCGCCGCCTCGTAACCTAATCGCCCCAGCCCATCGAGGCTGAACAGCGTTTCGATGATCACCGACCCGCCAAAGAACACCGACACGAACAGGGCGGGAAAGCCCGATATGACGATCAGCATGGCGTTGCGGAACACGTGTCCATACAGCACCTGCCGTTCGGCCAGCCCCTTGGCCTTGGCGGTCATCACATACTGTTTCTTGATCTCGTCCAGAAAGCTGTTCTTGGTCAACAGGGTCAGCGTCGCAAAGCTGCTGATCGTGGATGCCAGCACCGGCAGAGTGATGTGCCACAGATAGTCCAGCACCTTGCCGATCAGGCTCAGGTCGTCGAAATTCGTGCTGGTCAGCCCGCGCAGCGGAAAGACGCGCCAGTAGGACCCACCCGCGAACAGCACGATCAGCAGGACGGCGAACAGGAAACCGGGGATCGCATAGCCGACGATGATCGCGCCGCTGGTCCAGGTGTCGAACCGCGACCCGTCGCGCACCGCCTTGCGGATGCCCAGCGGGATCGAGATGAAATAGGCGATCAGCGTCGACCACAGGCCCAGGGTGATCGACACCGGCATCTTGTCCAGCACCAGATCGACGACGCGTTGCGGTTTGAAAAAGCTTTTGCCGAAATCGAACCGGGCATAGTTCCACATCATCAAAAGGAACCGTTCCAGCGGCGGCTTGTCGAACCCGAATTCCTTTTCAAGCTGGGCGATATAGGCGGGCGAGAGGCCACGCGCCCCGACATAGGTGGTGTTGTTGTTTTGGCTGGCAATCTCGGAATCACCGCCACCCCCGGCGATGTTCTGAAACACGTCGCCCTTGCCCTCCATATTGGCGATGATCTGTTCGATCGGGCCGCCGGGGACGAATTGGGTCAGCGTGAAATTGATGATCATGATCCCGAGAAGTGTCGGAATGATCAGCAGCAACCGCCGAAGGATATACGCGCCCATCTGATCGTTCGCCCCCGCCCGGTCCCGGCTATTTCAACGCGCCGGCTGCCCGCAGGCTTGCGGCCTTGTCGGCGTTGAACCACCAGAAATCAAGCTCTCCCAGCGCATAGGGCGGCAGGGTGTCAGGGTGTTCGAACATATCGTAGTAGGCGACCCAGTAATTCGCATTGTACCATGCGGGCACCACGAACACCTCGCGGCGCATGATCCGGTCGATGGCGCGGACGGCGGCGGCCATATCGTCATAGGTCTTGGCGGCGACGACATCGTTGATCAACTTGTCCACGGCAGGCGAGGAATAGCCGGACGGGTTGAACACATCGGCGACCGAATTGCTGCCGTAGCGTTGGTTCAGTCCCAGACTTTCGTCCAGATTGTTGCTGTAGCCGTCATAGATCATGTCCCAGTCGAAGGCCCGTTCGCGATTGGTGTATTGGGCGGGGTCAACAAGGTTGAACTGGGCGTCGATGCCAAGGCGCGACAGGTTGTCGACGTAGGGCGTGATGATCCGTTCAAAGCTGGGATTGCCCGACAGGAATTCGATGGTGAACACCTGCCCGTCCTTTTCCATCTTGCCGGCGGCGTTGACGGTCCACCCGGCGTCCTGCATCAACTTGAGCGCTTTGCGCAGGTTGCCACGGTCAAGCTGTGACGCACCCGATGTGTGCGGCACCGTCACCGGGTCGGTCAGAATCGCCGGGTCGATCATGTCGGCGACCGACTGCAGCAGTTCCAACTCGCGCCCCTCGGGCACACCCGTCGCGCCTAGTTTGCTGTTCTGCCAGAAACTTTCGCGCTGCGAAAACAGCCCGTATTGCAGCGTTTCGTTGGTCCAGGTGAAGTTGAACATCAGCGCGATGGCCTGACGCACGCGCAGATCCTGAAACTTGGGCTGGCGCAGATTGAACACCATGCCAAAGGCGCCCGGCAGGTTGCCGTTGGGCAACTGGTCTTTGACGACCCAGCCCTTGGACAGCGCCGGAAAGTCGTATTGCGTCGCCCAGGACAGCGAGCTGTTTTCCTGCCGGAAGGTGTATTCACCCGCCTTGAAGGCCTCGAAACCTGCCGTGCTGTCGGCGAAGTATTCGATGCGGATGGTATCGAAGTTGTTGCGCCCGATGTTGATGGGCAGGTTCTCGCCCCAATAGTCCGGGTTGCGTTTATAGATGATCTGCCGGTTCGAGATAAAGCTGTCGAACATATAGGGGCCCGACCCCGGCGAAATTTCCATCCGGGTTTCGTCCAGCCGGGCGCCGGTCTTTTCATACCACGCCTTTGACCAGATCGGGGTGCCGCCGATCAGACCGAACGCATCGTCGGCCGACGCATCTGTCGCGACGGTCGCCTTGAGGGTGTAATCGTCGATCACCTCGAGACTGCCAATCAGCGATTTGGCGATTACCGCGTAGGACGGCAGGCCCTGTTCGACGAGCAGGTTATGGGAAAACACGATATCGTTGGCGGTGAGTGGTGTGCCATCGGAAAACTTGGCCTCGGGGCGCATGTGAAAGATGATCCAGGCCTTGTTTTCGGGGTATTCGACGGTGGTGCAGATCAGGCAATAGGTCGCGCTGACGTCATCGGCAGTGCCCACCAACAGGGATTCGTACCCGATCGTGGCCAGCGCCCCACCGCGCCCGTCGCGCGAATAGGGGTTCATCGTGTCGAACGTGCCTTGGGCCGTTTCAGCAATCTCGCCGCCCTTGGGGGCATCGGGGTTCACATAGTCAAGATAGGGAAAATCCGCAGGATATTTCAGGTCGCCGTATTTGGAATAGCCGTGGCTGGTGATGATCGTCTCGTCAGTTTGGGCGAACGCCTGCCCGGCCCAGATCGCGCCGCCAATCAGGATCGCTCCGGCCATCAGCAGCCCGCGCCAATCGGGCAGGATACGGGCATTTGCGTGGGGGCGGCGGGCTGCGGTCATGGTGTTCTCCGGGTCGGGAAACGGCGTTTGGCCCACGCTAAGGGTGCGGTCGGCCAACACGCAAGGCGAGAATGCGTGAACAGCCGGTGACAGGCTCGTGTGCCAACGAATAAGGGCCGCCCCAGTGGAACGGCCCCTGATTGGCGTGCGCTGCGATCAACCCGGATTGGTGGCCAGATAGGCGATCAGATTGGCGCGATCCTCGGGCTTGGCCAGACCATTGTAAGTCATCTTGGTGCCCGGCGCCGCGACCTTGGGGTTGGTGAGGAAGTGGTCGATGTTTTCAGGTGTCCACTCTGTGCCGATCTGCAACAGCGCGCCGGAATAGCTATAGTCGGCGATGCTGTCGATCGGTCGCCCGACAACGCCATACAACGACGGACCAGTGCCGTTTTTGCCTTGTTCAAGCGCGTGACACGACCGGCAGTTGCGGAACACCGCTTCACCGGCAGCGGGATCGGCGGCGGCGTAAAGTTCGGCAAACGGCGGGCCGGTATCGACGGGTGTGGCCGGTCCTGCTTCTGCATCCTCGACCGGGATCGTATAGGCCTGTTGCTGTTCGCCATGCCCGCCACCTGCGCCACTGCTGTAAATGCTGGTCGCCGCCCAGCCCCCCAGCAAGAACACCAGCAACGCGCCGCAAAAGGCACCCAATGTCTTGGTCATGGTCATTGTGTCGAACATGTCGCGTTCCATTCCGTTCGCAGTTTTGCGGGTATCTATCCGCTTCACCCCCACTCATGCAAGGTATAGTGCCGCGACGAATTGCCCATTTTCAAGACCGTTACAAAGGGGACGCGCCGCTATGACCCGCAAAATCGCATTTCAAGGCGAACCGGGGGCCTATGGGCATCAGGCCTGCGTCGATACCCGCCCCGATTTTGAACCGCTGCCCTGCCCGACTTTCGAAGACGCCATCGACGCGGTGCGAAGGGGTGACGCCGATCTGGGGATGATCGGGGTTGAAAATTCGACCTATGGGCGGGTCGCGGACGTCCATCTGCTGTTGCCCGAAAGCGGCCTGCACATCGTCGATGAGGCGTTTGTGCGGGTTCACATCAACCTGTTGGCGGTGCCCGGCGCGACGCTGGAGCAGGTCAAAAGGGCGCGGTCGATGTCGATCCTGCTGGGTCAGGCGCGCGGATTCTTGCGCGGCCACAACATCGCCACGCTGAACTGGTCCGACAACGCCGCCGCCGCCCGCGAGGTCGCCGCGCTCAAGGATCCGTCCGAGGCGGCGCTGGCGTCCGAAATTGCCGCCGAAATCTATGGCCTGACCGTTCTGGCCCGCCATATCGAGGATAACGACAACAACACCACGCGGTTTCTGGTGATGGCCCGCGACGCCAACATGACCCGGCGCGGTGATCTGGGGATGATGACCAGTTTCGTCTTTCGCGTGCGAAACATTCCGGCTTCACTTTACAAGGCAATGGGCGGTTTCGCCACCAACGGCGTCAACATGACCAAGCTGGAAAGCTATATGGTCGGCGGCCAATTCACCGCGACCCAGTTCTATGCCGAAATCGAAGGCCACCCGGACGACGCTCCGGTCAAGCGGGCGATGGAGGAACTGGACTATTTCACCGACATGATCCGCCTGCTGGGCACCTACCCGGCGGCAGCACGGCGGCATGCCGAATAGGCGTTCCATGCGAACGACGCCTAGGCCTTCTTGCGGAACGATTCCTCGATATCTTCGGCGAACACCGACACACGGGTTTTGAACCGGGTGGTCAGGTTGGATTTGGCCAGTTTCAGCGATTGCACCAACAGCCGCGCCGACAGGGTTTTCGGTTTCAATTCCAGCGTCACCGACACCCGCGTGCGGTTGCGCGACAACGGGACCAGCTCGATCTCGGTCACACCGTCGATCGACGGGCTGGTAGCATCGACGCTAAAGCCGTTGGGCGCCTCATAGCTGCTGATCTCGGCCTGCACGCTACGGGGTTTGCCGCGAAACGTGAACTGAACCGCCCACTTCGCCCCGATGCCGACCTTGGCCGCAGTATCCAGCCGCTTTACGTCGGCGCCCCGGCGCAGGGCCGAGCGTTCATAGCCGACGAAATCCGTCACCTTGATAAAGACAAAGTCAATCGGGGCTTCGATATCTTCCCTGGTCGAAAACTTCATCCGTCTGCCTGTCTGCCCTTACCGCCCTTGGGGGCCGACTGTTGCGTCAATCCAAAGTGTCCGCAAGCCAGTTCTGCAACAGAAAATGGGCAATGGACCCCTTGCGGGACGGTTTGATGCGTGGATGGACCCCGGCAAAGGCCTGCACGACCTCTTCGCGGCTGACCCAGATCGCGTCTTCCAGTTCGGCGGGATCAAGTGTAATCGCGTCGGTTTCTGCGACGCCCGCGCAGCCGATCATCAGCGAGGCAGGAAACGGCCAGGGCTGGCTCGCCAGATAAGTGACGGCACCGACGGCGATGCCGGATTCCTCGGCCACCTCGCGGCGCACGGCGGCCTCGATGGTTTCGCCGGGTTCGACGAAGCCGGCCAATAGCGAATACATCCCCTCGGGCCAGCCCGGCGAGCGGCCCAGCAGCACCGCATTGCCGCGTGTGATCAGCATGATGACGACCGGATCGGTGCGCGGAAAGTGATGCGTGCCGCAGGCCGGGCAATCGCGCTGCCAGCCCCCCATCACAATTTCCGACGCGGCCCCGCAACGGGCGCAAAACCCGTGACTCTCGTGCCAGGACATCACGGCCTTGGCCGTCGCTGCCAGTTCGGCGTCGCGCGGCGACAAGCGGACCATCAGATTGCGCAGTTCGGCAAACACGGCATCCGGGGCGGCAGGGTGGCTTTGTTCGGAAAGATCCAGAAATGCGCCAATGGTGCTGACATCCAGATCGGCGGGCTGCCAGCCGGACAGGTCGACAGCAAAGACAGGGGCGTCGCCCTCAAGCCCCAGAAACATCCACGACGGGGCGGCATCGGTCAGCATCGGATGATCGGCTGACAGACGCAGCAAGGCGTCACCGGCGATCAGCGGCTTGCCCTGCCAAAACACAATGACCCGCGCCGCCGGATCGCCGGCCAGTCGCGCCGTGTCCGACCGCAAATGCCCGGCCCGGTCCAGCCCCGCGCCGCCGAATGTCACCGTTTCCGCCAATCGCATGTTGCCGTCCTGCCATGCCTGCGACGGCTTGGCAAAGCCATTCGTGCGCCGCCCCTTTTCTTGCCATCGATTCAGCTTAAGGTTGTGGGCGACAAGGGGGACTGGGCGACCGTGACCAAGATCATACCCGACCACACGACCCGCGCACTGGGCGGCGGGGTGCGGGTTCAGTTGCGGGTGCTGGCGACCAGCGACCTGCATGTGAACCTGCTGCCCTATGATTATTTCGCCGACCGGCCCGCGTCGCATATCGGGTTGGCGCGTACCGCGACGCTGATGCGCCGGTTGCGCGCCGAAGTGGACAACTGCCTGCTGCTGGACAACGGCGATTTCCTGCAAGGCACCCCGATTGCCGACATGGTCGCGCAGACCCCCCGCAACACCCGCCATCCGATGATCGCGGCGATGAACATGCTGGGCTATGACGCGGCCAGTCTTGGCAATCACGAATTCAACTTTGGGATCGACTATCTGCGCAGCGCCATCGAAGGCGCCGATTTTCCGGTCGTGTCGGCCAATGTGTCAGGGCGGACCGGGGCCGGATCGGTCCAGGGATTGTCGTTTGCCCGACCCTATACCCTGTTGACGCGACGCCTGCGCGGCCCGGATCAAAGCCTGCATAATCTGACCATCGGCATCATCGGCTTTGCGCCGCCCCAGATTACCAAATGGGACGCCCATGTGCTGAACGACGCGATTACTACCAGCGACATTCTGGCCGCCGCCAAGGTCCACGTGCCACGTCTTCGGGCCGCCGGGGCCGATCTGGTGATCGCGCTGGCGCATACCGGGGTCGGGGCGGGCCAACACGTGCCGTTCACGGAAAACGCCGGACTGGCGCTGGCCGCCGTGCCGGGGATCGACGCGCTGGTGCTGGGGCACACGCATGACGTGTTTCCGGGTCCGGCCTTTGCGATGGGGCGCGGAATTGACCCGGTGGCGGGCACCCTGCATGGCAAACCGGCGGTGATGCCGGGGCATTACGGGTCGCATCTGGGGGTGATCGACCTGATCCTTGATCGGACGGCGGCGGGCACATGGACGATCCACGCCCATTCCAGCCGCGCTTTGCCGATCGCCCGACGCGACTCCATCGGCATGGTGCCGCTGGTCGACAGCGATGCGCCCATTGTCGATGCGACAAGCGCCGATCATGCCCGCGCACTTGCGTTCATCCGCCAGCCCATCGGACATACGGCACGGCCGCTGCACAGCTATTTCGCCCAGGTCGCCCCCGACCCGACCCTGCGGCTGGTCGCCGATGCGCAGCGCGCTGCTGTTATTGCGGCTCTTCCCGACGACCTGCCACTGCTGTCGGCGATCGCGCCGGTGCGTGCAGGCGGGCGCGGCGGGCCGGACAACTACATTGACACCCCCGCCGGGCCGCTGGTGCTGCGCAATGCCTCCGAGATGTATCAGTTTCCCAATACCCTTTGCGTGCTGCGCCTGAGCGGTGCGCAGGTGGTCGCGTGGCTGGAACAGGCGGCGTCGCTGTTTCGCCAGATTACGCCGGGGACGCAGGGCCAGATTCTGCTGAACCCCTGCATCCCGTGCTACAACTTTGAAGTGATATTTGGGCTGGACTACCAGATCGACCTGTCCAGACCGCCGCGGTTCGGCCCCGGCGGCCGATGTATCGACCCGGACGCGCGCCGCATCGTCGGGCTGACCCATGCAGGCAAGGCCGTGGCGGACGGCGACGAATTTCTGGTGGTAACGAACAGCTACCGGGCTGGGGGCGGTGGCGATTTCCGGATGTTGGCCGGGGCAAACGTGGTTCACACCGCCCCGATCACCCTGCGCGACGCCATCGTCGCCCACATCCGCGCGGCACAGACTGTCGATCCGGCGCCGACCCCCAACTGGAATTTCGCCCCGATGCCCGGGACCACCGCGATATTCAGCAGCGGCCCCGGCGGGCGGGCGCATCTGGGGACGTTGACAGGGCGGACAATTCGCGACGCGGGGCCGGACACCGACGGTTTCTGGTGCTATGCCATTGACCTTTGACATCTGCGGGGGCGATACGGGTGATCGCACAACAAAGGTCAGGCCATGTTCAAGTTCGTTATCGTCGCGTTGGGCCTGACGGCTGCCGCTGCCTATTTCACCAAACCGACCGCGGCCGAGGTGGACACCCAGATCAGCACGCTGTTGCAGCAGGCTATCGCTGCGGGCGAACTGTCGGACATCGCCGATCCGGCGGCGGTGCTGATGCTCGCCGCCTGCAAGGCGAATGCCGCGACCTGCGCCGACCTTGCCCGCGCCGCGATGACGGTCGATTATACCGACGCCAAATTGCTGGCCCGAGTTCGGGTCGAAGGATTTGGCAAGGCGACGACCTGCTATGGCGCGTTCACGAAATTGTTCTGCCCCGGCGGGCTGACCGGAAGCTGACTTGCGCAGCGCGCAGGCCGGCCCTATATCGGGGGCGAGAGGTTGGCGCGGGCAGGCACCTCGCCAACCTGGTCAGGACCGGAAGGTAGCAGCCATAACGAGCCCCGCTTGGGTCGTTGTCAGCCTCTCACCTTGAAACCGCAAAGCGATTTCAAGGAGTAGGACAGAGTGAAACGGCGCAGCCGTATCACGGAGTCCGACCCCGGTGGTTGTTATTGATACGGCGCACCAACCAAATGGAGGACCAACATGCCGTATGTTTCCCCTCCCACCTTCGTTGCGCAAAGCAACACCCAGCATGGCCTTTCACTCACCCAAAGGCACCCGTCTTGACTTATCCAACCCTCGCCGACCTGGGCTGGTCGCCCGAATTCGCCGACCAGTTGGGACCGGACGACATATCGGCGCAACCTGCCCGAATTGGCGCCGTCCACCGCAACCGGCTGGGCGGACTGACCGACACCGGGCCGCGCGACGTGCTGATGCCGACCGGGCAAAAAACCGGCGACATCGCGGTCGGCGACTGGGTGCTGGTGGATCCGGACAGCGGCGTCATGATCCGCCGGCTTGACCGGCACAGCACGCTGCAGCGGGGGTCCGACCACATGACCGGGGCGCGGCAACTGATCGCGGCCAATATCGACACGCTGTTCATCACCACATCCTGCAACGACGACTTCAATCCGGCGCGGTTGGAACGCTACCTCGCGCTGGCGCATGACGCCGGGGTGACGCCGGTGATCCTGCTGACCAAGGCCGACCTGTGCGACGACCCGGACGACTATCGGCACCGCGCAGAGGCGCTGGGACGCGGATTGATCGCGCTGACGCTGGATGCGCGGACCGAGGCGGCTGTCGGGCAACTGGCACCCTGGTGCGGGACCGGGCAGACGGTGGCGATGGCCGGATCGTCGGGTGTCGGCAAGACGACGTTGGCCAACGCGCTGACCGGCGGCACCGGCGCGACTCAAGGTATCCGCGAAGATGATGCGCGCGGGCGACACACGACGACCTCGCGCAGTTTGCACGCACTGCCGACGGGTGGCTGGCTGATCGACACACCGGGGATGCGCGGCCTGGGCGTCGCCGATGTGGCGCTGGGGATCGGGGTGACGTTTGCCGAAATCACCGAACTGGCCGATCAGTGCCGGTTCCGCGACTGCCTGCACCTGAGCGAACCAGGCTGCGCGGTGCAGGCGGCGATCGCGGCGGGAACGGTGGATGCCGACCGGCTGATACGCTGGCGGAAATTGCTGCGCGAGGATCGCGTCAACAGCGAAACCGTGGCGTTGGCGCAGGCCGGAAAACGCCGGTTCGGCAAGACGGCAGTGAAAAAGAGGCGATAGCGCAGTCCGTGTGACTGGAGCGCAAAGACCGGTGCGGTGTTTGTCGAACTGGCGCGGGCGGGGCCTATTCTGAATAGTTAACAACCTCTGAAGAAAATCTTGAAATCACTTTTTATAACGTAAAAACAACTCTCTACAGATCCACTTCTCTAGAGAAGTAGTGTTGGCGTTCGTGCGTTGTGGACGGCTACCACGCGACTTGATTGGCCCTGGCATCGTGAAGGTAATTCAGGTTTTCACCGAAACACGCCGATCGGAATTCGCGTGCGCGCGAAACCTTAGGAGCGAATATCCAATTCATCCCCAACCCGAAATGCTTTAGCCACGCAAGACGCCGCCCGTCGCCTTGGTGACCTTGTCGATGATCTGGGCACTGACGGCTGCGATATCGGCGTCTTTCAGGGTTGCTTGGGTGGGCTGCAACCGCACCGTGATGGCAAGGCTTTTCTTGCCCTCACCCAGTGATCCGCCGATGAATTCGTCAAACACGCGGACTTCGGCGATCAGGGCCTTGTCGGCCCCGGCGGCGGCGTTGACCAGTGTCAGCGCCTCGACCCCGGCATCGACGACAAAGGCAAAGTCACGCTCGACCGCCTGCAAATCGGTCGCTTGCAAGGCGGGCCGGGTCGACACATTTTGCCGGGGCAGCGGGATTTCCTCGGGCCAGAGGGTGAACCCGACCACAGGCCCCTTGACGTCCAGCGCCCGCAGCACGCGTGGGTGCAGTTCACCGAACACGCCCAGCACCTTTTTCGGCCCCAGACAGATCATCCCGTGCCGGCCCGGATGCCACCACCCGGCGGCGCCGCGCAAAATCTGCACCTTGGCGGGAGCGCCCATCGCGGCCAGCACGGCCTCGGCATCGGCCTTGGCGTCATAGACATCGACGGCGCGCGAGGTGCCATGCACGTCTTTCGGCCCGGTGCGGCCCACCAGAATTCCGCTGACCTGCAAATGCTGTTCGCCCGGTTCGCCGCCGTGAAACGCATGGCCCGCCTCGAACAGGGCCATATCCATGAATCCGCGCGCCTGATTGCGCGCCGCGGCCTGCAACAGGCCGGGCCGCAGATCGGGGCGCATATGGCTCAGATCAGCCGAGATCGGGTTTTCCAGCATCGTCGCGTCATCACCACCGCCGAACAGCGCCGCCGCCGCTTGGTCAATGAACGCATAGGTGACGCATTCGTTATAGCCGAGCGCCGCAGCCGTGCGTTTGGCCCTGCCTGCACGGCTCTGGATCGGGGTCAGGATTGGCGCGGGGACACCCGGTTGGCTGCGCGGCAGGGGTTTGCCGACCAGTTTGGTCAGCGACGCGATCCGCGCCACTTCCTCGACCAGATCGGCCTCGCCCAAGACATCGGGGCGCCACGAGGGCACATGGGCCATGTCACCCTCCATGCGGAATCCAAGGGCTGTCAGCGTCTGGCGCTGGGTGCTTTCGGGAATTTCCATGCCGACCAGCGACACAACCCTTTTGGCATCCAGCCGATAGGCCCGGTCGGTATGCGGCACCTGCCCGGCGATAACCGGATCGGACGCCTCGCCCCCGGCGTTGTCCACGATCATCCGCACCGCATGTTCCAGCCCCTCAAGCGTAAAGGCCGGGTCGATGCCGCGTTCGAACCGATACCGCGCATCCGAATTTATCTTGAGCGCACGGCCCGTCAGCGCGATCTGCACCGGATCCCAATAGGCGGATTCGACAAACACGTTCACCGTTTCCGCCGTCACGCCCGTGGCCACGCCGCCCATCACACCGGCGATGCTTTGCACGCCGTTGTCGTCGGAAATCGCGATCATGCCGGGTTGCAGCGTGTAGGTCTTGTCATCCAGCGCGACGATGCTTTCGCCGCCCGTCGCACGATGGACGCGCAGGTTGCCCGCCACCTTGTCGGCGTCGAATACGTGCAGGGGACGATTGCGGTCGTAGGTGAAAAAGTTGGTGACATCGACGAGGAACGAAATCGGCCGCAGCCCGATGGCGCGCAGGATGTCCTGCAACCATTCCGGGCTGGGGCCGTTGGTGACGCCACGGATCAGGCGACCGGAAAAGACCGGGCAGCCATCGGCGGTGTCGTCGTCGATGGTCACACGCAGGTCAGAGTCGAACGTCGCCTCGACCGGATCGACATCGCGGTCCTTGACCCGGCCAAGCCCCCGTGCCGCCAGATCGCGGGCAATGCCGCGCACGCCCAGCGCGTCCGGGCGGTTCGGAGTGATCGCGATCTCGATCACCGGATCGACCTTGGCGGGGTCGTTTTTCGCCAGCCAGTCGATGAACCGCTCGCCCACCTCGCCGCTGGGCAGTTCGATGATGCCGTCGTGTTCCTCCGACAGCATCATCTCGCGTTCGGAACACATCATGCCATAGCTGTCGATGCCCCTGATCTTGCCGACGCCGATGGTGGTGTCGATGCCAGGGACATAAGTGCCGGGCTTGGCGACGACGACGGTGATGCCCTGCCGGGCGTTCGGGGCACCGCAGATGATCTGCAATTCGCCCGCGTCGGTGGCGACACGGCAAACCCGCAGCTTGTCGGCATCGGGGTGCTGTTCGGCATGCACGACCTTGCCAATGGTAAAGGCCGCCAGCTTTTCACCGGGGTTTTCAATGCCTTCGACCTCGAGCCCCAGATCGGTCAATGCCTCGGCAATCTCCGCCACCGTGGCGGTGGTCTCGAGGTGTGATTTCAGCCAGCTTAGGGTGAATTTCATCGGGCGCGGTCCTGTCCTTGTTGCGCACCGCATAGCCCAATCGTGATGGCAGGAAAAGACACGGTGGCATGGCCTGATCCAGATGAAACTGTATTCAAAGCAACAATGCGCCATTTTGCATGAAGAAGCATCCGGCGTTTAACGACGTCTAGAGGAATCGGTGCCCGGATTTGGGGTCGAACGCCTTTAAATTGTCTTTGTCGGGCCGCATTGGGCCGATAGGTGCCTTCTGTCGTCGCATTGATAAGGAACACGCAGTGGACTGCCGCTAAATACATGCTGGGCGCTCTGGTTTTGA
>JBBQHC010000023.1:0-30055 GCA_038323615.1 Rhodobacterales bacterium | reverse complement strand
AGTAATCGCCATTGTTCACCTCAATCCGAATCGAAAAGTGACCTGAAAAAGATGAGCAATGGTTTCGGCCAACCCACGCCCGCAAACTGATGAATCCCGAAGTCTTTGGTTTGAATGGGATGTTAGGCGAAGGTGGCCGATTAGGTCAATGAATTCAGGCTATTCCTGCCAAAGCGGGACTAAAGTCCAAGAAACCAATGCAACCAAGGTCACATGGTTTCAGGGCCGAATGGTCCCAGATTCAGTCCAACCTCCTGACCTGCTCAGGCCTGCGCAAAGGCGTTAACCTCTCATTCATAAATTCGGCTTGCCTGTCGTAACCGTGCTGACTGACTAGCCTGCGACCTGTTGGCAAAGCCGAATGATTGAAACG
The DNA here is from genome assembly GCA_038323615.1 of Rhodobacterales bacterium. Classification (GTDB taxonomy): domain Bacteria; phylum Pseudomonadota; class Alphaproteobacteria; order Rhodobacterales; family Rhodobacteraceae; genus JBBKXP01. The sequence continues at coordinate 29,682 of JBBQHC010000023.1, read as the reverse complement.
TGTGTGCTGCTGCGGCCACCGAAACCATGCCGTCAAACAACGGCACACCAACTGGGGGATACCACGATGGTCGGCACAACAACATTCAACGTCAATCTGAACGATCTGCAATTCATTCTGCGTCAGATCAGGATCGCCGAGGCCCATTCGGGCGGCCAGGACCTGGTTCAGGCGATCATGGAAATTGAAGGCGTTACGGCAAACGACGCCAATCTGCTTCCGGCTGGCCTGCGCACCGTGTCGGGCATACTGAACAACTTGGCGAATCCGTTATTTGGCGCCGCCGATACGCCATTTCCGCGGCTCACCGATCCGGTCTATCGGAATGACTTGGACGGCGATTCAATCTCGTTTGGTCCGGGTGCGCCGGTCCTGACCAATACAGACTACGCCGCAGTCGGCAGCGTCGTCGACTCCGATCCGCGCACCATTTCCAACCTGATCGTCAACCAGACCATCAACAACCCGGCAGCCGTCGCGGCCTGGTTCGCCAACCCGCTGGCGCAGGACGCGTTCCTCGAGCGTTACGGCCCCGATGCGGTGGCGCTGCGTCCGGGTGAACCTATGGTTCCCAACGGCGTCTATGTCGACAACACCGACATCGCCAGCATTCCCAACCAGTCGCCCGACATCGGCCTGTCGCCGGGGTTCAACGCCTGGATGACCTTCTTTGGCCAGTTCTTTGACCACGGCCTTGACCTTGTGACCAAGTCCGACAACGGCACCGTCTATATTCCGCTGAACCCGGACGATCCGCTGATTGCGGGCGCCAACGGCATTTTTGAAGGCGTCGATGCCATGGGTCAGGCCAATGGTGACGATTTGCCGACGTATCTGCGCTTTATGGCGGTGACCCGCGCCAAGGTCGATGCCAATGGCAATGCGGAAAACACCACGACTCCGTTTGTCGACCAGAACCAGACCTATACCTCGAACCCGTCGCACCAAGTATTCCTGCGGGAATATGTGCTGGTCGACGGCAAGCCGGTGGCCACTGGCAAGCTGCTGGACGGTGCCCAGCCCGGCACGATTGCAAATTGGGGCGAGGTCAAGGCGCAGGCGCGGGACATTCTCGGGATCGAGCTTGACGATTTCGACGTCCACAGCGCGCCGCTGCTGGTCACCGACCTTTACGGTGAGTTCGTGCGCGGGCCGAACGGTTTCCCGCTGATGGTTCTGAATGACGGGACCAACAATACCGTTGAGGCCAGCCTTATTGCGCCGATCGACGCCTCGCTGGCGATCCCGACGGGTCACCAGTTTCTGGTCGACATCGCGCACCACGCGGTGCCGGGCATGTATGACAGCAACGGCGATCGTGTGCCCGATACGCCCATGACGGCCGACACCGACTATCTCGACTACAACAGAGACGGCGTTGTTGACCAAGCCGACGTGGATGCCGGCATTCTGGCTGGCGACCTGATTGATGCGAACGGCGATGGGTCCATCGACATTGAAGATCTTCGAGACGTTAATCTCGATGGTGTCATCGACGCTGCCGATCTGGTGGCCGACGACCGAAATCCGCGGACTTACGACGACGAAATGCTGAACGCCCACTACGTCACCGGCGACGGGCGCGGGAACGAGAATATCGCGCTGACCGCGGTGCATTCGGTGTTCCACGCCGAACACAACCGATTGGTGGATGCCAACAAGGAAACCATTTTGGCATCCGGCAATCTGGCATTCCTGAACGAATGGCTGCTGGTCGATGTCGCTGCCTTCCCCGCCGATCCGTCAAGTCTGATCTGGGATGGCGAGCGCCTGTTCCAGGCGGCAAAGTTCGTGACCGAGATGCAGTATCAGCACCTAGTGTTTGAAGAATTCGCCCGCCGCATTCAGCCCAACGTCGATCCGTTCGTGTTCACCAACACGCCCGACATGGATGCGTCGATTGTCGCCGAATTTGCCCACACGGTGTACCGTTTCGGCCACTCGATGCTGAACCAGACCGTCGACCGGCTCGACAACAATCTGAATATGGTGAACGGCGACACCGACCAGGCGACCCTGATCGAGGCCTTCCTGAACCCGCAAATGTTCGCGGCGACGGGTGCCAATATGGCTGAGATTGTCGCCAATATCGTGCGTGGTGCGGTGCAATCGGTCGGCAACGAGATGGACGAATTCGTGGTCCCGGCGTTGCAGACCAACCTGCTGGGTCTGCCGCTTGACCTGGCGGCGATCAACATCGCCCGTGGTCGGGAAACCGGCGTCAAATCGCTGAACGAAGTCCGCAAGGAACTATACGGGGATTACGGGCTGGCTGACCTCAAGCCCTACACCAGCTGGATTGATTTCGCGCAGCACATCAAACACCCGGAATCCATCATCAACTTTATCGCGGCCTATGGCACCCATCCCGCGATTGCAGCAGCGACGACGCTGGCAGAAAAGCGCGCGGTTGCCACTGCGATCGTGACCGGGATCGACGCCGAGTGGACGCATTTCGAAACCGGAGCGGTGTCCCTCGTCAGCGCCGCCAGCTTTACCGACCGGATCGATTTCCTGACCGCAAAAGGCGCCTATGCGACGACCGCCCTAGGTGGCATGAACAATGTCGATTTCTGGATCGGCGGTCTGGCCGAGGAACTGAACGAATTCGGCGGCATGCTGGGCTCGACCTTCAACTTTGTCTTTGAATACCAGATGGAGCATTTGCAGGACGGCGACCGATTCTACTACCTTAGCCGGACCCAGGGCACCAACCTGCTGAACCAGCTGGAACCGAACACCTTCACCGATCTGGTGATGCGCAACACGAATCTGTCCGATCCCTATGCGACCCACCTGAATGCGAACCTGTTCACCACGCCGGACCACATCTTCGAACTCGACTCGGGCATCGCACAGGTCGATTATAACGCCGCCAATGCGGCATCGCAGGCTAACGGCGGCTATGACCCGGTCCACGACAATGCATTCCTGCAACTTATCGACCCAAGAGTGGTGCGCGACTACACCGGCGGTTCCACGATCGTGGTCGGCGGCGTTATCCATAATGTCGGCGGCACGCTCAAGTACTCTGGCGGCGAACACGTCGTCCTTGGCGGCACCGAAGGCAACGACACCCTGATTGGCGACAAAGGCATCGACGCCCTTTGGGGTGACGGCGGCGACGACTATCTGAACGGCGGGATGGAATCCGACCAGGTGTTTGGCGGCAGCGGCAATGACATCATCGAAGACCCGTTCGGCGATGACATCCTGCGTGGTGACGATGGCGACGACGTCATCTCGGCAGGCACCGGGCTTGACCTCATCTTTGGCGGCAACGGCAAAGATTACATCATCATGGGTCAGGACCCCAAAGAGGCGTTTGGCGGCGAAGGCGACGACTTTATCCTTGGCGGAACCGGAGTGGATCTCCTCCAGGGTGGCGAAGGCGACGACTGGCTCGAAGGCGGCGACGGTTTCGACACGCTCGCCGGCGAAAACTCGGAACTGTTCTTCAACAGCCCGATCATCGGCCACGACATCCTGTGGGGACAAGGTAACGATACGGACTACGACGGTGAATCCGGCGACGACATCATGCTGTCGGGTCCGGGCATCCAGCGGTTCGAGGGGATGTTAGGTTTCGACTGGGCGATCGCCAAATACGATTCGATCGGGGTCAATTTCGACTTTGGCATCAAGATCTTTACCTCCGCTCCGGCGGAAATCCTGCGCGACCGTTTCGATTTGGTCGAAGCTGCGTCAGGTTGGATCAACAACGACACCATCATCGGCGACCACCGCGGCAATGCCGCCCGTGCAGCGATTGAGACCACTTTTGACGGTCACGTTCTTGACGATGCGGGTATGGACCGGATCGCTGGTCTGCGCGATCTTCTGGGTCTGAACGGTGTCACAGGCGCTACCTTCCGGGATGGCAACATCCTGCTCGGCGGCGATGGTGACGATACCCTGCAGGGTAACGGCGGCAATGACGTTATTGACGGCGATGCCTGGCTGAACGTGCGTATCCAGATCGATATGGGCGGCGGCGTGTTCTACACGGCGGAATCCCTGTCGACCGATCCGACAACGGCCGGTGCCAAAGCAGGCAAGGTCTATGACATGGCCGGCAATCTCATGTTCAATGGCCAATCGCTGAATCAACTGATGCTGAACGGAACACTGAAACCGACGCAGCTGAGCGCCGTGCGTGAAATCCTTTACGATGAAACGCCGGGCAACAATATCGACACCGCCGTCTTTGTCGGCAATCGGGCCGATTACAACATCGAAGGTCTGGACGATATCGTGATCGGTGGTGTGCTCCAGACCGCGACGGGCTTTGCGAGTGACCGCAATGGCGATGGGTTCATCTCGGTCGAAGACACCAATGCCATCGACGATACCGACCGGCTCAAGAACATCGAACGGTTAAAGTTTGCCGATCAGACTGTCGTCATCCAAGCACCGACACTGGTCGGCGCGGCATCCGACATCCGCTGGAACGCCGTGGTTCCGGCCGACGCCGGGTTGCCGGGCAATGGCGTCATCGCGCAGTTGAGCCAGACGGACGGCACTTTGCCCGTCACCTTCGCTTTGGCGGCGGGCAGCGCTCCGGGCTTTGCTGTCAACGCATCGGGCGAGGTGACAAGGACCGGTGGCGCCTTGGCGTTGAACTCGACCTATACGGTAATTGTTGCCGTCACAGCATCCACTGGCGCGACCTATCAAGAGACATTCGTCATTCGCACCGGGACGGGAGCCGCCAATAGCTTTGCAGCTCTCAGCACGGCCGGGGACGATGTGTTCTACGGATCCAATGGGAACGACACCAATATGAACGGTGGCGCCGGCGACGATGTGATCTACGGCCAAGCCGGCCTTGACCAGATCGACGGCGGCGCTGGCAACGACCAGCTTTATGGCGGCAACGGTAATGACGCCATGACCGGCGGTGACGGCGACGACCTGATGGATGGTGGGGCGGGCGCTGACAGCATGGACGGCGGTGCCGGCAATGATGTTCTGATCGGCGGCGCCGGCAACGATAACCTGAATGGTGGCGACGGCGACGACATCTTGCAGGGCGGCGGGGGTGTCGATGTTCTGAACGGTGGTGCGGGGAACGATGTTCTGTCCGGCGGCACCCAGAACGACATTGTCAACGGAGGTGCTGGCGACGATCTGTTGGTCTGGAACGCCAATGCCAGCGGCGCCACCGACGGCCATGATATCCTTGATGGTGGCGACGGCACCGACACGTTCCAGTTAAATGGCCGTGCCGGTGTGGCTGAGACCTTCCGGATCTACACGCGGGCCGAGGCAATTCTTGCCGGTGCGACCGATGCGCTGCTTGCCGCCGGGACCGAGATCGTCGTGACACGCGGCGCCTCGACCAACCCGACAACCTTTAACAACCGGATCATCGCCGAACTCGCCAATATCGAGGAAATCACCATCAACACGCTGCAGGTCACAGCCGTTGGTGGTCCGATTGCCGGCACTAATTCCGGGGACACTATCCAAGTCTTCGGCAACTTCAACACCACCAGCCTCAACTTTTCGACCATCACCATCGACGGCGAGGCGGGCGACGATAGGATCGACATCTCCGCCCTGTCATCGGCGCATCGGATCGTGTTCCGCTCGAACGGCGGCAATGATACGATCATCGGCACCCTGCGCCCGCAGGATGTGATCGTGCTGCCAGTGGGTGCATCGGTTGCTGATTACATCAGTAGCCAAGGGCCCAATGGCACCACGATACTGTCCAACGGTACGCATTCGGTGACCTACACCAGCCAAGGGGGTAACCCCGAGATCGTGGCCAGTGACGTCCCGCAGGCCACGGCAGCCGACGACAACGTCGGTGACCCGCCGACCAATTTGCCGGCGCCCAACGCGGCTGATATCATCACCGGCACAGCAGCCGGCGAAACCCTCATCGCGGGCGACGGACGCAGCATGGTCTTTGCCGGTGACGGCGACGACAACGTGCTGGCCGGGGCAGGGGCCGATATGGTCTTTGGCGACGGTGGCAACGACCGCCTCTTTGGCGGCGACGGCGATGACTTCCTCAATGGCGGGGCAGGCAACGACATGGTTGTCGGTGGCGCCGGGGATGACATCTTTGTGGCCCAGGTGGGCGACGGCGACGACACTTACTATGGCGACGACATCGGCGGTGGCACCGGGTCGGATACGCTGGATATGTCGGCGATCACCGCCAACATCACCGCCGATCTTGGGTCTGGCCTGATGGGTAAGGGCAGCGTCTTTAGCACCCAGACTGGTCACGACACGATCCAGGGGATCGAAAATATCGTGACCGGTTCGGGGGACGACGTGATCACCGCCAACGCCGCCGTCAATGTGATCGACGGCGGCTACGGCAACGACATCTTCCGCTTTAACAGCGCGGCGGATGCCAACGGTGATACCATCGTGACATTCCAGCCCGGCGATATCATCGACCTGAGTGGGATCGATGCGGTCGCGGCAACCGCCGGGAACCAGAGCTTTACGCTGGTTTCGGGTGGCTTCACCGGTGCCGGGCAACTCATGGTCAGCGAAGAGATGCGCGACGACGGGATCTATACCGTAGTCAACGGATCGACGACGGGGGCCAGTGGCGCCGATTTCAAGATCAGCATCAAGGGCCAGCACGAATTGACCGACAGCGACTTTTCCTTGTGACGACATTTCCGGGGGCGGGGCCATCCGCCCCCGGGCCATTTTAGAACCAGAATATTGATCGGGAACGGGGGGTTGCGGCAATGGCATCGACAAAAGGTATAGGAACACGAAAGCGCAAAAAGATCGAAAGCCTCACCAAAGGTTTTCGGTCCATATTCATTTTTCTGTTCGGCATGTCGGGGGTCATCAATTTGCTGGCCCTGACGGGTTCGCTTTACATGTTGCAGATCTACGATCGGGCCTTGGGCAGCGGCAGTATTCCGACGCTGCTGGCCCTGTCGGCACTGGCGATCGGGCTGTATTTCTTTCAAGGTATCTTTGACGTCCTGCGCTCGCAAATTCTTGTGCGGATCGGGGCCAAACTGGACCGCAAGATTGCGCCGATGGCGCATCAGGTCGCCGTTGACATGCCGCGTTTCGGATTTTCAACCTCCGAGGCGCTGGAACGTGGTCGCGATGTCGATACCGTCCGCGGTTTCTTGGGCAGCCAAGGGCCTGTCGCGCTGTTCGACCTGCCGTGGATGCCGGTGTTTCTGATCTTCGTCTATTCTCTGCACCCGCTGCTTGGCGCACTGACCCTTGGCGGTGCCTTTGTTCTGACTGTTATCGCGATCACCACTGAACTGCTGACCCGACGGCTGGCCAAATCGACCCACGAGGCGGCAATCGCCCGCAATGCCATTGCCGATTCCAATGCCCGCAACGCCGAAGTTCTCAAGGCGATGGGGTTTGCCCGTCGTGCCGTAAGCCGTTTTAACGTGGCCAATGACGACCACCTGAAATTGCACACCCGGACCAACGACATCAGCGGCACGCTGGGCGCGCTTAGCCGGGTGTTGCGGATGATCCTGCAATCGGCGGTGCTGGGCCTAGGCGCGTTCCTGACGATCAAGGGCGATCTGTCGGCGGGGGCGATCATTGCAGCCTCGGTCGCCTCGGCGCGGGCCTTGTCGCCCATCGACCTTGCCATCGGGAACTGGAAGCACGTCGTCGCGGCGCGGACTGCCTTTGGCCGTTTGCGGGAAACCGTGGTCGTTCTGTCCTCGGCAGAGCCGCCGCTGGACCTGCCGCGCCCTGAATCGTCATTCAAGATCGAAGGGATCACTGTCGCCGCCCCCGGCACCGGGCGCGTATTGCTCAGCGATGTGGCGTTCGAACTGCAGGCCGGTCAGGGCCTTGGCATCATTGGCCCCAGCGGCGGCGGCAAGACCACGCTGGTGCGCGCGCTGACCGGCATCTGGCCGGTGCTGCGCGGTGCAGTGCGGCTCGACAATGCCGCCCTGACCCAATGGGACGACGAGGCGCTGGGGCACTATATCGGTTACCTGCCGCAAGACGTGTCGATGATGGATGCGACGATTGGCGAAAATATCTCGCGCTTTGCCGCCGACCCCGACCCGCGGACCATTGTTGCGGCGGCGCAGGCGGCGGGCGTTCACGAGATGATCGTACGGATGCCCGAAGGCTATGGCACCAAATTGGGCCCGGCCGGGATGGCGCTGTCGGGCGGTCAACGGCAACGGCTCGGTCTGGCCCGCGCCCTGTATGGTGATCCGTTCGTCGTGATACTGGACGAGCCCAACTCGAACCTAGACGGCGAGGGCGAAGCGGCCCTGTCCGAAGCGATGGCAGGGGTGCGCAAGCGCGGTGGCATTATCGTGGTGATCGCGCATCGGCCCAACGCGCTGGTTGCAGTCGATCTCGTCGCGGTCGTCCAAAACGGCAAGATTACCGCCTTTGGCCCCAAAGACGAAATTATCGGACCCAAATCGGTGCCGAAGTCGGCCCCGTCAGTCACGCCGCTTGTAGTGGGAGGGGCCGCATCATGATCGGCGTCAAAGGCAGCAAGACCGTCGAAGAAACCCAGATTGGTGCCGATGCCTATCGGTTGAAATCCGATCCGGCCGCATCGCCCTTGCCGTTTCTTTTGGGCGGGTTCTTGGCTGCGGTGGTGGTTTACATCAGGGCGATGTTCAGTAATGCCGAGGCGGCTCCGGCTGGCGATCAGGGGCCGAACGGCAGCGGCCCGACCGAGGACACTGCCCCGACGAACGAGGTTTTCGGGGCCCCTGCCACTGCCGACCCGACCCCGCAGGAAGAACCTGAGGCCGAACCCGAACCCCTGCCCGTGCAGGGCCCGCCGAGCTTTAGCGGTGGCAATGTCGTGTCGTTGTTCAGCAGGGCCGAGATACTTGAAGCCAAGCCCAAAACCCTGGTCGATCGAAGGTTTCAGTCCAATGATCCGTTTGATCAATGGCAGCGCCTGAACCCGCAGGAGGGCGGCGACGGCGGGGGCGCGCCCGGTGCCGCAGACGATCAGAACCCCGGCGGGGATCGTAATTCCCGGCCAGTCGCCGCAAAGGACAGAGACCGCGATGCGCCACCGCCGAACACCGCCCCGGTCAAGTCCCGCGCGGTCTATCTGAGCGACATTGTCAGTGGCGGGGTGCTGTTCATCGCCGCCTCTGACCTTTTGGCGCATGCCAACGACGCCGACGGCGACGTGCTGTCGGTGCGCAATCTTTCGGCCTCGGGCGGCACCCTCGAAACCGTTGACGGCGGCTATGTCTTTCGGCCCGATCCCGGCACCGCAGGGCAAGTGCAGATCAGCTATCAGGTCAGCGACGGACAGGTCGCGATTGCGCAAATGGCGCATTTCGCCGTGCTGGGACGCCCTCTGACTGGCAGCGACAGCGACGATGCCTTGACTGGCGGCCCGGATGCGGACGCCATCGCGGGGCTGGACGGCGATGACTACATTCTTGGCAACGGCGGTCAGGACGTGATCAGCGGCGGCGACGGCGACGACCACATCGTCGGTGGAAACGACGCCGATGTGATCTATGGCGGCGCCGGTGACGACCTGATCTTTGGGATGGGCGGGGACGACCAGATCAGCGGCGGCACCGGCGCGGATACCCTCTATGGCGGCGATGGGGCCGACGTACTGAGGGGCGGCGCCGGCGCTGACGTGATCGCCGGAGATGCGGGCGACGACATTCTATTCGGCGACGATGGGGCTGACCTGTTGAACGGCGGCGCCGGGGCCGACCTTGTCATGGGCGGCGCGGGTGACGACGTGATCATCGGCAACAGTGACGGGGCCGACGACATCTATGACGGCGGCAGCGGCACCGATACCATCGACTATAGCGGGACGACCACCGGGATCGCGATCGATTTGCGAAGTGGCACCGTGACGGGCGACGAAACCGGCACCGATACATTCAGGAATTTCGAAGTGTTCGTCGGCGGTGACGGCGACGATCTTTTCGTAATCGTGCCCGGCACCAATACGCTGGTATTGACTGGCAACGGCGGCGACGACGTTTACGATTTCTGCCGCACCGACGGCGACGCGCCCAACGGTCAAACAACCAGGGTCGAGATCACCGATTTCAAAACCGGCGACATGATCACGACTGACCGCTTCAAGATCTACGACCGCGGTCGTGGTGACACCGACAGTCTTGAATCCGCAATCGCCGTTCAGACCACGCCGACCGAACAATTCGCGGGCGTCAGATACTGGCAGGAGTGGCGCGACGCCGATGAATATACCGTCGTCTGGATCAACGAAGACCAGTTCGACGATATCTACGAGGCGTACCTCAAGGGCCATATCGAAATTGGGATCAGCGGCAACGCCTAGGCGCCTGAACAGACCGCACCACACAAAGGACACGCGATGACAATGACAGAGATGACGGACGACCGCGGCGACATGCCCGGCCTGCGCCTTTGGTCCCGGGTCCTGTTGGGCACGTTAATGTTCAGCTTTCTGATCTTTGGCGTTGGTGGCTGGATCATCACGGCGGAACTGAACGGCGCGGTCATATCGTCCGGCATGATGGTCGTTGATCAAGAGATGAAAGAGGTGCAGCACCGCGATGGCGGCATCATCTCGGAAATCGCCGTGCGCGAGGGTGACACGGTGCAGGCCGGACAGATTATCCTGCGACTCGAAGACGCCCAGACCCGCGCCGAACTGGCCATTGTGCAAAACCAGCTGACCGAATTGATCGCCCGAAAGTCGCGGCTTTTGGCCGAGCGCGAAAGCCAGGACGAAATTACATTTCCCGAGGGATTTATCGCCTCTACCGCCGACGCCGCCGCCATCGCCGACGGCGAAAAGCGCCTGTTCGCCGGACAGCAGACCAACCGGCAAAGCCAAGTGCAGCAACTTGAGCTCGGCATTGTTCAGATCGGTGAAGAGGTTAAGGGGCTGGCCAGCCAACAGCAGGCCAAGGACGACGAAATCGCCCTCGTACAAGACGAATACGATCGTATCCAATTGCTTTACGAACGCGGCCTGACCGAAATTGGCAAACTGACGAGCGTCGAACGCGAATTGGTGCGGCTGCGGGGCGAAATCGGTGAAATCGCTTCCGCCTCGGCCCGTGCCCAGACCCGGATCAGCGAAATCCGACTGCAGATCCTGTCAATCGACGAAACCAGCAGAACCGAGGCGCAGCGCGAATTGGGGTTGGTGGACACGTCGTTGAACGAATTGCGCGAACGCGAGAACGCCCTGCAAGACCGACTGTCGCGGATCGATGTGCGCGCCCCGATCGACGGCGTGGTGAACGAGTTGAACATTCACACCATCGGCGGCGTCGTATCCCCGGCCGAGGTGCTGGTGACGCTGGTGCCAACGGCCGCCGACCTCAAGGTTGAATTCCGACTCGCGCCGATCAACATCGAACAGGTCAGTGTCGGCATGCCGGCGCGGGTCCGGTTTACATCGTTCAACCGGCGCACGACGCCCGAACTGGTCGGGACAGTGACCTTTGTATCGCCCGCCACGTCGCGTGATACCGCGACCGGGGAAACCTATTACCTGGGGCGGATCGACATCGCGACCGACGAAATGACAAAACTGGGCGATGTCGATCTGGTGCCGGGAATGCCAGCCGAAGTGTTTGTGCAAACCGAAGAGCGCACTGTTGCATCTTATCTGGCGCGCCCCCTGGTCGATCAGTTCAACCGGGCGTTCCGTGAACGCTGACCCTCGGCCCGGTCATGCGGTGTTGCCATGCGGGGCCTCGGCCTGACGCGCCAGTCGCGGTTTGACGATCAATCGGCGGATCGCTGCCTCGTCTTCCAAACCGGCGCTTCGCTGAAGGACGGTTCTGTGCACGTCCTGATCGACGACGAGTTCCTCGGCGGCCTGCGGCGCGACGTTGTCCGTGTCCGACCGGTGCAGCAGGTAGATCGCCGCATGCATGACAAGCGCCGCAAGGCTGATGAGCGCCAGATAGAAGGACAGGATAAGAAGGGCGGGCACCGCAAAGTTCAGTTGCGGAAATGCGCCCAGGGCCACCGGAAAGAACCACGATATCGCCGATATCGCACCTGACGTGATAAAAATCGTCCTCTTTACCGGGCTGACGCCGGCGAACAACGTCTTGCCGATCTGCGCCTTGACCCCGGGCAGGATGAACGTGTGGATGAAGTATCCGTTCACCGTCAGGATAATTACGACTACCAGTTTCGCGTGAACCTTGGGATTGGTCAAAAGTTCGGGGTTGGTGAGGGCATAGAGAAATAGAAATCCGATGCCGGTGATCCAAAGCAGACGCAGACCCAGATTGACGATCTTGGTCGCGAAATCGAACATGCCGAATGTTTCAGCAATGATTTTGCCGCGCACAAAGAACCGCAACATTAGCAGATCAAGAAGAACCGCACCCCCCAGACCGAGGGCCAGACCAATGAAGTGAACAAACCGAATACCGGTTTTGATTGCGATTGGCGGGTCGGCAGTAAAGAGCGTCAGAAGTTGAGGTAGATCCATTTTCGTTTTCCCGTTGATTTGTAACTTTAGGTCGAACGTAACCACCGGACCGAAAGGCCCTTTTATTACTCTTACCGAATTGCCGATCAACGACCTTGGTTTCTTGCACGTATTATGGCCGTTACTGCACCGTGACCTCAAACCGGATCGTGCTAACTGTCGCCGATCCGTGATCCCTAGGTAGTGAATATAAAATTTTGCAACAATGGGGCGGTCGCTCAAGGTCATGAATCAGCATGATTGTGCCCAGCGACAGTTTTAGGTATTGAATTAAATCAATAAAAAGTGTCTGAACCGAACCATGCTGCGTAAAGCATTGATGACTTTTCACTCGCCCTATGGGCGAAAGCGGCAACAACCTGCCGGATGATCGCCTCGGGAGCCTGACCAGATCGGCCCAATTCTGACGCAATTGCAACTCTGGACTGATTTGTTGCCGCTGTGTCTCGTCTGCCAATTTGCCGGTGCCAATGACTGCCGACTAAGCCAATAGGATGAACCGCCCCCGCCAAATTGCGGCTATTGTTGCGTGCAAAGGCAGAGAGATAAATTTCGAGCGTGCTGTAGTGCGTCAGTGTTTACGATGAGTGGCTTGGAAGTGGCTCTGCGAACCGGCTATAGATTGGCGTCATTGGTCCCGCGCACTGCGACGCCGAGAGTCCACTGCAGCGCCAGATTTACGGCAAAAGGTGTTCTGCTGTCGCCGACAGCGCCATCCTTATCTCCAACATCATGCAGCGTTCGCGGCCGCTTCGATTTTGGCCACGTCGATTTTGACCATCTCCACCTTCGCCTCCATGACCCGCTTGGCTTTCGCCCGGTCGGGGTCGGCCAACAGCCGGGGCAGGATCTGAGGCGTCACTTGCCATGACAGGCCAAAACGGTCTGTGATCCAGCCGCATTGGACCGGCGCGCCGCCGTCGCTCAGTGCCTCCCAATAGCGGTCGACCTCTGCCGGATCGGCGCAGTCGATGGAGAGCGAGATCGCGTTGGTGAACGGATGCCCCGGCCCACCGTTCATTGCGAAGAAACTGCGGCCACCAAGGGTGAAGGCGATCGTGATCACGTCGCCGTCTTTGCCGCCGGGGTAGTCGATGGTTGTGCGGGTAACTTGGCCAATGTGGCTCTTGGGGAACAGGCCGGTATAGAACGCGGCTGCGGCTTCGGCCTGACCATCGAACCACAGGAAAGTGCTGATCTTGTGCATTACGCAGCGCCCTTTCGACGCTTGCCGGTGAACATGACCTTGGCCCCCTGCGGGTCGTTCGCCTGAATCAGCCAGTCTCCCTGATCGCCCGGCAGTTCCATCGGACCGTGGGTGATCGTGCCGCCGCCGCGTTCGACGGCCGTCTTCGCCACGTCGATGTCGGGGACGGTAAACGCAAAGTTCCAAAACGGCGGTTTGTCAGTGTCCGGTGCGTTCATCATCGCGCCGATCATCTCGACCTTGCCCTTGCCGAAAAACGTATAGTCTCCCATTGGCCCCATCGGCATCGCCCCGGTCTTTTTCCAACCGAACAGCGAGCTGTAAAAATCGAGCGCCGCAGTCTGGTCCGAGGTGACGAGTTCGTTCCAGCTGCAATGCCCAGATTTCATCGGCGCAAAAGCGGTGCTGTCCGCATCGCTGTCGCCGCGCATCAGGTAGAACATCGCGCCCTGTGGGTCGGCGAGATAGGCAAAGCGACCGACACCGGGAATATCCTGTGGCGGCATGTGGACGCTGCCGCCGAGTTTCTTGACCTTTGCCGCCATCGCATCCACGTCTGCCACGCCGAAATAGACCGCCCAGATCGGTGGCATGCCTTTGGCCTCTTTTGGCAGGCGCATCACGCCACCCACGCCTTCGCCGTCCGTGGCTGTAAAGGTGCGATAGTCGTGTTCCATCCCGCCGGGCGGCTTTTGGAACGTCCAGCCCATCACCGCGCCGTAAAAATCCTGCGCAGGATCGGGTGCATCGGTCATCAGCTCATACCAGATCGGGGTTCCGTCACGGTTGGTCATATTCTCTCTCCCTATCGTCCCATTTCAAAAATCGGTGAAAATCCGCCAAAAACCATCCGCTTGCTATCGAACGGCATGTCAGTGGGCAGCTTCATGCGGTCGTCGTTTTGCATCCTTGTTTCGGCGGCGTCGGCAGTCGCACGGTCGGGCCAGACGATCCACGAGAACACGACCGTTTCGTCGGCTTTGGCCTGAACCGCCCGCCGAAAGTCAGTGACTTTGCCGTCGCGCACGTCCTCGCCCCAGGCCTCCATGACCTCGGTGGCGCCGTAGTCACGGAATATCTCTGCGGCATCGCTCGCCATCTTGCGATAATCTTCCTTGCGGGCGGTCGGCACCGCGACCAGAAATCCACTGACATAGCTCATGGGTCATCTCCTTTGTTTGATGGTTGCGCCGTTTGACGCCTGGCGGGTTGCGCAAATCGCCGACCCGGATCAGTCCTAGTCGTCCAGCCTTGGATACCAGTCGGTCCCACGTCCCTCTGGCGTTGTGTCAAGCAGCACCCAAAGCGGATTCATGTCGGGTGCGTTGTGCGGATCTTGACCGGGATCGGCGATCTCGATGCCGCCCTCGGCGCTGTAGAAGTGGCGGATCGTCCCGCCATCGCGGTGGAAAATCGTGTAGGCGGGCCTGTCGGCGTCCCGCTCTCCGACATAGTCGGCGGTGTAGTCGCCCGAGGGATCGGCGTAGAATGTCAGTCCGGTCCAGCCGCGATCCTTTGCAAAGATCAGGATGCGCTCGATCGGTGACCGGGCTACCACGGCCAGTGCCGCGCGTTTTTCGATATGCCGCGCCGCGCCGTCCCAGGCATCAAGCTGGGCCGAACACATCGGGCAACCCTGTTTGCGCTGCGGGCCATACATCATCGAATAGATGATCAGCGTGTCATGATCACCGAACAGCCCGGACATCCGCGCCGGGCCATCTCGACCCTCGAAAGCGTAATCCTGCGCCACCTTTCCGCCCGGTGGCAGGGCGCGGCGCTGCGCGGCAACGCGCTGGATTTGGCGGCGCAAGGCGATCTCTTCTGCCAGAAGGGCGGTGCGTGCCTTGCGGTACGTGCCACTTTCGTTCGGCCAGGACGCCGGGGCGCGCGCGGCAAGGTCTGCGGCGGGGGTAAGATTTTCGGCCATAATAGCTCCGATTCTCTTGACAATTACGTTGATATCAACCCATAATGCGGCGTGTCAACAATTTCTCCAAAGCACGCGACTTTCGGCATGACCTTGCGGGTCCGCGACACCTGCCTGTGTCTGCACACGCAACGCGCGGCGCGCGTCATTGCCCGCAGGTTCGACGATGCCCTGCGCCCCATCGGCCTGAAAAGCGGCCAGTTTTCGTTGCTGATTTCGCTGAACCGGCCCGCACCACCGACGATCGGATCTGTCGCGCAACTTTTGGCAATGGACCGCACGACGCTGACGGCCAACCTGAAACCGCTCGAATCCCGAGGCCTGCTGACCGTGCGTACCGACCCCAAAGACCGCCGGGTGCGCCGACTGGCCCTGACCGCCGAAGGCGTCGCACTTCTTGAAACAGCGATTCCGATCTGGATTGCAACCCACGCAGAAGTCGAACGACCACTGGCCGATAATGCTGACGCCCTGCGGCTTGCATTGATCTCCCTCTCGATTGCGGGTGACCCGGCTGGCGGCGGCGGCGAATAGGACGAAAAGGCGACAGGCGCCCGCAGGAACCGGTATTCTCAACACCCTCGCCACAAGCGTCGCAACTGCCAATAAATCGCGCGTGGTCGGAACGTTCTTCAAGACCATCAAGTCCGAACTGATCCGACCTGTCGCAAGGCAAACCTGCGCCCAGGCAGAAAATCGGCTTTTGGAGCCCCATTGCCTTTGAGCGAAAGGCCCGCAAAGCAAGCCAAAGGCTCTCCACCAAACCCGGACAAGGCCACACTGATCTAGGTGTATATGGAGGCGAGTACCGGAATCGAACCGGTCTACACGGATTTGCAATCCGCTGCGTAACCTCTCCGCCAACTCGCCTCGCAGCTTGTTTCACTAAGGTTCGGGGCGGGGGGCGTCAAGGGGTGGTAGGACGGCGCATCGAATGGGTTTCGGCGGCAGTGGCACGGTAGGGGCGTTCTGGGCGGAAACTTGACAACCAAAACGATCAACACATCCTGCACGCATGAAACCTTTCGCGGCATGACGCCCGACGATGAACCGCTTTTGGTTCACCCGACCCTTGATTACTTTGAGGCCGGGTATCTTCCACGAGGCGGGCAACATTGGGTTAACGATCCCAGCCGTCACCCGCGCATTGGCCCGTTTCCCGAACCCGACCTTCGGCAAATCGAAACGGGGCTGGCAGGGGCAGCGGAAGTATGGAACGAACCGCGCATCACACGTCAGGAGACCAGCCTTGTCCGTCAGTCAGAAACTTGTCGCCGATCTGGTCGCCAACAGGGTCGAGTTCGTCACTACTGTGCCGTGCAAACAGCTTGCCACGGTCATCGACCTGATCGACAAACATCCGGCGATCCACCACGTCCCGTCCAACAAAGAGGATGAAGGGATGGGCCTGTGCGCCGGGGCCTTCATGGGCGGCAAGCGGCCTGCGATCATCATGCAGAACACTGCCATCGGCGTCACCATCAACACCCTGGTCACCCTGACCCAGTTCTACCGGATGCCGCTGCCGATGCTGATCAGCTACCGGGGCGAACTCGGCGAACCCGTGGCCTGTCAGGTCGAAATGGCGGTGCATACCAAGGCGCTTTTGGCGCAACTGCATATCCCGACCTACCATTTTCACAAGGACAGCGACGCCGATGAATTCGACGCGATCCTGAAACATACCTACATGTGCAACAAACCGGTGGCGATCCTGACGGATGCGTCTTTCTGGAAGGGAGATCAGGAATGATCCGTTCCGACGTTCTGCGCGACATTGCCCCGATCCTGCGCGACCAGCTGGTTGTCTGCAACATCGGCCTGCCCAGTCAGGAACTGCACCTGATCGACGATCAGCCGACGAATTTCTATATGCTGGGTACGATGGGCCTCGCCTCGTCCATCGGCCTCGGGCTGGCGCTGGCGCAGCCGAAAACGGTGATCTCTATTGACGGTGATGGATCGGTGCTGACCAATTTCGGCACCCTGCCGACAATCGCCAACAATACGGCCGACAATTTCATCCTGCTGATAATCGACAACGGCAGCTATGGGTCGACCGGCGATCAGCCAACCTATGCGGGGCGCAAAACCTCGCTGGCGGCGGTGGCGACGGCCTGTGGCTGCGATAATGTGGTCGAATGTCAGGCGGCGGACACCGGCAAGGCGCTCAAGGCCGCCATCGCCAGCAAGAAAATGACCGTCATCGTCTGCAAATGCACCAGTGGCAACATCAAGGTGCCGGTGATCACGATTGACCCGGTGGTGATTCGTGATCGGTTCATGGCCGCTGTTCGCGCCTAATCTTTCGATAGTTGACAGCGGCCAACAGGCGTTGCCGATGCCAACCGCCTATGGCATGACGATGCATAGGATTCTGAACGAAAAGGCTTGAGCCGTGGCAGATTACGCAGCCCGTCGCATAATGATGGTGGACACCCAGGTGCGTCCGTCTGACGTGACCAAGTTCCCGATCATCGACGCCATGCTGTCCGTCCCGCGCGAGGTTTACGTGCCTGCTCCCCGACGCGAGGCTGCCTATGTCGGGGAAAATCTGCCGCTTGGCGGCGGGCGCGTCATGCTGGACCCACGCACATTGGCCAAACTGTTGGATGCACTGGATATTCAACCCACCGAAGTGGTGCTGGATCTGGGCTGTGGCCTTGGCTATTCAACGGCGGTGCTGGCATATCTTGCCGAATTCGTCGTCGCGTTGGAAGACGACGAGGCCCGCGCCACCGAGGCACAGACGATCCTGTCTGAACAGGGGATCGACAACGCCGCGGTAATGACCGGAACGCTGTCGGACGGCGCGGCCAAATCTGGCCCCTACGATGTCATCGTCGTTGAGGGCGCGGTCGAACAGGTGCCGGTCGCGATTCTGGACCAATTGAAGGACGGCGGCAGAATCGGAGCGATCTTTGCCGAAGGTGCCTTGGGCATCGTGCGCATCGGCTATAAAATTGATGGTAAAATGAATTGGCGGTACGCGTTCAATGCGGGTGCGCCGGTATTAGCCGGATTTCAGAAACAAGCGGCATTTGTGCTGTGACGTGCAGGCCGGTGATCCGATTGATTGGCGCTGACATTTCAGCAAGCAGACCTACAGCGGGAACGACCGAATGAAAAATTTCAAATGCAGGATGGTTGTCATTGCCACAGCACTGGCGTTGGCTGCGCCTTTGGCGCGTGCCGATACGCTGGGCGATACCTTGGCCTATGCTTACGAAAATTCAGGACTGCTGGACCAGAACCGCGCCTTGCTGCGTGTGGCCGATGAAGATGTCGTCATCGCCACGGCAAACCTGCTGCCCATCATCAACTGGGCGGCGACCGCGACGATCAACGAACCGCAATTGCAGAATACCTCCTATGTCGCCGGCCAGCTGAGCATTTCCGCCGAATTGCTGCTTTTTGATTTTGGCGCCAACCAGTTCGCCATCGACAGCCAGAAAGAGACCGTGCTGGCAACCCGCGAAACTCTGGTCAACGTCGAACAGCAGGTGTTGTTGCGCGCTGTGCAAGCCTATCAAAACGTGCGCACGACCCAAGAGGTCGTGACACTGCGCCAAAACAACGTCCGCGTCATTGCGCAGGAATTGCGCGCCGCCCAGGACCGCTTTGAGGTTGGCGAGGTGACGCGCACCGATGTGTCGCTGGCTGAATCGAGCCTTGCGTTGGCGCGCAGTCAACTGGCCGCCGCCGAGGGCGATCAGGCGCAAGCGGTCGAGGAATTCCGCGTCGCGGTCGGCCGCTCGCCGCGCAACCTGCAACCCGCCCCGATCGCGCCGCTGTCGCGCAGCGTTGACGACGCCAAGGCCTATGCGGTGCGCAATCACCCCTTGGTGTTGGCCGGTCAACACAATGTCTCGGCTGCGGAACTTGCGATCTTGCGGGCCGAGGCGGCGATGAAGGCGACCGTGACGTTGAATGGGCGGGTTGGCGTCAATGATGAACTTGTCGGCGCCACGCAATTGGGCGTCACCGTGTCAGGCCCGATCTATCAGGGTGGTCGCCTGTCGGCGCTGGCGCGTCAAGCAATGGCGCGCCGCGATGCCCAGCGTGCGGGCCTTCACACGACCAGCCTGAACGTCGCCCAAACCGTCGGCAACGCCTATGCCCTGCTTGGCGTCGCGCGGGCGCGGCGCGATGCCTCTGGCCGACAGGTCAGTGCCGCCCGTCAGGCGTTCGAAGGTGTGCGCGAAGAAGCGACCTTGGGCGCCCGCACTACGCTGGACGTGCTGAACGCCGAACAGACTCAATTGGACGCACAGGCCAACCTGATCACTGCCAGCGCCGACGAGGTAACGGCAAGTTATGCAGTCCTGTCGTCAATGGGTTTGCTGACCGCCGCCCGGCTGGGTCTGCCGGTGCAGGTCTATGATCCGGCGGCCTATTACAATCTGGTCCGTGACAATCCGACGATCACGTCGCCCCAGGGTCGCGCGCTTGACCGGGTTTTGCAGGCGATCGGCAAGGAATAACCAAGCGGCTCCGTTTGTGTTGTTTGCACGCCCGACAGCGGGTATGATGCGGTCGAGGTAAAAGCAGGATCGAAAATGTCCAACCCGCTAACGAATGTCGATATCGAGGATGTCTTGTCCTCTATCCGCAGGCTGGTGTCCGAGGGCGATCGCACGGTCGCCCCGCGTCCCGCCGAGGCGGTCCGCGAAGTTGCGTCCCCGACGCCGGGCCGCTTTGTGCTGACCCCGGCCTTGCGGGTGGTCGCGCCCGCCGCCGATGCTGGCGATACTGAAACGGTTTCCGCTGACGTTGCGCCTGCCGATCCGGCTCCCCTGATCCTGACCAACAACCGCAATCTGTCCAACCTCGAAGCCACGATTGCCGAGCTTGAGGCCGCGGTGACATGGCAGAACAATGAATTTGAACCCGACGGCAGCGAAGTTGCCGCCACCCAGCAACGGACCGACGCCCCGTCGGACCTGCGCCGCCGCGTGGTGGACGACGCCGAAATTGCAGATGCCGAGAACGCTGAGACCGACAGCGCCAATGCCGAAAGTGCTGACGCTGAAAATGCTGACGCCGAAAACGCAGATGCTGAAGTTGCCGAAATCGAAAATGCTGACGCGCCAGTCGCAATGCCCAACCTGATGTTCCACCACAAAACCTACGACGATACCGACGACGACCATCATGACGATCTGATGGATGGCGACGATGACGACGCGGCTGACGATCTGACTGCTTACCTTGACGACGATTCGACCATCGATGAAAGTGCGCTGCGCGACATGGTCGCTCAGATCGTGCGGGCCGAATTGCAGGGCGAGTTGGGCGAACGGATCACCCGCAATGTCCGTAAACTGGTTCGGCGCGAGATTTACCGCGTCATCAACAGCCAGGAATTCGAATAGAGCGGTTCTGGTTTCAACGGAATCGGAATTTGCTGCCTCTCGCTTCGCTCGAACGCGATTTTTGATCCGCGTGTGCCATGAAAACCAGAACCGCTTCAGGTGTCAGACCTCTGCCGCCAGCTCCGCAATTTGGGCCACGTCCAGATGCGCCGTGACGTGATCGGCAAGTGCGTCCAGCGTCGCCTCGACCCCCGCGCCGTAATCTGCCCCGGCAACAGTGGCCCCCAACTCTGCCAGAAACGCCTGCCGGAACCCGTCAGATGCAAATAGCCCGTGCAGGTAGCATCCACGTACCCGCCCGTCTGGGCTTGCGGCGCCCTCGCTCTGCCCGCCAAACGTCAGCCAGCTGCGGGCCCGGTCCGGGCCGTCGGTCTGGCCGATATGGATTTCATATCCTTCGACCACGTCGCCTGTCGCGGGATAGAGGCCGCGGGTCAGCGCCAGCCGTTTCTGCGGCGACATGACCGTTTCCACGTCCAGCAGGCCCAGCCCCGGCACCCGTTGCGCCGTGCCCTCAATCCCTTGCGGGTCATCGATCCAGCGTCCCAGCATCTGATAGCCACCACAAATACCCAAGACATGCCCACCACGTCGTACATGCGCGGCAAGGTCGATATCCCAACCCATAGCGCGAAAATGCGCCAGATCGGCGATGGTGGATTTGCTGCCGGGGATCAGAACCAGCGTGGCGTCGCCGGGCAGGGGGCGGCCCGGTTCGATAATCTCGACTGAAACTTCGGGCTCTGCCGACAGCGGGTCAAGGTCATCGAAATTGGCGATCCTGTTTAGCCGTGGCACAACAATCTTGACCGGCCCGCCGGGGCGGCTGACGACATCCATCACATCCTCGGCGGGCAACCGCCACGCATCGGCGAACCACGGCAGGATGCCCAGATCGGCCCAGCCGGTGCGGTTGGCAATGACCCGTGCGCCATCAGTAAAGAGATGAGGATCGCCTCGGAACTTGTTGATTGCAAAGGCGCGGATCAGCGCCCGGTCATCGTCCGGCAGTACCGCATGAGTGCCAACCAGTTGCGCAATGACACCGCCCCGGTCGATGTCACCAACCAGGATGACGGGCACCCCTGCGGCACTGGCAAACCCCATATTGGCAATGTCTCCGGCACGCAAATTGACCTCGGCCGGGCTGCCGGCACCTTCGACCACGATCAGGTCGTGGGCACCGGCAAGGCGGTGAAAGCTGTCAAGAACGGCCGGCAGCAGCGTCGCCTTCATCGCGCCGTAGTCGCGGGCCTTGAGGGTAGTCAGGCGCTTGCCCTGCACGATGACTTGGGCGCCGACATCGGTTTCGGGTTTTAACAGGACCGGGTTCATATCGACCAGCGGTGCCAGCCCGGCGGCGCGGGCCTGCAGCGCCTGGGCGCGGCCGATCTCGCCGCCATCCGCAGTCACGGCGGCATTGTTGGACATATTTTGCGGCTTGAACGGGGCGACGGAAATGCCTTGACGGTAAAACGCCCGGCACAATCCCGCAACCAACAGGGATTTTCCCACGTTGGATCCGGCCCCTTGAATCATGATCGCCTTGGCCATTGCGTCCCCCTGCGTCAGGGTCATAGTGATCCGCAAAGCGCAGGGGAAGACCATGAACGTTCCGACCCATCTGATCCTTGGACTGGCGGTGTTCGGGCGCGAGGGCAATCGGCAACGCACCTGGGGGGCCTTGGCCGGATCGCTGGTGCCCGATGTGTCGCTGTTCGTCTTGGTCGGGGTCCAGCTTTACCTCATGGGCACGCCGCCGGCCGATGTTTTCGGGGGAATGTATTTTTCCGAAAGCTGGCAGAACGTGTTTCGGGTCGATAATTCATTCGTTCTGTGGGGCTTTGCGTTGGCCGTGGCGGCGCTGCTGCGGTCGCGCTGGGCGACGGTATTTTGCGCCGCAGCGCTGCTGCATCTGGTTTTCGACTTTTCCCTGCACAACGATGATGCCCGACAGAATTTCTGGCCTCTGACATCGTGGGTGTTCAACAGCCCGCTCAGTTATTGGGATCCGCGGCATTACGCCAATATCGTCGGGCCCATCGAAATCGGGCTTACCTTGGTGTTGGCTGTGCTTTTGCTGCGCCGTTATCGGTCCTGGGGAATGCGGGGGCTGATCGTGCTTTTGACACTGGCCGAGGCATTGCCCGGAATCATCTTTAACATGATGTTCGCGGCAGGGCTGCACGGCTGAAACGAAAAACGCGGCCCGAGCAGAGGGCCGCGTTTTCAGTGTCCTGCCGCAGCAGGTCTTGGCAAATCTCAGGCGGCTTCGGCGGCCAGTTCGGCGGCGTGGCGACGTTCGCTTTCTTCACGCGACAGCGCGACGGAGGTGCGTACACCCTTGCCGACAAAATCCATCAGGCCGGTGACGACCCGTTCATTCGGGTCGATCCCGGCGCACGACAGCACCTCGCGGCCATCGCGCGAGCGCGCCCAGCGGGCGATCTGCTCGGGGCCGTTACCGTATTTCTTGTCGTCGGCAATCGCATCGTCCAAAGCGGCCAGAACAACGGCGGCAAACAGCTTGCGCGCACGATTGCCCTGCTCGTTATTGAAAGCGGTGCCGTCAATGAAATCTTTCATCTTCCGTCCTTGGTTCTTTTTGCTCTTGTGGTTTTGGCAGTCCGGGACTTATGCCCGTTCCAAACCGATTCGGGGGTTCTCTTTTGGAATGGCAGCTATGCAATTAGTGCATGGCTTGGTTTCAGTTCAACGCATATTTAGTTGGCTTGCGGCGCAAACGCCCTCCAGATATAGGGTCGGCCATAACGCGATCAAGCTGTCGCCACATTTTTGACAAAGAAGACCTATGCCCAAGATCAACGGAAATGAAATTCGCCCCGGCCACGTGCTGGAGCATGACAAGGGCCTTTGGGTCGCTGTCAAATGCGACCACGTCAAGCCCGGCAAAGGCGGCGCGTTCGCACAGGTCGAAATGAAGAACCTGCGCGACGGACGCAAGTTGAACGAACGGTTCCGGTCTGCCGACAAGGTGGAACGGGTCACGTTGGATCAAAAAGACCAGCAGTTTCTTTATGAAACCGACGATATGCTGACCTTTATGGACAACGAAACTTACGAACAAATCGCCTTGCCTGCCGATATTCTGGGCGACCGCCGGCCGTTTTTGCAGGACGGTATGACCGTGCATATCGAATATTACGGCGACGAGGCACTGAACGTGACCCTGCCCGCCAAGGTGATCTGCAAGGTGGTCGAGACCGAGCCGGTGGTCAAAGGGCAGACCGCCGCAAACAGCTTTAAACCCGCAATTCTGGACAATGGCGTGCGCGTCATGATCCCGCCGTTTGTCGGAACGGACGAGGATATCGTCGTGAATACCGAACTTTTCGAGTATGTCGAACGGGCCTGAACCACCTTTGAGATCAGTCCTGAATGATCCCCGTCGGAGGGCCTCGCCGGCCAACCTGACCTAGCGTCAAGCTTTGCATCCGGTGCAACCCTCGTGATCGTCGATCCGGTCGACACGACGTGGAATTTCGCCAAGGGGCCGACGACGTTCGGCGTCATTCTGGTGGTGACTTGGGCCACCGCCTAAGTGTCGAGCGCGAACTGCGAGGCGACGTGGACCGCGTTGGCCGACAGGTTCAGCCTTCTGAACTAGATCAGGCGCAGTGTCGCCGCGCCTGCCTGCATCTCGCCCGTCGCCCGGTCAAACCGCAGATAGGCGATGCCCTGCGCCCCGGCGACAGTATGCAGCGTGCCCGCCGCTTTACCGTCTGCGGAAATTTCGGACCCCGGCGCGGCGATTCCGTCAATCGATACCCGCGCGAGGCCCTTCTTCAGCTCGGTCTTGTGCTTCATCCGCGCCGTGACCTCCTGGCCGACATAACAGCCTTTGCGGAAATCGACGCCATGCAGACGTTCGAATCCGGCTTCGAGGAGATAGGTGTCGGGGGTCAGTTCGATCCCGGTTTCAGGGATCAGATGGGCAACGCGGAGCGCGTACCAATCGGTGCTGTCACCGATGTCGCTGTCACCGTAATGTCGCCAGCCAAGGGCAGGGTGGCGCGGATCGGGCAGGGCGCCCGCCGGGGCCGCGCCGGTGCCACGCGATACGATCATGTCGGTCGGCGCGATCTGCACGGCGGCGCGCAATTTGTACATCGTCAGGCGCTGGGCGAGGGCCGGGGCAAGGGCCGCATCGACATCCAGCAGGATATCGTCATCGCGCCCGATCAGGAAAAAGTCCGCGATGTATTTGCCTTGGGGCGTCAGCAGGGCGGCATAGACAATGCCGGTGGCCGCCTTTTTTACATCGTTGCTGACCAGACCTTGCAGGAAATCAACCCGGTCAGGCCCCGAAATTGACAGGACGGTGCGTTCGTTCATGCCATGTCCTCGGTCGCGAATTGCAGGTTATGGAGGTCGGCATAAATCCCGCCCCGCGTCAGAAGTTCGTCGTGCGTGCCTTGATCGACGACCCGGCCCTTGTCCATTACCACGATCTTGTCGGCGCGGCGCACGGTGGACAGGCGGTGCGCGATCACGATCGTCGTGCGCCCTTGCGATAGCCGCTCAAGCGCCTCCTGCACGATCGCCTCGGATTTGGTGTCGAGGGCCGATGTGGCCTCGTCCAGCAGCAGGATCGGGGTGTCGCGCAGCAGGGCGCGGGCAATCGCGACGCGCTGGCGCTGGCCGCCCGACAGGTTGGTGCCGCGCGGACCAGCGGGGCTGTCCAGACCATCGGGCAGGTTGGGCAGGAAATCGGCGACATGGGCAGCGGTGATCGCAGCCTCAAGGCGGGCAGGGGTGATATCGGTGCGCCCCAGCACGATGTTGTCGCGCAGGGTTTCGTCGAACAACGCGCTTTCCTGTGCCACGACCGAAAACAGGCCGCGCAGCGCATCAAGGTCCATCGCTGTGACGGGAACACCGCCGATACTGACCTGCCCCGATTGCGGATCGATCAGCCGGGTCAGGACGTTGAAAACCGTACTTTTGCCCGCACCCGACGCGCCAACCAACGCGGTCGTCTGCCCCGCCTTGGCGGTGAACGTGGCGCCGCGCAGCACCGGCAGATCGCCGTAGGCCAGCGAGACATCGTCCAACACGATGTCCGCCGCGCCGACCGGCAGGCTGACAGGGTGTGGCGGCGACAATAGGGTCGGCCGGGTGTCGAACAGGGCCAGCATCCGTTCGATACTGGCCGCTGCCGCCTGCAACATGCCGCTGATGTTGCCCAGACGGCGCAACGGTTCAAAGGCCAGCGCCATCGCGGTGAAAAATGCCATGAATTCGCCGACCGTCTTTTGTCCGGCGATGATTTCGGCGCCGCCATAGGCCAGAACGCCCAGGAAACCGATGCCTGTCATGATGTCGATCAGACCGGGAATCGCGGCCTGTCCAAAGGCGGTTTTGACCTCGGTGCGCACCTTTTGGTCGATCAGGGTGCGATAACGGGCGGTCTGGTAATCCTCGAGAGCGTTGAGCTTGATCGGGGCGATGCCATGAAACACCTCGTCCAGCCGGGTCGACATCTTGCTGGCGATCTCGCGGGCAGCACGCGCCTTGCGGCGGACATAGCCTTGGGCCAGCAGGCTGGGCATGACCAGCAGCGGGATCCCGACCAGCGCCACCAGCGTCCAGCGCCAATCGACCCAAAGGGCGACGCCGAACAGCCACAAAACCGCCACGCCGTCACGCGCAAGGCCGGTAACGATCCCGGTCCAGACCGCGCCCACGGCGGCGACATCGCCCTGCACCCGCTCAATCAGATGACCGGGCGGGTGGGTCTGGTGGAACGATGTATCAAGGCGCATCAGGTGGCCCATCAGGTCGGCCCGGATTTGTGCCGCTGCGGTTTCGTTGACCCGCACCATCACAACGCGCTGGCCGACCGAACTGAAGGCGCGGGTGATGAAGACGGCCATGATGACCAGCCCCACCGGCCAGATCGCGCCGGTGTTGCCGGCGACGAATACATCGTCGAACATCGGTCGCATCGTCGCGGCAAGGATACCCAGCGTCGAGCCTTCCAGCACCATGAATCCCACCGCGACCGCCAGCCAGCCGGTCTGGCGGTGCAGGTAGTTGCGCCAAAGCCAACCGAACAGGTGGCGTCCGGTGTGGGCGGGTATCTCAGTCATCAGGTCGCGGTTCCGGTATCGGTTCAGGGGGCAGGTCTAGGCGCAAATGGGGGCCAAGGGCAAGGTGGGCAAGGCAGTCGAACCAGGGGCGATTGACGCTGCGCCGCGTCGCTGTAGGGTCGCGGCGCAACGCCCCGTTTTCAGGATTAATCCCATGACGCTTGCCCACGGTCGCCCCTATCTTGCCATTCCCGGCCCGTCGGTCATGCCCGACCGGGTGTTGCGGGCGATGCACCGGGCGGCACCCAATATCTATACCGGCGAATTGCACGATCTGACCCACAGTCTGATCCCCGATCTGAAAAAGGTTGCCCGCACTGAACAGAATGTCGCGATCTACATCGGCAACGGTCATGCCGCATGGGAGGCGGCCCTGTCGAACGTCCTGTCGCCGGGCGATACGGTGCTGGTGCTGGCGACGGGCCGGTTCTGCATCGGTTGGGGCGTCATGGCCGAGGGGTTGGGCTGTAAGGTCCAGACAATCGATTATGGGGCGCAAAGCGATATTGACTTTGAGCGGGTCGCCGCCGCGTTGAAGGCCGACACCGGCGGCACGATCAAGGCAGTGCTGGCGGTGCATGTCGATACCTCGACATCGGTGCGCAACGACATCGCCGGGCTGCGGACGACGATCGACGCTTGCGGTCATCCGGCATTGTTGCTGGCTGATTGCATCGCCTCGCTGGGCTGTGACCGCTTCGAGATGGACGCTTGGGGCGTCGATGTCATGGTCGCCGCCAGCCAGAAGGGCCTGATGACGCCGCCCGGTCTGGGCTTTGTGTGGTTCAACGACAAGGCGGCGCGGGCACGTGAAACGGCGCAATGCGCGACCACCTATTGGGACTGGAAACCGCGGGTGAACCCGGACCAGTATTTCATGTATTTCGGCGGCACCGCCCCGACGCATCATCTGTACGGCCTGCGCGAAGCGCTGGATATGATCGCCGAGGAGAGGATCGAGGCCGTCTGGACCCGGCACGCCACCCTTGCCCGCACGATCTGGGCCGCTTGCGAGGGTTGGGGGCAGACCGGGCCGCTGGCGCTGAACATCTCGGACCAGGCGAAACGGTCGCATTCCGTCACCTCTGTCGCCATCGGTGCGCCTGCGGGCGACGATTTGCGGACGTGGTGCGAAAACACCTGCGGCGTGACTTTGGGGATCGGGCTGGGCCGCGAACCGGCAGGCGGCTATTTTCGGATTGGCCATATGGGGCACGTCAACGCTCATATGGTGATGGGGGTCCTGGGGGTGATCGACGCGGGGTTGAAGGCGTTGAAGATTCCACATGGGGCCGGGGCACTGACAGCGGCAACGGCTATCGTGGCCGCCGCCTAGGATGGGTAGAAACCCAACTTACCGGCACGGTCACGTCACGGGTCTGACAGCGCCCCCGGCAAGGCCGACGCGAAGGCATCCAGATCGGCGGGGGTGCCGCAACTGACCCGGATGCAACGGTCTTGCGGCGCGACAAAGGGCATCCGCACGAAAATGCCTGCTGCCACAAGGCGTTGCAGCACGGCGCGGGCAAATGCGCCGTCGCGACCGCAGTCGATGGCGACAAAGTTGGTGGCCGAGGGCAGGGCGATCAGCCCGTTGTCGGCGGCAATCGCGCCTATCCGATCCCGCGCCGCGGCCACCTTGGCTTTGACCTGCGCCAACCAATCCTGATCGGCCAATGCCGCCAGCGCGCCCGCCTGCGCGATTCGCCCCATCCCGAAATGATTGCGCACCTTGTTGAAGGCGGCGATCAGCGGGGCCGGGCCGATAGCGTAACCAACCCGTGCGCCGGCCATCCCGTAGGCCTTGGAAAATGTGCGCAGCCGGATGACACGTGGATCGGTGGGGTCAAGCGGCGGCGCGGTACCGTCGGGGGCAAGATCGACATAGGCCTCGTCCAGCACCAGCAGCGCCCCGTCGGGGACATGGGCGATCATGTCCGACAGCGTGGCGGCGCTGTGCCAGGTGCCCATCGGGTTGTCGGGGTTGGAAAAATAGATCAGTTTGGCCTGGCTTTCGCGTGTTTTGGCGATCAGGCGGTCGGGGTCTTCCCGATCAGCGGCAAAGGGGACGGTGTGCAGTGTGCCGCCGAACCCGGCGACATGATAATTGAACGTCGGATAGGCTCCGGTGCTGGTCACGACAGCGTCGCCGGGCGCGATCAGCAGGCGGACCAGGACGCCCAGCAGGGTGTCGATGCCTTCGCCAATCATGATGTGATCGGCGGCGATGTTGTGGTGTGCCGCCAAGGCCATGCGCAGGGCGTGGCTTTCGGGATCGGGGTATTTCCAGACATCGGTGGCCGCCGCCTGCATCGCGGCGATGGCGCGCGGCGAGGGGCCAAAGTTCAGCTCGTTCGCGCCAAGCCGGGCGATAAACGGCCCACCGCGCTGACGTTCCTGCGTTTCCGGCCCAACAAAGGGGACCGAGGCGGGAAGCGTCGCGGCAAGCGGGGTCAGGCGAGGATCATCGGTCATGCGCCCAGAGTGGCGTGGCGGCACGGGTTTGGAAAGGGGGATGGGACGAGTCCCATCTTACCTTTTTAGTGCCACATATCCTGCCAGTACCTGACATCCGGTGCAGAGCAGAAACTTTCGTTGCCTCCGGCGGGAGTTTTTCA
>JBBQHC010000022.1:0-30232 GCA_038323615.1 Rhodobacterales bacterium | reverse complement strand
CAGCTACTTTCGCCTTGAAGGCCGGGCTGTGGTTCCGGCGTGGTCGTCTTGTCATGGTTCTCTCCTCGCTCGCGGCAATCATGCCGCTGTTGCGCGAAAAATCCACTTATCCCGGCTGTTCAGATTTCCGGAACCATCTCTATCAATATTGGACGGATCCAACCGGTCGTCGCCACACCTTCAATCATATCCTGTCTGAGCAGTTGGTCGAGAGCCTCTGCAGGCGTTCGCCAGCCAAGTGTTTTGCGAGGCCGTGTGTTCAGGGCACCGGCCACAGCGCTCGGTTCATCCGGGCCGTGTTGGCTCAGATCCGTGCCCTTCGGAAAGTACGGACGCAGCAAGCCATTGGTGTTTTCGTTGCTGCGGCGTTGCCACGGGCGCTGAGGATCACAGAAGTAAGTATCCAGCCCTGTGTCGATCCGGATCTGTTCATGTTGAGCCATCTCGACCCCCTGATCCCAGGTCAGGGACCGGCGCAGATGGGCCGGTAAACCCATGATCGTCTCGGAGCTGGCGTCGCGGACGGCTTCGGCTCCATGACCGGCGAGGGCAGGACCATTCTTGACAGCTCTGCTCTTTCCATGGCCCGCCATGCGCGGCAGATGCAGCAGCATGGTGAACCGGGTGGTGCGCGCGACCAGCGTGCCGATCGCCGAGCTACCAAGGCCAAGATTAAGATCACCTTCCCAATGCCCCGGCACAGCCCGCTCCTCGATCTCTGCCGGACGATCGCTGATCATCAGCGCATCCGCGAGGAAGGACTTGCCACAGCTCCGGGCGGGTTCGCGGGGCAACCTCGGCGCACGGCCTGAGCGCAGGCATGCCGAGAGCTCTCGCTTCAGGGCACCTCGACCCTGAATGTAGAGCGCTTGATAGATCGCTTCGTGGCCGATGCGCAGGGTTGGGTCCTCGGGGACGTCCATCTTCAGGCGCTGCCCGATCTGTTCCGGGCTCCAAGCCTCGGACCAGCGTCGGCTTTGCCGATGAACGGCCCGCCGTCCTTTCCATACCACGACAGGCCCATCGAAGGCGACGCCGTCAGGCGTGGCGATGCGACCGCAAAGTCGGTCTTGTACGTCGTCGCGCAGGGTCGGATTTCCCGCGAGCTTGCTGGCCTTCGGGCGTCACGCTGGAAGCGTGCCTTTGGCACGACGTACCGCACGATCAGCATGCCACTGCGCGGTGATAGCCCGATAGTCAAAGTCTCCGCCACGCGTGGCCGAGTTGCGCCTGGTCTCGCGGGAGATTGTGCGGGGCGACCGCCCCAGCTTGCGTGCGATGGCACGCACGCCGGTACCCCGAGCGCATTCCATGGGCTATTTCCTCGGGCGCGGCGAAGGTGAGGTTGCAGCTCGTCAGCGCCGACGCCGAGGGTGCAAGATGTGTGGGAGGCATTCCGCCAGAACGCCGAAACCACCGGATCCCGACTGGGCCGAAAACGCCGCCTTCAACGGCGGCTTCCTCACTGGAAAGGCCCGACCTCACTGGAAAGGCCCGACGCAACACCCCGCCAGAACCGACACAGGTTTTCACGCTGCCACACCAGTGGCCGCCCTGGCGAGCATAATTTGCGCCGCGTGGAGGGTTCTGATTTCCGTCTTCCTGTCGTCATAAACACCTCCTGAAATGGGGTGTCGCGACGACCGGTTAAATCCGCCTTGGCTGCCGCGATCGCTGTGGAAGATGCAGCCACTGGGCGGCGAACTTAGCGACCCTTTCCGCAACTTCCCGCGTCTTCGGGGGGTAATCTCGTCGCGTCCTGCGGCGTTAACTGTGAACATCTCCGACTTCGAAATCTACAGTTTGCCGGATCTCGATCTGGAACAGCAGCGCCAGCTTATTCTTGCGCTGCGCCAAGAGGATACTGAGCTCACGCGACGCTTCATTGATGCTTAAGAAAGGTACCCGCAGGCGGTGGCGCTCGCGCGCTCGCCGCTCGGGGACAGCACCACCATGCCCGCGATGATCTCCTCGTCACAGCGGACAGCGGCGATCCCCGTCTGGATCTGGAATCTGCCCGTATGGGCCCAGCCTGCGATATCCGCGATGTTGCAGCCCCAGCGCGCGGAGGCCTCATGAAGGGTGAAAAACACGCGCGGCGGCAGGGCCATGATCGATACATCCTCATCTGGACAGAGGACGAGCCGAACTCAAACCGCCTGCTGCCCGCGCCGCGAAAGCGCAGAGCAAGTATGATCGGAGACAACGCCGTTCAGAGCGCCAAAGCGCCGCGACCTTGTCCAAAGTGCTATTCCGATAGACCTGTTATGCTTTTGGTTGAGGACTGCTCTCCCCACTCGTGCAAGTTGAAGTAGGCTTCGATTCGGAGCAAGAGGGGGGAGCGAAAGTCGCTGTGGATAAGTGGAGATGATTTTGATGACGCGGACGCAGGAGGATCAGCAGGTGCAATTATCGGAGCTGGCACTGGCATTGTCGGAGGTCCATTTGGTGCTGTCGCGGGAATGACTGTGTTCGCCATTGGTGGTGCCGTATGGGGGTTCAGCGCAGGGCCTGATGCCGAATGGCAAATTTCTCGGTGGCGGGAGAAGCGGAACCCAACGAAAGAAGCGGACGACTAGAACCCACGGAAAATCATCTGGATACTATGAGAGTTGTGACGAGGTGCCAGCACGCGACATAGCTATGTAGCAACTGCTCACCGGATTTCCAGAATGCCGCCCGCCGTCGCAGAAGGTCCGCGTCGGATAAGCTGCGCTGCAGCATGGCGACCCTTGGTTAAACGCAGCTATTGGCCGGAAGAGATTAAGATCGGCGTAGTACCGGTCACCTTACATCAACGCCACATCAACCCGTGAATGCGTGTCTTGCGCTAGGTTCGCTGCCGGAAGTCGATGAGTATTGCCCGTTACGGAGTTGCAAAATACGCAATATCAAAGACTTGCGCGCAAGTAGTTGAAATTACTAAGCTATTGGAACCGCTCAGCTTTTGGTTCATAACCTGAAGGTCGTAGGTTCAATTTTTGGCTCGTCGCAAATTCGTCTGTTTGAATCATCTATTGGCGCGCTTCCCGAATTGCCGACCTTTCCACTGGACTTCGTCGCTGACGAGAGCGGTACTGATTGCACGCTGACACAGCTATGCGCCCGCGATCCGGGCAGCGGCGGATCTGGGCGACCAGCAGTTGGACCTGAACGCGTTTGATGTCGCCGTGCTGGCCGCCATCGCCACGCACCAGTCGATCACCCGCGACGGGCTGAAAGACATCTTTGGCAAGGAGATCAACCGCGACCTGATCGGGCGGCTGCATGCGCGGGGCCTGATCGGGACCGGCCCGCGCAGCCCGCGCCGCGGTGCGCCCTATACCTTTGTCACGACGGCGCAGTTTCTGGTCGCCTTCGGGCTGCAAAGCCTGCGCGACCTGCCGGACCCCGAACAGTTGGCGGATGCCGGGGTTTCCGATGCCTCGTGAGAAGTCGGATCGTCCTTACGCTGGTGCCCGGAGCCCCAGTATCTGGCGCGCCTGCTGCCATGTCGCGACCGGGCGGTCATGGTCTGCGCAGATCTCGACCGCACGGCGCACCAATGCTGCGTTTGACGGCGCCAGCGTGTTCCGGTCCAGACGCACGTTGTCCTCGAGCCCGGTGCGGGTATGGCCGCCCTTTGCGATCGACCATGCGTTGATGGTTGCCTGCGCCGCGCCGATCCCTGCGGCGCACCACAGGGCGTCGGGCGACAGACGATTCAGCGTTTCGATGTAGAAATCCAGGATTCGTTCGTCGGCGGGCATCGCGTTTTTGACCCCCATGACAAACTGGACATAAAGCGGGCCCTTGAGCCGCCCGTCTGCCTGCATCCGCGTGGCCTGGACGATATGGCTAAGGTCGAAAGCCTCGATCTCTGGTTTCACGTCGTGGTCCAGCATTTCCGAGGCAAGCCAATCGACAAGGTCGGGCGGATTTTCGTAGACCCGCGTCGGAAAGTTGTTCGACCCAACAGTGAGCGAGGCCATGTCCGGGCGCAGCGGCAGCATCCCGCCACGGGCCCGGCCTGCACCTGACCGACCGCCGGTTGACAGCTGGACAATCATGCCCGGACAATGCTTTTCCAACCCCGCCTTGAGCGCGGCGAAACGGTCGGGGTCAGAGGTCGGTTTGCCATCGTCGTCGCGGACGTGGCAGTGGGCGATGGCGGCACCGGCCTCGAATGCGGCGTGAGTGCTTTCGATCTGTTCGGAAATCGTGATCGGCACCGCGGGATTATCGGCCTTGGTCGGCAGCGATCCGGTGATCGCGACGCAAATGATGCAGGGATCGGTCATGTCTTCAACCTCAGACCGGGTCCGGGGCATAGATCTGCGGGTAAAGGTGGCGCATCGCCTCGTCGTCGAACTCGGTCTTGAACTTGTGCTGATCCTTCAGAGCGACCGCCCGTTGGGCCGCCGGACGCAGATCGATCTCGGCCACCAGCCGGGCGATATTCGGATAAGCCTTCATCGCGGATTCGTCCGCCAGCATGAAGGGAATCCGCCCGGCCCAGCCCCAGACGCTCATATCTACGATGGTATAGGTGTCCCCCAGCATATAGCGCCCCTGACCCAGCCTGTCCTCGACGATCTGCCAGTGTCGTCGCGCCTCGTAATCGTAGCGCTTGATCGCATAGGGGATTTTTTCGGGCGCGAAATTGCGAAAATGCACGGCCTGCCCGGAGAACGGCCCGACCCCGCTGGCGACGAACATCAGCCACGACAAAAGCGCCCCGCGCTTGTCGTCGGACGGCAGGAACTGGCCGGTCTTTTCGGCGAGGTAGAGCAGGATGGCATTGCTGTCGAACACGATCGTGCCATTGTCGTCGATCGCCGGCAGCTTGGCGTTGGGATTGATCGCGCGGTATGCGGGCGCGTGCTGTTGACCGCGCCGGGTATCGATAGGCTGGGCGACATATTCGACCCCCGACTCTTCCAGAAACAGACCCACCTTGAGGGGGTTCGGGGCCGCATTGTAGTAGAATTTCAGCATCCGGATATTCCTTTGGCGGGCGCGTTCAGTGGCGCAGGATCTTCGAGAAAAAGTCCCGCGACCGGTCGGCCTGCGGGTTGTCGAACAGTTCGGCAGGGGTGCCGGCCTCGACGATCTGGCCGGCGTCCATGAACACGACCTTGTCGGCCACTTCGCGCACAAAGGCCATTTCGTGACTGACGATGATCATGCTCATTCCTTCTTTGGCAAGCTTGCCGATAGCGTCCAGCACCTCGTTGACCAGTTCGGGATCGAGCGCCGAAGTCACCTCGTCCAGAAGCAGGATCTGCGGTTTGAGGGCCAAAGCCCGCGCCAGCGCCACCCGCTGCTGCTGGCCACCCGACAACTGGTCGGAATAGCTGTCAGCCTTGTCCGACAGACCGACGACGCCCAGCAGGCGGCGGGCCTCTGACTCGACCTCGGCCTTTTTCCATTTCTTGATCTTCAGCGGTGCCAGCGTCAGGTTTTCCATCACGGTCATGTTCTGGAACAGGTTGTACTGCTGAAACACGATGGCCATCCGGTCACGGGCCGCGCGGACTTCTTTCGCGCTGGAATAGTTCATTGTCTCGCCGGCGATTTTCACATGGCCGTTGGTGATCGGCGTCAGCCCCATCAAGGCGCGCAGGACCGTGGATTTGCCCGAACCGGATGGCCCGACCAGAGCGGCGATCTCGCCCTTCTCGATCGAAAAGCTGATGCCCTTGAGAACTTCATGAGCGCCGTATTTTGCGCGAACGTCGCTGACCGCGAGGTGTGCCAAGGCGTTTCTCCAGATATTGGCCGAGCAGGCTCAGCGGAAAGGACAGAAGGAAGTAGCAAAACGCGACAGTGCCAAAGACCAGAAGTCCCGAATAGCCCTGGTTGTTCAGCTCCTTGCCGCGAAAGGTCAATTCGAACACGCCAACCTGACTGACCAGCGCCGTGTCTTTGATAAAACTGACCGCAAAGGCGATGGCGGGCGGGACGATGACGGGCCATGCCTGCGGCAGCACGATGCGCAGGTTGGTCTGCAACCGCGACAGGTTCATCGCCTCTGCAGCCTCGACCTGGGTCCGCGGCACGCTTTCCAGCCCGCCCCGGATGATGTCGGCCGTATAGGCCACGGCGTAAAGGCAGATGGCGATCACCGCGATGGTGAAAAGCGAGGCATTGGGTGTCACGGCCTGAATGAAAAACAAGACAAGATAGATCACCACAAGGAACGGGATCCGGCGAAAGACCTCGACGTAGGCGATGCAGATCCAGCGCAGCGGCAGCGCCCAGCGACCCGGCGTCTGGCGCAGGTAAACCAGCACGAACGCCAGCCCAAAGCCGATCAGGCACCCCGCCAGCGTCATCCCCAGCGTCAGCATCGCGGATTCGAACAACAGCGTCATGTTCTGGCCGGAAAAGAAGCGCGGGATTTGTGCTAGAATTTGCTCCATCAGAAAATCTTGGCCTTGACCCGAAAGGCCCAGCGGCCAAGAAGCGCCAGCCCGATTGACGCGATGAAGGTCAGGACGACATACATGCCCGCGACCACGGTAAAGTATTCCAGCCAGCGGTAATTCACCGTCGACAGGTTGATCGCCTGACCCGTCAGTTCATCCACACCGATCAGCGCACCGACCGACGTGCCCATGACCAGAACGACGATGAAAAAGTTGGCCAACGCGGGGTAGATCGACTTGGCGATATGCGGAACGATGATATAGCGGACCTGCTGGATCAGTGACATGCCAAGGGTCTGGCCGGCCTCGATCTCGGTCAGCCGGACCGACAGGAAACCCGCCCGCAGGATCAGCGTCAGATAGGCGCCGGCGTTCAGCGTCAGACCGATCAGCAGGCACGCTTCGTTCGACCAGCGCACGCCGACTTCGGGCAGGCCGAAGTAAAGGAAATAGATCTGGATCAGCGCCGGCGTGTTGGTGATAAAGACGACATAGGCATTGACCAGAAACCGCAGCGGCCAAGGCCCGTAAGTCTTGATCGCGGCGCCCAGAAGCCCGATCAGCGCACCGCCCGCAAAGGCGAAAACACCCAGCTGAAACGTCAGCCAGGCGCCTTCAAGCAATGCCGGGAAGTTGTCCCAGACGACGCCATATTGA
Organism: Rhodobacterales bacterium; assembly: GCA_038323615.1. GTDB lineage: Bacteria > Pseudomonadota > Alphaproteobacteria > Rhodobacterales > Rhodobacteraceae > JBBKXP01. Next base: position 23,165 of record JBBQHC010000022.1, on the reverse strand, counting down.
AATCTGTAATTCATATGATGAGCAGTGTCCAAACGCCCCGGCAGTCCGTCAAGACTCCGGGGCGCTCACCTGTGCAGGATCAGAAGTAGGGCGTCGGTTCAACTTCGCGCAGCATCGGCGCGCCATAGAACTTCTGCCATGTCTCATTGATCTTGCCTGACGAATGCAGGTCGTAAAGTGCGATGTTCAAGACTTCGGTCAGGTTTTCATTGCCTTGGGAAACGCCGATGGCGCAGTAGGCCACAAAGATCGGATTCTCGACGACACGCCAGTTGATGTCGGGATAATTCTTGGTGAAAGCCATGAAGAAATCGACGTTTTCGACAATCGCGTCTGCCCGGCCCTGACCCACAAGGCGCACCGTGTCGGCGATGGTGTCGACCAGCTCGACCTTGACGTTCGGCATGTTTTCATGGGTCCAGTCCACGGTCCAGTTGCCGCGCATGTTGGCCAGCGTCACGCCCTCCTTGTTGAAGTCTTCCCAGCTGGTGCCTTCCATCTTGTCGGTCGTCAGCACGGCCAGAACCTCGGTGTGCAGCGGCACGGTAAAGTCGATCAGCTTTGCCCGCTCGGCGTTGCGGGTCAGTGCGCCCAAGGCGATGTCGATGCGGTCGGACACCAGAAACGGCACGCGCTGCGCGGTTTCCGTCGGCACCCACTCGACCGTGACGCCCATCGCTTCGGCCAGTGCATTGCCGACATCGATGTCAAAACCTTCCCACTCGCCCGCGTCATTCCGGATGCTCATGTTGGGAAAGCTGGGGTTGATCCCGATTCGGATGACGCCAGCCGAAAGGATGTCGTCGAGGCTTTTCGCCTGAACTCCGGTCACCGCCGCCGCAGCAATCGCCAGGCCTGTCATCCCCGCAAGAAATTGTCTCTTGAGCATTCGTGTCTCTCCCATGTTGTTCGGTCCTGGATGGACCATGTTCAGGCAATCCTTCAGGTCTCTGGCCCGAATTGTGCGCAAAACGAACTTTTGTGCGCGTTTAACGTCCGCGAGAAACCGTCCTGAGTCAATCCTGTTCGTCGGGCTGTTCACCTATTCCGTCTGAAGAAAGGCGTCGGCCTCGATTTCCACGTCATAAGGCCCGATCAGATCGACACCCCCAAACAGCGTGTTGGCCGGTCGGATGTCGGCAAACAGACGCGCGTGAACAGCCGAGACTGCCTCCCAGTCAGCGGCGCGGCGCAGGTAGATGCGGGTGCGCACCACATCAGCGGCTGACCCGCCCAGGCTTTCAATCGCGGCCAGAACCTTGTCGAGGATGTAGACGGCCTGACCCTCGGCGTCGCCTGGACAGATCACGGCGCCGCCCGGTGCAGTGGCTGTGGTGCCGCTGACAAAGATGTGCCGCCCGTCGCGCACCGCACGTGCGAATCCGGCCTTCGCCTCCCAGACCGAACCGCTGCCAGCCCGCGTCCGTCCGGCGCGCCCCGCAACCTTGGACACCTCAAAAACCGGCGGCAAGGCGGCGAGGTGGTGACTAAGATCGCCCGAAGCGGTCAGAAACGGCGGTTTGCGGTATTCATCGCCACAGTCGCCGGGGACCTCTGTCAGCGCATCGGTCGCCGCCTTGATGGCGGCGCGGTCGTCGGCGTCGAACGTCAGGTCAAGCGCCTTGAGGTTGTCGTCGCGATGCTGGTTTTCGCCGAGCCGGGTTCCGATGATCGTCGCCCGCACCGCGTCATGGTCCAGCACCCAGGCCGAGGCCACGTTGGAGACTGAAACGCCGTGCTTGGCCGCGACATCGCCCAATGCACCCAGCAACCGTTGATAGTCTGGCCAACCGCCCGCAGCGTCAATGAAGCGCTTGTATTTCATCCGGCTCCAATCGGCGATCGCGGCGGGCTCGTCCTGTCCCATCCAGCGTGACGACAGGAAACCGCCGGCAAGCGTGCCAAATGCCAAAAGCGCCACGTCGTGCTGTCGGGCCACGTCGGACAGGTCACGCGCCGCGCGCCGGTCCAGAAGCGAGAAACAGACCTGATTCGATGCAATCTCGATCCCGTTCGCGATCAGCATCTTCAGATGCGCCGCGTCAAAGTTGGTCAGCCCGATCTCGCGGATCAGACCCTCTTCCCGCAGGCGCATCAGCTGTTCCATCGCGTCCAGATATTCGGGCGAGGTATAGCGCCACCAATGGAACTGCATCACGTCGACGGTCGCGAGTCCCAGCCGCGTCAAAGCGGTTTCAACGCCCTTTCTGACGGTGCCGGCGCTCATCGGGCCTGGCGCGGGGCACCATTTGGTCAGGATCGTCGGAGGCGTCTCGCCGGCCTCGCGCATGACCTTGTGAACCATGCCCGCGACAATCTCGGCACTGCCGTAGTGATCGGCCATGTCAAAGGTGTCGAACCCGGCGCGGGCGTAGGTCAGCAGGTTTTCGGCTGCGGTGTCCAGATCAAAGGCCTTTCCGTCGCGCTCTTGATCGGCCATTTGCCACAGGCCGGTGATCAGCCGCCGGATCGGGACGCGGCCCAGCGTGGTGCGGTCTGGCTCTGCCATGATAATGCTCTCCCATTTTTGAACATTTGTGCGCATATTGGACATACCTGCAACCCGTGAAAGCCACTTGATGCGTATCGGTCTGATCGTGAACCCGAATTCCGGCCTGGGCGGCACCGTGGGTCTGAAGGGCACGGACGGGCCGGACACGGTGGCCGAGGCGTTGCGGCGCGGTGCGATCCCGCAGGCCGGACCACGTGCCCGGATCGCGCTTGAACGGCTGGCGGGGCGGGTGCCGGGGGCCAGCCTGACGATTGCCGGCGGACCCCTTGGCGCGGACTGGGCCGCAGGTCTGCCCTTGGATCTGTGCGTTCTTGCGCCGCAGGAATTGACCGGCACGGGCCGGGACACGCGGCAAGCGGTCCGGGCGATGCAACCGCTTGATGTCGTTGTGTTTGCCGGGGGCGACGGCACCGCCCGCGATGTGATGGCCGCGCTGCCGCCGGGCATCGCGATCCTTGGCATCCCTTGCGGGGTCAAGATGCACTCGGGCGTCTTTGCTGTCACCCCCGGTGCGGCGGGGGCGATGATGGCCGATCTGCTGGGCGATGCCGACCGGGTCGCCTGGCAAGACGAGGCCGAAGTCATGGACATCGACGAAGACGCGCTGCGGGCGGGGGTGATCGCGCCCCGGCTTTATGGGCTGGCCCGCACCCCCGTCTCGCGCAACTTGATGCAGGCGGCCAAGGGTGGCCCGCGGGTGAACGCCGCAACCGCCCTCGCCTCGGCGGCCACCGCCCTTGTGCGCGAGATGACGCCGGAGACCCTTTACGTGATCGGTCCCGGCAGCAGTGCGGGGGCGGTCTTGACGGCGGCGGGGCACGCCCCCACAACGCTGGGGGTGGACGCGATGATCAATGGCAAGGTCGTGGCGCGGGATACCGATGCGCACCGGTTGGCGGAACTGGCGCGGGGCCGGTCGGTGCGGCTGGTCCTTGGGGTGACAGGCCAGCAGGGCTTTCTTCTGGGTCGCGGCAATCAGCAGATCGACGCATCCGTTATCCGCCAGGCGGGCCGCGACGGCTTGATCGTTCTGGCGACCGAGGACAAGCTGGCCAGACTGTCGCAGCCGCGCCTATTGGTCGATACCGGCGACCCCGCGCTGGATATGGAATTGGCGGGATTCATCCGGGTCCGCACCGGCGCGAACCGCGAAACGATGATGCGCATCACGTCGCCTTGAAAAGCGTTGTGCGATATGCGAACATTTGTGCAAGTTTGATGGGAGCCTTGCAATGCCTGACCAGAACCGCGCACATCCTTGGATGGCCAACTCGGCGCCCGGCGCAATCCAGGCGATGCTGGACAAGATCGGCGCCGCCTCGGTCAAGGACCTGTTCCAACAGATTCCGGCCGACCATTACCGCACCACGCCGCTGGTCCTGCCGCCCGTCTTGTCGTCCGAGATTGAACTCCGGCGCGACCTTCTGAGCAAGCTGAACAAGAATCAGGATTGCGAGGCGAATCTCAGTTTTCTTGGCGCCGGCGTCTGGCAGCACCATGTCCCGGCCATCGTCGACGAGATCGTCGGCCGCACCGAATTCGCCACCAACGTCTGGGGCAGCTATCAATCCGATCATGGCCGCAATCAGGCCTGGTTCGAATTTTCGTCCCAGCTGGGCGCGCTTCTTAATCTGGATGTGGTGCAGTTGCCGGTCTATTCTTGGGGCTGCGCGATCGGCCATGCGATCCGGATGGCGCAGCGCATCACCGGGCGGCACAAGGTGCTGGTCTCGCAAATGTCGGACCCGGAACGCCTGTCGGTGATCCGCACCTATTGCCAGCCCTCGGCGATGCAGAGCCATATCGAGGTGGTTTTGGTCGCCGTCGACCCGACCAGCGGACGGATCGATTTGGGCGACCTGCGCGCCAAGCTGGGCAAGGATGTCGCCGCCGTCTACTTTGAAAACCCGGCCTATCTGGGCACCATCGAGACCGAAGCCGCCGAGATCGCCCGCCTGAGCCGCGCCGCCGGGGCCGAAACCATCGTCGGCGTTGACCCCCTCAGCCTTGGCGTGATGACCGCGCCGGGTGAATACGGCGCCGATATCGTGACCGGACCGGTGCAGCCCCTTGGCGTCCACATGCAGTGCGGCGGCGGCGTGGGTGGCTTCATCGCGTCCTGCGACGAAGAAAAATACGTGCTGGAATACAACGGCTTTCTGGTGTCGATCGTCGAGACGCTGAAGGATGGCGAAGTCGGCTTTGGCCTCGCCTGCCCGCACCAGAATTCGTATGGCGCGCGCGAACATGGCAAGGACTGGACCGGCAATTCGACCTATCTTTGGGCGATTGCCGGTGCGGTCTACATGAGCCTGCTGGGCCCCGACGGATTTCGCGAGTTGGGGACGCTGATCGTCAGCCGCGCCCGCTATGCCGCAAAATGTCTGGGCGCGGTGCCGGGCGTCAGGATCGTCTGGCCGGACACGACGTTCAAGGAATTCGTGGTCAACTTCGACGACACCGGCCACACCGTGGCCGAGGTAAACGACGCCCTGCGCGCACGCGGCATTTTTGGCGGCAAGGACATTTCGGGCGAGGCCGGTGTCCTGGGCCAGTCCGCCCTTTACTGCGTCACCGAAATTCACACCGCCGCCGATATCCGCAGGCTGGCGGCCACACTTACCGAGGTTCTGGCATGACCCGCATCCCCGAATTCCACGCCGCCAAATGGAACGAGCCGGTCATCATGGAGATCGGCCGCCCCGGTGCCCGGGGGCAATTGTTCCCCGCGCCCGAGGCCGAAATCACCGACGCTGTCGGCGCCGATCTGATCCCGCTGGCAATGGCGCGAAAAGACCGCGCCGCGCTGCCCGAGATCACCGAATTCGAGGCGCAGCGCCACTTTCTGCATCTGTCGCAGATGACCCTCGGGATGATGGGGATCAGCCTGTTCGGCACCTGCACGATGAAGTACAACTCGAAAACCGCGGAATACGCGACGCTGCGCCCGCAACTGGCCGAGGTGCATCCGTATCAGCACCCGGACACCCTGCAGGGCGTGCTTGAGATCATCCACGATTTTGACGGCATCCTGCGCAGTCTTTCGGGGATGGATCAGTTCATCTTTCAGGCTGGCGGCGGCGCCGATGCGGCCTATACGATGGCCGCTGTGGCGCGGGCCTATTGGGACGACCGTGGGATGCTGGGGCAGCGCACCGAGATGGTGACCTCGGTTCAGGCGCATCCCTGCAACCCGGCGACCGCTGCCGCTGCCGGATTCAAGGTGGTGAACCTGCCGCTTGAAGAAAACGGCTATCCCTCGCTTGATGCGCTCAAGGCTGCGGTCAGCGAGAAAACCGCGCTCATCATGATCAACAACCCCGACGACATGGGAATCTACAATCCCGAGATCAAGGAATGGCTGAAGGTCGCCAAAAAGGCCGGTGCGCTTTGCTTTTACGACCATGCCAATTTCAACGGGGTGATGGGCAAGCTGTCGGCGCGTGAACTGGGCTTTGATGCCTGCATGTTCATGCTGCACAAGACCTTTGGCGCCCCCAAGGCTGGCGGCGGGCCGGCGGTGGGCGCCTATGGTTGCACCGATGAACTGGCCCCCTATCTGCCCTGCCCGGTGGTGTTGAAAACGGGTGATCGCTATGTCCTTGATTCGGACCGCCCAAAGTCGTCAGGCAAGGTGCGCGAGTTCTGGGGCAACGTGCCGCAGGTCGTAAAGGCCTATGCCTGGGCGCGGGCGATGGGTGCCGAAGGTATCCAATTGGCCTCGGATATCTCGGTCGTGGCGAACAACTATATGGACAAGAGGCTGGCCGAGATTCCGGGGCTGGAGATATCGAACCCGTCGATCAACGTCTGGCGGATGGAAATGACGCGCTGGTCGCTTGGCCGCCTGACCGAAGAAACCGGCGTCACCACTGTCGATTTCGCGAACCGGATGGCCGATTATGGCATCGATCCCTACTGGATGAGTCACGAACCCTGGATCGTCGCCGAACCCTTTACCCCCGAGGCGGGCGAGCTTTGGTCCAAGCAGGATATCGACACCTGGATCAACGTGATCGCCCAGATCGCCGCCGAGGCCCGCAGCAACCCGGAGCTGGTGAAAACCGCGCCGCACAACCAGCCGATTGCGCAGGTCAAGGGCGATGCCTTTGACGATCCGGCCAAATGGGCAATGACCTGGAGAGCCTATCAGCGCAAGTTCGCCAGCCGGGTCGCGCCCAAGGACAAGGGTGTCGCCTAGGTCATGGGCGCGCTGCTGTCAGTCGGCAAGAACCGAAATCCCGGCCATGTCGATGCCGGGCTCGCGCCCCATCACCATGTCGGCGATGACCCGGGCGGTCATCGGACCGGCGCTAAAACCGACCCAGGGAAACAGCGCAAGATAAAACCCCGGCACCTGCGGCGCCTCGCCGATGATCGGGCGCCAGTCGGTCGTGCCGTTCACCCATGCGGTCCAGCAGCGCAGCAGGCGGGCGCGTCCGAGGATCGGAACCACCCCGGCGGCCATCGCCATGTTGCCCGCAAAGTTCGCTGGATCGGTGGCCAGCCCGCCGTCCGGCCGCAGATGCGCCGCCCAGCCGCCGCCAATGATGCAGCCGCCGTTGGCCGCCTGTTTCAGCGACAGCTTGCCGGCGGCGGAATAGACCAGGTGGGGGATGATCGGGGCCACCGGTTCGGTCACACTGACCTGCAGGGGAAAGCCGCTCAGGTCGATCTTCATGCCGACCATCGCCGCAATCTCGGCGGCCTTTGCACCTGCCGTGTTGACGATGCGGTCGCCGTAAAAGGGGCCGCGCGTCGTGCTCACCTCGAATGCCCCGGCACGTCCGGTGATACCGGTGACAACCGTGTCGCGGTAAAGAACTGCGCCCGCGCGTTCTGCCGCCACCGCGATGGCGGGCGTCGCGCGCAGCGGGTTGGCCTTGCCTTCGCCGGGGCAGAACCCGCCGCCAATCGCCTGATCGGACAAATATGGCGCCAGCCGACGCAGGCTGTCACGGTCCAGAACAGTCGTCACAATGCCGACGCTGGCCTCGATCTTCGCCTTGGCCTTGATATGGCGCATCTGTTCGGCGGTGCGGGCGACGACAATGCCGCCACCCAGCTTGACGTCCAGATCCTCGCCCACCTCGTCGCCAAGGTGCTGCCACATCCCGATCGACGCCTGCAGGAACCGCAAGGTCGGCGCATAGGCACGGGCCCAGTCCGCCCCGTACTTGACGAATTCGGGGTACTGGATCTGCAAATGCAACGACCCGGCATTGGCGCCCGAGGCTTGGGCGCCAAGATTGCCAGCCTCAAGCAGCGCCACCTTTGCGCCGTCGCGCGCCAGATACCACGCGGTCATCAGACCGGCGATGCCGCCACCAATCACCAGAACATCCGCCCGGGTCATGCGCCCGCGCCCCAACCAAGGACCAACCCATGAGACCGACCTATTCCGGCAGCCACACCGTCACCGTCACACCCTTCACGCCCGGCGGGGCCGAGATCGACTTTGAGGCCTGGGAGGGTTTCCTCGACTGGCAAGTCGCCAGCGGCGTGCCGGGTGTCATCATCCTGGGCACGACCGGCGAATTCCTGACGATCAGCGACGCCGAGCGCACCGCTTTCGTCAAAAAGACAGTCGACTACGTCAACGGTCGCATGGTCGTCTGGGTCGGCACGATGAACGCCTACACGCCGAACGCCGTTCGTTATTCGAAAGAAGCCGAGGATCTGGGCGCCGATGGATTGATGATCATTCCGCCGTATTACTACACCCCGACCGAGGACGAGATTTTCAATTACTACCGCGCGATCTGCGAGGTCTGCGACCTTCAGATCATGATCTACAACAACCCTTTCACGTCGAACGTCGACATGCCCGCCGCGCTGGTCGGACGGCTGGCCAAAAGCTTTGATCAGATCCGCTATATCAAGGAAGCCTCGCAGCGCATCGAACGGATTCAGGACATCCTTGTCGCCAGTGACGGGCTGATCAACCCGTGGGCCGGGCAGCGCGTGCTGGAAAGCTTCAAGATGGGCGCGCGGGGCTACGTCAACCCCTATGGCAACTATATCCCGCAGGCCTCGATCAAGTTTGTCGAATGGGCGGAACAGGGCCGCTGGGACGATGTGCAAGCGGTGCAAAGCGTGATCTCGCAGTTCGACGCGATCATCACGACGGGGCATCCGCTGTACGGGCACCAGTGCTATTCCAAGGCATTGGCGGCGGCGGCGGGGCATCCGGTGGGCGACGTTCGCGCCCCGATCACGACGTTCGAAAGCCTTGGTGCGGAAGGCCGCGACCGAGTCGCCCGGATGGTGCCGCTGATGCAGGAACTCGACCGGATCGTCGGAACGATCGAGGCGCGACCGGCCGCCGCCGCCGAGTAGGCTCATCTGATATAGGCCGCGCCGTTCACGTCGATGGTCGCCCCCGTCAGGTGACGGGCGCGGCCTTCGGCGAGGAACGCTGCCAGTTCGGCGATGTCCAACGGCGGCACCCATTCGCCCATCGGCAGGGCCGCCGTTACCCCTGCTTCGCCGCCGGTCAGCGCGGCGCTGTCCACCGACATCCGGGTGCGCACGACGCCGGGCGAAATGACATAGGCCAGAATGCCCCGGTCGGCATAGTTGCGCGCCACCGTCTTGGTGGCTGCGGCGATGGCGGCCTTTGAGGCGGCATAGGCGATGGCACCGGGGTTCGAGGTGCCACGCGTCGCGGCCCAGCTACCAATGCCGATGATGGCGCCGGGTTCGCCCGCCGCCAGCCAGCCCGACACCGCGTGCCGCAGCAGACGAGCGGGCGCATGAACGTTGACGGCCATCGCCTCGGCCCAGATCGCGTCCCACGCCGCGATCGGGTCCAGGATGCCGCCGTTCTGGCGCATGATGCCGGCATTGTTGACCAGAACATCGATCCGGCCCCCCGCTGCCTTTTGTGCCTCGGTCCAGAAGTCGTCGACCGCGCCCATGTCCGAAAAATCGGCCTGCAGCAGCGTCACCTGACCCGGTTTTGCGCCCGCGCTGGCGGCCTCGGCCCCGGCGCGGTCGCTGCCGTAATGCGCGATCACCGTGGCGCCCGCGTCGATCATCACCGTGACGATGGCCGCACCGATGCCTTTAGAAGCACCGGTAACGACAACTGTCTTTCCACTCAGATCGGCCATGCTTTACGTCCTTGTGACAAAGGGGGTCGCGCTGAGTTTCGGGTTACAGCGTGCGTATTGTGCGGGCAGCGCGATTTCTTCGTTCAGCGCCAGCGCCGCCCGCCAGGTCCAGCGCGGATCCCACAACATGCCGCGCGCCAGCGCGACCATGTCAGCCTGACCGGTCGCCAGGATCGTCTCGGCCTGGACCGGATCGGTGATCTGACCGACGGTCATTGTGGGGATCCCGGCCTCGCGCCGGATCCGTGCGGACATTGCCACCTGATACCCCGGCCCGGTCTTGATTTTCTGCCGTTGGTCCAGACCACCGCTGGACACGTCGACCATGTCGCAGCCCAAATCCTTGAGCGCCCGGCAGAATGCGACGGACTGGTCCAGATCCCAGCCGCCGTCGATCCAGTCGGTCGCCGACAGCCGGACCATGACGGGCTTTTCCGCCGGAAACGCCGCCCTGACCGCCTCGAACACCTCAAGCGGATAGCGCATCCGCTGTTCCAGACTGCCGCCATAGGCGTCATCGCGGGTATTGGTGATGGGCGACAGGAACTGGTGCAGCAGATACCCGTGCGCGACGTGCAGTTGCACCATGTCGAAACCGGCGCGGTCGGCCCGCTTGGCGGCCTGAACAAAGGCGGCTTTCACCCGTTCAAGGTCAACCTCGGCCATCGGAAGGGGCGCGGGCCAACCGGCAAGATAGGGCACCGCCGAGGCGCTTTGCGGCTGCCAGCCTTCGTCACCCTCGATCATGCCGCCGCCTTCCCAGGGGGGGACCGTGTTGCCCTTTCGGCCCGAATGGCTGAGCTGGACACCGACAACCGACTGGCCGACCGATTTCATGAATGCGACGATCCGGGCAAACGCCGCCTCGGTCTCGTCGTCATAAAGCCCGGTGCAGTCATCGGTGATCCGTCCGTCAGGCTCGACCCCCGTCGCCTCGGTAAAGATCAGGCCCGCACCCGACAGGGCGAACTGGCCAAGATGAACCAGATGCCAGTCCTGTGGCACGCCGTCTTTGGCGGAATACTGACACATCGGTGCGACGGTGATCCGGTTCGGCACGGTGATCGACCGAAGCGTGATCGGGGTAAAAAGATTGGCTGGCATCGGGCGCCCTTCATTTTCAATTGAACCGCAGTTCCTGTGCGGTATAGTAACTTTTGTGCGCAGATTGAACACGTCGGTCCGAGACTGACAAGTGAAAAGGATTTCCCCAAGATGACGAAGCTCGACGTGGCGGCAAGTACATTCCCCTTCCTCTATTCGCATGACGGCCTCGCTGCCATGAAGCATCTGCGGACACTGGGCTTTGATATCTTCGAGCTGATGATTTTCCCACCGCACTGCTGGCCGCGGGAATTGACCGCCGATCAGGCAGCCGCCTACAAGGATTGGCTGGAGGGCGAGGGGCTGAAAGTCTCATCGCTGTGCTATCCGTTGCTTGACAACAACCCGAACGGTGTCGACGTGCTGATGCGCGAATACACGCTTGACCGCTACCGCGAGGCGATCGACTTTGCCGCCCAGATCTCGTGTCCCTACGTCGTGGCGATCCCCGGTCCGGTCAACAGCCTGATCAACCCGCCGCACGACTGGATGCTGAACTGGTTCGTCGAAGGGATGCAGAAACTGGTGGCACACGCCAAAGGCACCGGCGTCCAGATCCTGCTGGAAAACGTCCCCTTCACCTATCTGCCGACAGCCAAAGACATCCGCGAGACCGCCGCGCTGATCGGTCCCGAGGTTGGGATCAACTTTGACATCTGCAACAGCGCCTTCATCAGGGAAGACCCCGCCGATGCGATCCGGATGTTGGGCGATCTGATCAAGAATGTGCATATCTCGGATTCGGGCCCCGCCGAATTCAAGCACGAACGCCTTGGCACCGGCATCGTCGATCCCGCCCCGTCAGCGCAGGCGCTCAACGATATCGGCTATGCCGGCGTCACTGTCCTCGAGATCATCACCGACGCGCTACAGCCCGGTTCCGACCCGGATGGCGACATCAGGGCGAGCCATGACATTCTGGCCAATGCTGGCTGGGCGGCGCGACCTAACTAAGCCCGGCTTCGATCGGCAACACCGATCCGGTCATCCCGGCTGACGCGTCAGAGGCCAGAAAATGCGCGACATCCGCAACCTCGGCTTCGGTCGCCAGCCGACCCAAGGCGGTTTCTGCCGACATCGCCGCCAGCACGGCCTTTGGGCTTGGCCCGCCCTCGGCATGACGCGTGGCCAGCCGCGCCAGCAGCGCCTGCGTCGCGATGGGACCGGGGGCAAGCGCATTGACCCGGGTTCCGTCACGCCCAAGATCCAGCGCCGCCGCACGCATCACCCCGATGACCGCATGTTTCGATGCGGTGTACAGAACCTGATCGGGATGGGCGCGAAACCCGTTGATCGAGGCCATCACGATCACCGACCCATGATCCGACCGTGCCAGCGCATCCGCAAAGCCGCCGATCGTCGCCGCGACGCCCCAGACGTTCACCGCCATGACCCGGCCCCATTCGTCGGCGTCCAACGCCCGCAGTCCGCGCCAGGGCGGCACCACACCCGCATTCGCCACCACGATGTCGATGGTGCCGATCTCCGCCGCCAGAACCGCCAGCCGGCCCAGGGCATCGGGCGCGGCCAGATCGCAGGCAAAGCCGGACTGCGCTGCCGATAGATCGGACAGCGCCGGCGCAAGGTCGATGATCGTGACCAATGCGCCAGATGCGGCCAGACGCGCGGCAATGGCGCGGCCAAGGCCAGAGGCACCGCCGGTCACCACGGCCCGACGTCCGGTGAGGTCTTGCGAAACAGTCATGTTGCGTCATCCTTGCCGCGTGGCTAAAGCTGCGTGAGATACACGCACTTTTGTTCGCCCTGCGAACTGATGCAAGTGAAAGGTTTCAAACTGTCAGACTCAACGCAGACCGACATTGTCATCCTTGGCGCAGGTTTCATCGGCCTGTCCTTTGCTGCGATCTATTCAGACGCGGGATGGCGGGTGACATTGGCCGACCCTGACGCGCAACGCCGCGACGATGCCGCCGAGGGGATACGCACTCAGCAAGAGGCGATCGGCCTTGCCGGACTGGCACAGCGGCGGGCCGGCCCGGTCACCGTGGTCGCCACGCCCGATGCCGCCCTTTCCACAGCGGGATTGGTCATCGAATGCGGGCCCGAGCATCTTGCGACCAAGCAGGCCATCTTTGCCGATTTGCTGGCCAAGACTGGCGACAACGCGGTTCTGGTCACCGCCTCTTCCGCGATCCAGATGTCGCGCATCGTGACCGATGAACAGCAGCAGGCCCGCTGCCTTGTCGCCCATCCGGTGAACCCGCCAGCGGTGTTGCGCATCATCGAACTCTGCCCCGCCCCCGGCACCAGCCCGGAAACCATGACCCGTGCCACCACCCTGTTTGGAGCCGTCGGATTCCGAACGGCGGCGCTGGGTCACGAGATCGAGGGCTTCATCCTGAACCGGCTACAGGGCGCGGTGCTGCGCGAGGCCTACCGGCTGGTCGCCGAAGGTGTGGCGAACCCCGATGACATCGACGCCGTGGTCCGGCTTGGCCTTGGCCCCCGGTGGGCCCTGTCGGGACCGTTCGAGACCGCCGAACTCAACACCCCCGGCGGGATCACGGCCCACGCCGCCCGCATGGGACCGGCCTACAAACGCATGGGCGAAGAACGTGGCGAAACCGTCGCATGGACCGACAGCCTGATCGCCCGCGTCGCCGCCTCGCGCGAGGCGTCATGCGGTGGCGTCAGTATCGAGGACCGCGCCCGCTGGCGGTCCAGAGCCGTCGCAAAGCTGGTGGCCTATCGGGACGGTTTGATGGACGCGGCGAATGACTGAACCGGCGCTGACATTCGATGGGACGCCGGTTCCGATCCAGTCGGGCGCGTCGGTTGCGGCGGCGCTGACGCAGGCGGGCTACCGCGGCTTTCGCCAGACCGCCAAGGGTGCTGCGCGCGGCATTTTCTGCGGCATGGGTGTGTGTCAGGAATGCCTTGTCGCCATCGATGGGGTGCCGAACCAGCGGGCCTGCATGACGCTTGCCCGCGAGGGGGCGCGGGTCGAAACCCAGGTGGCATTTCCATCGTTGAAAGACGCCACCCCGGTGCCGGCAGCCGAGCCAGCCCGCATTCTTGAACCTGACGTGGCGATCATCGGCGGCGGGGCAGGCGGATTGGCCGCCGCAATCGCGGCGCGGCGGGCCGGCGCATCGGTCGTCGTTCTGGACGAACGCAAGGTGCCCGGCGGGCAATACTACAAACAATCGGCCAGCCTGCCGCCGCTGGACGCACAGCAGGCCGAGGGCGCAGACCTGTTGCAACAGGCGCGTGACAGCGGCGCCGAGATCATCGGTTCGGCCGAAGTCTGGGGCGCCTTCGACGGCCCGCTGTTTCTGGCCGATGTCGAAGGCCGTGCGCTGGTCGTGCGTCCGCGCACCGCGATCATCGCGACAGGCGCCTATGAACGGCCCGTGATGGTGCCGGGCTGGACCCTGCCGGGGGTGATGACGACGGGCGCCGCGCAGACACTTTGGCGCAGCTATCGCACGCTGCCGGGGCAACGGGTCGCGGTCTGCGGCTCGGGTCCGTTGAACCTGCAGGTCGCGCTGGAACTGGCGGCGGGGGGCGCGTTGATTACCGTGGTGGCCGAAGCGGCGGCGGCACCGTGGCGGCAGCCGTGGACGGCGATCAAGGCAGCAATGCGCGACCCCGCACTTGTGGCAAAGGGTCTGGCGATGATGTGGGAGATGCGCAAAAGGCGCATCCCGTTGTCCTACCAAACCCGGCTGCACCGGATCGAACAGGGCGACGGTGCGCTGCGGGTCGTGATGATCGACGCCGCCGGGCACGAAGCTGCGGCCATCGTCGATGCGGTCTGCATGAATGACGGATTTCAGCCGCAGAACGAAATCCTGCGCCTTTTGGGTGCCGAGATGACCTATGACGCGGCCTTTGGTCATCTGCGCTGCAGCCGCGATAGTGGCATGGCAACCAGCGTTGCGAACATCTTTGCGGTCGGCGATTGCAGCGGTCTGGGCGGCGCCCCGGCTGCCCGCCTCGAGGGCGAAATCGCCGGGGCGACGGCGGCGGCAAAGCTCGGGTTCGGCAGCCCGCCCGACCTGTCCACCCAAAGCCGGGCGCTGGCGTCCAGACGCCGATTCCAAACCGCACTTTGGCAGATGCACGACATTGCGCCCCGGTCGCTGACCGGCCTGCCGCCCGAGACGATCATCTGCCGCTGCGAAGATATCACCTTGGGCGAAATCACCGCAGGTCTGGCCGCGGCGCCCGGCCACGTTGGCACCTTGAAACGGGCGACGCGGGTTGGCATGGGCCGTTGTCAGGGACGTTACTGTGGCCCGGTCGCCGCCCGGCTGGTGGCCGAAGCGACAGGTCAGGCGCTGGACGACCGAAGCCACTTTGCGCCACGGGTTCCGATCAAACCCGTCAGCATCGCGTCGATTCTGGCGGCGCAAGACGCCCTGAACGATGACGACTGATGTCCTTGTCATCGGGGGCGGTATCGTCGGTCAGGTCGCGGCCATCGAACTGGCGCAGGCGGGGGCCCGCGTGACCCTGGTGGATGCGGCGCAGAACGCAGGGTCGACGGCGAACGCGGGCAGCCTGCACGTCCAGATGCAAAGCCGTTTCATGCGGCTTTACCCCGAACAGGTTCCGAACGTCGAAGCCTCGCTGCCGACCTACGTCGCGGCGGCGCGGGAATGGGTTCGGCTGGATCGTCAGCACGGGCCGTTCGAACTGGTCCGCAAGGGCGGGCTGATGCTGGCCGAAGACGACGCGCAGATGGCGTTTCTGGAGCAGAAGATGAAGCGCGAGGCCCGGCAGGGCGTGTCGGTCGAACTGTTGGACAGGCACGCGCTGGACCGGATTGCGCCCTGGCTGGGGCCGCAAATCGTCGGCGCCGAACTCTGCCACGACGAGGGAAAATTGAATCCGCTGGCCGCAAATTCACGGCTACGGGCCGCCGCCGAAGGCTTGGGCGTCAGACTGTGCCGGGATCTGATCGTTGGCCTTGACAGCCGCCCTGACCGGGTCGAGGCGACAGGTCAGCAGGCCCGCTATGAGGCTGACCGCGTGGTGGTTGCCGCTGCCTGGGGGGCGGGCACCCTGACGCGGGATCTGGGGGTCACGATCCCGTCGCGCGCCGAACCCCTGCACATGAACATCACCGAAGCCTGCGAGACCCAGATCAATCACCTGATCCAGCACGCGGAACGCTCGATTACGCTGAAACAGTTTGCGACCGGACAGATCGTCATCGGGGGTGGCTGGGCCGCAGGCGACCGGGGCCGCGACTGGGTTCCGGCGGTGATCGCCGCCTCGATGCTGGGGAACGTGGCGCTGGCGGCGCGGCTTGTGCCGTCGATCGGCAGCATCCGGGTCATCAGAACCTGGGCCGGGATGAATACGACCGTCGACGGGGCGTCGGTGATCGGCGCGCTTCCCGGCCACGACCGGGTGATCATGGCGATTCCCGGCGACGCCGGCTATACGCTGGGGCCACTGGTGGCGCGGATCGCGGCGGCCTGCGTCCTTGGGTCCGATCTGGCGAAAGAGGCGACGCTTTTCAGCCCGGCACGCTTTGCTGCGTGATCACCGCCGGATCGCTTCCGAGATGCTTTGCACCGTGGCCTGAAGCTTTGGCAGCACGACATTGACCATCTCGTCGGGCGACATCCGCAACGTCGGCACGCCGACGTTGATCGCGCCCACGACTTGCCCCGAGTTGGTGCGCACGGCGACGGAAATCGACATCAGGCCGTTTTCAAGTTCCTGATCCACCAGCGACCAGCCCTGATCGCGGACCTGCTCCAGAACCTTCTTGAACCTGGCCTTGTCGGTGATCGTTTTCTCGGTCACCGGCGTCAACTGGATGTCGCGCAGCATATCGGGCCAGGCCTCGGCGGGCAGCGCCGCCAAAAGAACGCGGCCGTTCGCGGTGCAATGGGCGGGAAAGCGCGAGCCGACCGAAATCCCGACGCTGATGACCCGGTGATATTGCGCACCGCTGACATAGACCACGTCGAATTTGTCCAGCACCGCCGCCGAGACGGATTCTCTCACGTCTTCGGAAAGATGCTCGATGAACGGGCGGGCGATATCCCACACGCCCTTTGACGACAGCACGGAATAACCCAGCTCCAGCACCTGCGGCGTGAGATCGAAAAGCTTGCCGTCGGCCACTGCATAGCCTTCGTGCACCAGCGTCAGAAGAATTCGGCGCGCCCCGGCGCGGGTGTTGCCGGTTTCGGTGGCGACCTGTGACAAGGTCATCTTGCGGCCTGTGCGATTGAACGCGCGCAATACTTCCAGCCCGCGGGCCAGCGAACTGACGTAATCGCGCGGATTAAGGCCGTTCGCGTCGTTGCCCTTGTCGGCGTCCTGCAAGACCGTCATCAGCCCCGCGCGTGCCGCCGGCTTTGGCTGACCATCGTCGGCGACGCTGGATTTTGTTCTTGTTTGCCGTGCCATAGCAGCCTTTCCTGGGGCCAAACGATGCCCTCACTTGTGGTCTAGCATAACCTGTGGCGTGGAAGAATTGTCCACCATTAAAATTCGCGCTTGCCAGACACACGAACAAGGGTGTTATATTGAACAAGAGTGCGCTATGCGAACAATCAATGCCAGGGAGGCTGAAATAATGAAACGTTCGGACTTGATGACTTCGATTTCACGGCGTGGGGCCCTACAGGGTTTTGCCGCAACGACTGCCTTGGCAGCCTTGCCGATCCGCGCGTTTGCGCAGGACTCGACGACGATCCGCTGGTGGTCGCCCCAGGGTGCGCCCGAGCAGGTCGCCGCCTACAATACCCAGATCGCAAATTTCGAGGCCGCCAATCCCGGCGTCAAGGTCATCTTCGAGACGACGTCGGACGAAGGTTATGCGCCCCAGCTTGCAGCGGCATTTTCGTCGGGCGAGGTGCCGGATGTCGTCACCCACCTGCCGTCGTTCGCGGTGCAATCCTACTATGCCGCCGGTCTTGTCACCCCATTCGACGACGTGATCCAGATGATCGGGGCGGATGATTTCTATCCCGGCGCCAACGACGTTTTCAAGGCCGCCGATGGCAAGTACGTCGGAACCGGCATCGGTAACTCGGCCGCCAACATGCTGTGGCTGCGCACCGATCTGATGACAGCGGCCGGCATCGACAAGGCGCCCGAGACCTGGGACGAGTTGCGTGCAGCCTGTCAGGCGATGCAAAAAGACGGCATCTACGGCGCCCCGCTGCCCTACGGCGCCAACTCGATGACGACCCTGATCTTTGCGGGCGTCATCCATCAGGCCGGCGGTCAGGTGTTCGACACCGACCTGAACGTGGCCATCGACAGTCAGGAAACCCGGGACGCGCTGGAATTCTACGCCTCGATGCGCGAACTTTGCCCGCCGGGGGCCACGAACTATTCCTGGGGCGAGGCGATTACCGCCTTCGTGTCGGGTGCCACCGCGACCGGCATCTACACAGGCCGCGTCCTTGGCAATGTCGCCGAACAGAACCCGTCGATCGCCGATTACGTGACCTGCGTAAAGTATCCGACCAAGGCGGCCAATATCCCGGCGTGGACATTCAACGACTTCCCCAGCGTGTTCATTCCGGCGCAGTCCAAGAACATCGAAATAGCCAAAAAGTTCTCGGCGTCGCTGTTCAATCCCGACGGCTACATCCAGCAGCTGCATGCCGCCCCCGGCCATGTTCTGCCGGTTCTGAAGTCGATCAACGAGAACCCTGCCTATCAAGACAACCCGATCATCAAGAAGTACCCCGCCGAGGTCGAACTGATGAGCGAAGCTGCCGCCGGCGGGTTCAATCTGGGTTACGAAAGCGCCGCCCACCCCTCGAACGACAAGGCCGGCGAAGTCGTCGGTTCGGGCCTGATTGCCGAGATGGTTCAGCGGGTGATCCTGAACGGCGAGAACGCCGATCAGGTCATTGGCGAAACCGCCAAGGGCATCGAAAGCATCATGAAGGGCTGACAGCAAACTGAAGGGGCCGCCCCGGTCGGGCGACCCCTTCGTCTGCGACTTTTACATGGCACATCACGTACAGACCCTGCTCGAGCGCCGGTATTCCATGCTGGGGCTGATGCTGATCGCACCCTCGGTTCTCGTGTTCTGTGCGGTCATCGTCTATCCGTTGATCTCGGCCATCTACCTTTCGCTGTTCCAGATTTATACGCCCACGCTCGAGGGCACATGGGTCGGTCTGGACAACTACGCCGAGCTTCTTGCGACCGGCAAGTTCTGGGGCGCGCTTCAGACCAACCTGATCTGGACGGTCGGCACCTTGACGCTGCAGATCATTTTCGGGGTCGGTATGGCGCTGGTGCTGCACCAGAACATCTGGTTTCGCAGCCTCGCCCGCTCGCTGATCCTGTTTCCCTACTTCATCTCGACCGTCGTCGCCGTGCTGGTCTGGAAATGGCTGTTCAACGACCTTTACGGAATCCTCAACCACCTGATGATGACCGCCGGTCTGATCGACTTTCCGATCGACTATCTGGGCACGATGCCCAATGCGCTGGTTTCGGTCATTCTGGTGGGCGCGTGGAAATACTTTCCCTTCGTCGTCATCGCCGTGCTGGCACGGCTTCAATCGATTCCCGATCAGCTTTACGAGGCCGCCCGGATCGACGGTGCAGGCCCGATCGCGCGGTTCTTTGACATCACATTGCCGCAACTGCGCGAAGTGCTGGTGGTGATCGTCATGCTGCGCGCGATCTGGGATTTCAAGGAATTCGACCTGATCTTTCTGCTGACCGGCGGCGGTCCCGTCACCGCGACCCAGACCCTGCCGCTTCTGGTCTACAAAGAGGCATTTGCACTGAACCAGATGGGCATGGCCTCGGCTTATGCGGTCATCATGATGCTGCTGATGCTGGCCTTCATGATCCTATATATCCGCCGCACAAAGTCGGAGGGGTCATGAAAATCAGGACAATCGCCTTCAACATCTTTGCCTGGTCCATCGTGCTGATGGTGGCCTTTCCGCTGTTCTGGATGCTGGTTACTTCGGTCAAACCGCAGTCCGAACTGTTCAGTCGCCCGCCCACGATGTTGCCCGAATCCTGGACGCTGGAGCATTACGCACGGCTTCTCTTTGAAACGAAATTCCTCAGCTATTTCTGGAACTCGGTGATCCTGTCGACCGCCACAACTGTCGTCGTCGTGACCATCGCGACGCTTGGCGCCTACAGTCTGGTGCGGTTCCGCTATCGGGGCCGCGAAACTCTGGCGTTTCTGGTCCTCTTTACCTACCTGCTGCCATCCGTAGTGCTGATCCTGCCGCTCTATCTGATGCTGGTTCAGCTTGGCCTGTCGAACACCATCACCTCGCTGGTCATCGCCTATACGACCTTTGCCCTGCCCTATGCGTTGTGGCTGCTGCGGTCCTTTATGGCGGGCATCCCCGAAGATCTGGAATCCGCCGCGCTGGTCGACGGTGCCAGCCGCATGGGTGCCTTCCGGGACATCATCCTGCCGCAGCTTCTGCCGGGCATCATTTCGACGGCGCTGTTCACCTTTATCCTGTCGTGGAACGAATATCTCTACGCCCTGGTGCTGGTGAATTCTGATGACGCCCGGCCGCTGACGACCGGCGTGATGAACATGCTGATCTCAAGTTTCAACATCGAATGGTCGTTGCTGATGGCCGCCTCGGTGATGATGAGCGTGCCGCTGATCATCGTCTTCGCCTTCCTGCAATCCTATCTGACCCGCGGCTTTGGCGCGGGCGGCGTGAAAGGCTGACAATGGCAGATGTGATCTTTTCTGACGTACAAAAGCGGTTCGGTGGGTTTACTGCCGTTCAAGACCTGAACCTGAGTATCCAGCAAGGCGAATTCGTGTCGTTGTTGGGCCCCTCCGGCTGCGGCAAGACGACGACGCTCAGGATGCTGGCGGGGCTGGAGTTTCCGACCTCTGGCGAGATTTGGATTGGCGACCGGGTGGTCAACGACCTGCCGCCGGGGCAGCGCGACATCGCGATGGTGTTCCAGTCCTACGCGCTTTACCCGCATATGTCGGTGGGTCAGAACATCGCCTACCCGCTGAAAAAGCGCCGGGTGCCCAAGGCCGCGCGTCTGGAGATGGTCGCCAAGACCGCCGAGATGCTGCAACTGACCCCGCTTCTGCATCGCAAGCCCAAGGAACTGTCGGGCGGCCAGCAGCAGCGCGTGGCGCTGGGCCGGGCGCTGGTGCGCGATCCCAAGGTGTTTCTGCTGGACGAACCGCTGTCGAACCTGGACGCCAAGCTGCGCGGCAATATGCGCGCCGAGCTGGTGGAATTGCATCAGCGGCTCGGGCGCACGATGGTCTATGTCACCCACGACCAGCTTGAGGCGATGACCATGTCGGACCGCATCGCGGTCATGGAGGGCGGAAAGCTGCAACAGTTCGCGCCGCCGCAGGATGTCTACCGCGAACCGGCCAACCGCTTTGTCGCAGGGTTCATCGGCACACCCGGCATGAACCTGATCGACGGCGCCCTCAGCCATGCGGCCGGGCGCTGGATGTTTGACGCCCCCGGCATTTCGATCGAGGCCCGCAATCTGGACGCCGCCGCCAAACCGGGACCGGCGGCGATGGGGGTTCGCCCCGAGGGGCTGACCATCGGCACCGGCACGCTGGCTGGCGTCATCCAGTCGGTCGAGCAGACCGGACACGAAAATATCGTTGTCGTCCGTCTGGGCGATGATCTGCGGATGACCGGCCGAACCGCGCCGCATCAGCTTTGGCGTCCGGGCGAGACCGTTCAGTGCGGCATCGACGCCGGCATGGCGCATTTCTTTGCCCAAGGCCCCAACGGCAAGCGGCTGAACAGGCCGCTTTCAAGCGGGTCGAGCACCTTGCAAGAATCCAAGCCAACCCCGAAGGAGGCGACATCATGAACCGCAACAGCATCGACTGGGCGGGCCCGATGCCCGCGCTCACAACCCCGTTTCGCGCCGATCACAGCGTCGACGACGAAAGTTACGCGGCCAATATCGCCCGTCTTTATGATGCGGGCGCCACCGGGATGATCGCGGCGGGCTGCACCGGCGAATTCTGGGCGTTGAGTTTGGACGAGCGCGCCGATCTGGCGCGGCAGACGGTCAAGGCCAGCGCCGGGCGCGGCCCGACGATCGTGGGCACCGCAAGCATCCGCGAAGCCGAGGTGATCGAGCAGATCCACGCCGCCAAAGAGGCCGGCGCCGATGGCGTTCTGGTCTTGCCACCCTACTTTGCGCACCTGACCCGCGCCGAGATGATCGCCCATTTCGAGGCGATCAACGCGGCCTCGGTCCTGCCAATCGTCCTTTACAACATCCCCGGCAATGCCGGAAACGCCATCACGCCGGAGCTGGCCGATCAGCTGGCCGATCTCGACAACGTGGTCGCGATCAAGGAATCCAGCGGCAATTGGACCAACTTCCACGCCACGCTGATCGCCGTCAAAGACCGCATCCGGGTCTTTTGCGGCCCGTCGTCGGTCTTTGGCGTGCCCGCGACGCTGGCCGGGGCCGACGGGCTGATCGACTGTTTTCCGAACGTCTGGGCGCCCGGTTGTCTGGATCTGTGGCACAAGACCAAAGCGGGCCGCACCGACGAGGCCTGGGCGCTGCAGCGCACCGGTATCGCCCTGACCGAATTGTTTACCTCGCAAGGCCGCACGCTGTATCCCGCGACCAAAGCGGCGATGAACCATCTGGGTCTGCCCGGTGGCGGCGTGATGCGGCCACCGCTGCGCGATCTTGACGGGCGCGCTTTGTCGGGCCTGATTGATGGCCTCAAAGACCTGCTTGCAGCCCCCGCCAAGGTTGCGTGACCGAAAAACAAAAGGAATATTTTCATGGATCTTGGACTGAAGGGCAAACGTGCCATCGTGACCGCCGCCTCGCGCGGGCTTGGCCTTGCGACTGCGCGATCATTGGCGACCGAAGGTGTCCACGTCGTGATGAACGCCCGCACCGAGGGGCCGCTGGTCGAGGCCGCCGACATTCTGCGCGCCGAAACCGGCGTCGAGATCACCCCCGTCGCCGCCGATTTCAACACCGACGAGGGCCGCGCCGCGATTCTTGACGCTGCGGGCGATGTCGACATTCTGGTCAGCAATCCCGGCGTGCGTCAGGTGCCGACGCCGTGGGAGGACATCAAGCCCGAAGACTGGCGCTATTGGCTCGAGGTTCACTTTCTGTCGTCGATGCAGATGATTCAAGCCGTGGCGCCGGGAATGAAAGCGCGTAAATTCGGGCGGATCGTCAATATGTCCGTCAGCTTTATCAAGTTCCCGCAGGTCGGGTTCGCACACAGCCATGCGGCCCGGTTGGCGCTGTCGGGCGCGACGGCGGCAATGTCGCGCGACCTGATTGGGCACAACGTGACGATCAACAGCGTTTGCCCCGGCCTGTTCGACACCGATGCGCTGCACACCAACCTGCACAATCACGCGCGACGCGGCAACACGACCTATGAGGCGATCGTCGAAGACAGACTGAAGACCTGCCCGGCAGGGCGCATCGCCGATCCGTCG
>JBBQHC010000021.1:0-32063 GCA_038323615.1 Rhodobacterales bacterium | reverse complement strand
GGCGCGGTTCGATGTCGTCTATCACTTCTTGTCGATGTACCAGAACCACCGGATTCGCCTGCGGGTGCAGGTGCGCGAGGATGATATGGTCCCGTCAATCATCGAGGTGCATCCGTCCGCCAACTGGTTCGAGCGCGAGGTGTTCGATATGTTCGGCATCCTGTTTTCCGGCCATCCCGATCTGCGCCGTCTGCTGACCGACTACGGCTTTCGCGGCCACCCGCTGCGCAAGGATTTCCCGACCACAGGTTATACCGAGGTGCGCTATGACGAGGTGCAGAAACGGGTCGTTTACGAACCCGTCAGTCTGACCCAGGAATACCGGCAGTTCGATTTCATGTCGCCCTGGGAAGGCGCAAAATACGTCCTGCCCGGCGACGACAAGGCCAAGGGCTAGGGGATGGCCGACCCGACCCTCCTTTATTGCGTCGGTGCGACCAAGGCGGGCACGTCGTGGCTCTATCGTGCATTGTACGAACACCCTGAATGTTGGCTGCGTGCGGTCAAGGAAACCCATTATTTCGACACGATGGCGGGCGCCGACGCCGACCGTCAGGTCGCCCAATTCACCAAGCGCATCGCGGCCTTCACAGAACTGCTGGACCGTGCCCGTGCCAATGGCAGTGCCGCGCGGATCGTCAGTCTCGAGGATCAGATTGCAACGTTGCGGTCGCTGATCGGTCTTTTGTCGGCCGATCGCACCGGCGACACGGCCTATTTGGCATGGATGCAGCAGGGGCGCACAGCCGAACCGCTGATTGCCGATATCACACCCAGCTACGCCCTGTTGGCCGACGCCGAATTTGCCCGCATGTTGGCGCTGACACCGCGCACACGTGTAATTTATCTGGTGCGCGATCCGGTGGCGCGGCTGTGGTCGCAAGTGCGCATGCAGGTCAAACGGCGCGATGGCGATGCGGACGGGTTTCAGATGCGCTGCAACAACATGCTGGCGCGGGTGCTGAAGGGCGAAACCGACCCCGGTATCGTCGCGCGTGGTGATTACGCCGGGGTGATCCCAAAACTGCGCCGGGTTATCCCCAAGGATCGGTTGCTGGTCGAATACGCGGAACGGATGTTTACCCCGGCTGGCTGGACCGCAATGTGCGGGTTTATCGGTATCACGGCGACCGAGGTCATTTCGGACCGCGCGGTACTCAAGGGCGATGATGCGGTGATCGACCCCGATCTGGCAGTGCAAACGGCTGCGTTTCTGCGTGACCAATATGATTTCATGGCCCGCGACATGGGCCCGCTGCCATCCGCTTGGCAGACCAACCTTGCAAGGGCAGCATGATGGACGGCGACATTCGCACCAATACCTACGATGACGGATCTCGCGACGCCCAGACGGGCGAGCAGAAAATCCGCAATTTCAACATCAACTTTGGCCCGCAACACCCTGCGGCACATGGCGTTCTTCGGCTGGTGTTGGAATTGGACGGCGAGATTGTCGAACGCTGCGACCCGCATATCGGGTTGCTGCACCGCGGTACCGAAAAGCTGATGGAATCGCGGACCTATCTGCAAAACCTGCCCTATTTCGACCGGCTCGACTATGTCGCCCCAATGAACCAGGAGCATGCGTGGTGTCTGGCCATCGAACGCCTGACCGGCACCGAGGTGCCGCGCCGCGCCAGCCTGATCCGGGTGCTGTATTCCGAGATTGGCCGCATCCTGTCGCACCTGTTGAACGTCACGACGCAGGCGATGGACGTCGGTGCGCTGACCCCGCCGCTCTGGGGCTTCGAGGAACGCGAGAAGCTGATGATCTTTTACGAACGGGCCTGCGGGGCGCGTCTGCACGCCGCTTATTTCCGCCCCGGCGGGGTGCATCAGGATTTGCCGCCGCAACTGGTCGAAGATATCGACGCCTGGGCAGAGCAATTTCTCACCGGCTTCATGGTCGACATCGACACTTTGCTGACCGAAAATCGCATCTTCAAACAGCGCAACGTGGATATCGGGGTCGTCACCGAACAAGAGGCGCTCGATTGGGGTTTCAGTGGTGTGATGGTCCGGGGATCGGGCATGGCATGGGATTTGCGCCGCGCCCAACCCTATGAATGTTACGACGAATTCGAATTTCAGATTCCGATCGGCAAGAACGGCGATTGCTTTGATCGCTATCTTGTGCGGATGGAGGAAATGCGCCAGTCGGCCCATATCATCCGGCAGGCCTGCGAAAAGTTGCGTAACGAACCGGGCGCCGTCATGGCCCGCGGCAAGATGGCGCCGCCGACCCGCGGCGAGATGAAAACCTCGATGGAGGCGCTGATCCATCACTTCAAACTTTATACCGAAGGGTTCCGCGTCCCCGCAGGCGAAGTCTACGCGGCGGTCGAGGCCCCCAAGGGCGAATTCGGCGTCTATCTTGTGGCCGACGGCACCAACAAACCCTACCGCGCCAAGCTGCGCGCGCCGGGATACCTGCATTTGCAGGCGATGGACCACATCGCGACAGGGCATCAGTTGGCCGATGTCGCGGCGATTATCGGCACGATGGATATCGTATTTGGCGAGGTGGACAGATGAGAACGCTTGCATTTTTGATCGCTGTCGGTCTGACCGCGACCGCTGTCAATGCCGGTCAGGCCGAAAACGCCGCCCTGATCGCCGCGATCGAGGCGGCAGGATGCCTGGTCACGGCTGAAAACAGCGGTGCAGTAGCCCGCGCAGCCGGCCTCAACGAACAGCAAGTCTATGATGCTGTCGCCGCCCTCTACGATGCCGGGCTTGTCCGACTCGAGGCGGACGGATCCATGCGCCTGATCACCGGCAGCTGCCAATGATTGCCACCCCTGCAATGCGGGCCACAGGCCCGACCCTGACCGGAGCCACGACCTGATGCTGCGCCGCCTTTACCACGATCAGCCCGAGGCCTTTGCCTTTACCCCCGCCAACGACGCATGGGCCCGCGCCCAGATGACCAAATACCCCGAAGGGCGGCAGGCATCGGCGATCATTCCGCTGTTGTGGCGGGCGCAGGAACAGGAAGGCTGGCTGTCACGCCCGGCCATCGAGCACGTCGCCGCGATGCTTGGCTTGGCCTATATCCGTGCCCTCGAGGTCGCCACGTTCTACTTTATGTTTCAGCTGCAACCGGTTGGATCGGTGGCGCATATTCAGGTCTGCGGCACCCTGTCCTGCATGATCTGCGGGGCCGAGGATCTGATCGGGGTCTGCCGGAAAAAGATCGCCGGCAATGCCCATGCCCTGTCCGCAGACGGTAAATTCAGTTGGGAAGAAGTCGAATGTCTGGGCTCGTGCGCAAACGCACCGATGGCCCAGATCGGCAAGGATTATTACGAAGATCTGACCGCCGACCGACTGGCCGAAATCATCGACGAATTCGCGGCTGGTCAGGTGCCGGTGCCGGGACCGCAGAACGGACGCTATGCCGCCGAACCGCTGAAAGGGCTCACCAGCCTGAAATCGCATGACAGCGGCAAAACGAAATACAACGTCAGCGTCCAACTGGCCACTGATCTGGGCGATACCGTCAAACGCATCGACGGAACCGAGATGCCACTGAAAACGCCGTGGTTGGGCCGGACCGCCAAGGCGCCGAAACCGGCCCGCAAGGCCAATGATGCGTTGGCCAAGGAACCCAAGCCCGGCAAGAACGCCCGGGCCGACGAGACCGGCATCACCAAACAGCAGGCGCAGGCCACATCCAAGGGCGCCGTGCCTTCGCAGCCTGCCGCCGCGCCGACCGAACCCGCCAAGGAAGCCAAACCGCGCACCATGACCGCCCCCCGCAAGGCCGGTGCCGACGATCTGAAACGGATCAGCGGCGTCGGTCCGCAACTTGAAGGGATGCTGAACGACCTTGGATTCTGGCACTTTGACCAGATCGCCGCATGGGGACCGGGTGAAATCGCATGGGTCGATGCCCGGATTAAGTTCAAGGGCCGGATTGAACGCGACAACTGGGTGGCGCAGGCCGCCGATCTGGCACGCCGATCGTGACAGGTGACAAGCGGCGCTGACAAGGTCAAGGTGGCTGCACAACAAGCAGGGGCGCAGCATCATGCTGCAAGCCGTTGCCGATAAACGCAAGAGGGAGAGACTTGAATGAATAACGGATCGTCCAAAGGCAACTGCCAGACGATGTGCTGGGTCGGTGCCGCCGTGGGAGGCCTCGTAGCGATGTTTATCCTGCACGGATCGGCAAACTGGGGCTGGTTCTGGGCGATCGTTGCCGGTTTGCTGGTCTTCGGGATTGGCGGGGTTCTGCTGACCACCTACGTCTGCGCCGCTGCGTCGGGGGGGTCCGCCGCCGATACAGCCGCCCCCACACGTGCGTCGACGCCAACCGCTACAGCCTCGACTGGCGCCGCGAACGCCGCCGCGATGGCACCCACCGCCGTGACAACAGCGGTGCCCGCCGCCGCTGCGCCGAAGGCCGAGACGCCCGAAGCGACACCGAAAACAGCCTTGACGAAGGCCGCAAAGCCAGCCGGGAAAACCGCCGCGAAAGCCGCGCCAAAGGCAGCGCCGAAAGCGGCGGCGACCAAAGCTGCCGCCAAGGCGACCCCGAAAGCTGCCCCTGCCAAAGCGGCCAAAGCCGCCAAAGCCGCCACAAAACCGGTCGCCCCCGACGGCAAACCGGAAATGCTGGCCAAACCGCGTGGTGGCGCGGGCGACGACCTGAAACAAATCAAGGGCGTCGGACCGAAGATGGAAAAGATGCTCAACAAGATGGGCGTCTGGCACTTTGATCAGGTCGCCAGCTGGCGCAAGGCCGAGGTGAGTTGGGTCGACGAAAACCTTGAAGGATTCAAGGGCCGGGTCAGTCGCGACGATTGGGTCAAACAGGCCAAGGTGCTTGCCACTGGTGGGACGACGGAATTCGCGGCCAAGGTCAAAAAAGGCGGCGTTTACTGATGATCCTGCGACATGGCTGACGATCCGGCAAACGCACGGCAAGGGCGCATCGCCGCCCTTGTCATCGTCGCCGCCGGCATTCTGGCTGTCATCGCACCGTGGTTGACAACTGCACTGGGCCTTGCTCCGCACTATGAAATCCTGTTCTACATGTTCTCCCTCGCCGGGTTCGTCTGGTCACTGGTCGTGACATTCGGTATCTGGAAGAAGACCCGCAAATAATCTGCCCGCACAAAGGACACCGCCCGATGCTCAAGGATCAGGACCGCATTTTCACCAACCTTTACGGGATGCACGACCGTTCGTTGAAGGGTGCGCAGGCGCGTGGTCATTGGGATGGCACTGCAGGGATATTGGCCAAAGGGCGCGACTGGATCGTGACCGAAATGAAGACGTCAGGCCTGCGCGGGCGCGGCGGTGCGGGGTTCCCGACCGGCCTGAAGTGGTCGTTCATGCCCAAGGAATCCGACGGTCGTCCGGCATATCTTGTCGTCAATGCCGACGAATCCGAACCCGGCACCTGCAAAGACCGCGAGATCATGCGCCACGATCCGCACACCCTGATCGAAGGCTGCCTGATCGCGTCATTCGCGATGAACGCCCACACCTGCCACATCTATATCCGCGGCGAATACATCCGTGAACGCGAGGCGCTGCAGATCGCCATCGACGAAGCCTACGATGCCGGGCTACTGGGCAAGAACGCCTGCGGCTCGGGCTGGGATTTTGACCTCTTCGTCACGCACGGCGCAGGCGCCTATATCTGCGGCGAGGAAACCGCCCTGCTGGAAAGCCTTGAGGGCAAGAAGGGGATGCCGCGGATGAAACCGCCGTTCCCGGCGGGCGCGGGTCTTTATGGTTGCCCGACAACAGTGAACAACGTCGAATCCATTGCCGTGGTGCCGACCATTCTGCGCCGGGGCGCGACGTGGTTCGCAGGCTTTGGCCGCCCCAATAACGCCGGCACAAAACTGTTCGCGATCAGCGGCCATGTGAACAACCCCTGCGTCGTCGAAGAAGCGATGTCGATTTCGTTCGAGGAACTGATCGAAAAACACTGTGGCGGCATTCGCGGCGGTTGGGACAACCTCAAGGCGGTGATTCCCGGCGGGTCATCGGTGCCATGCGTACGCGGTGAAAACATGCGCGACGCGGTGATGGATTTCGACGCGCTCAAGGAAAAGGGATCGTCACTGGGCACCGCCGCGGTGATCGTGATGGACCAGTCCACCGACATGATCAAAGCGATCTGGCGGTTGGCCAAATTCTACAAACACGAAAGCTGTGGCCAATGCACGCCCTGCCGCGAAGGTACCGGCTGGATGATGCGTGTCATGGAACGGCTGGTCAGCGGCGACGCGGCAGTTGCGGAAATCGACATGCTGTATGACGTGACCAAACAGGTCGAGGGGCACACGATCTGCGCCCTGGGGGATGCGGCGGCTTGGCCGATCCAGGGCCTGATCAAGAACTTCCGTGACGAGATCGAAGACCGGATCAAGCACAAACGGGTCGCTGTGGCGGCGGAATAGGGCTTTACTTGCCCCTGCGGCGGTCTTTTTATCGTCGTCACAGGGGTAAACAGGTCGTTTAAGGGGCTTCAACAATGAAAATGGTTTCGGCGAAATGATAAAATTTGCACTGACCGGATTGGCCTTGTTGGCATTGAGTGGCTGTGACCCGACGACGATGGGGGCGATGGGCGGGGGCGGCGCGGCCGTTGATGCACCCGCGAAGGTGGGCGAACCCGTGGTCAGCAATGTCACTGTGGGCAGCAAGTCCTACACGGTGCGCCGGATCACCAACGACAGGGTGCCTGTGGTCAACCTGATCGGCAGCATCGAGGTCCAGCCAGACGGGTCCGAAGTGATCGTCGCCCCGGCGTCTGGCGGGGTCAAAATCGCCAATTCGGTGCGCGTCGCCGGCGCGACCGGCCTTGTCGAGGCGGCAGGCGTCATGTTGCGTGTTTGCGGCAAGAACCCCGCGCAAGCCGCGCTCTGGGCACCCGAACCGGTGCCGTACCTGAGTGATACCGGAGAGTTCGTGTTTTCCGATGTCTGCTAGAGCGGACTGATTTAACCCTGCTCGCTGCCCGTCATTGCGGCTTTCCGCCGCTCTATCCGAAATCACGGCGCTGATATTGAATATCACCGCCGCTTGACCGATTTCAGGGTCAGAAAAAGCCGCATCGGGCTGATCCCGACCAAGCGGCACAAATTCTGGAGCGAGAGCAATGACGACAAAGATCACCCTGACAGCCGCCGGATTCGGCCTTGTCCTGTCCGTTCTTGGCGGCACACTGGCCGCAAAACCAGCCCTGAAAGACGTGGAATATGTCCGCGAAGGCATCATCACCGCCGGCATGGCGATCGAAATCGGCGATATCTGCCCGAACGTATCGGTCCGCCTGATCCGTGGTTATTCGTTTCTGAACAGTCTCAAAAGTCATGCCCGCGGCCTTGGCTATACCGCCGATGAAATTGACGCCTACACAGGCGACGACGCCGAGGAAGAGCGGCTCAAGGTCGTCGCCCGTGCCCGGCTGGCGGATATGGGCGCTGTCAGCGGTCAGCCCGAGACATATTGCACCGTCGGACGCGCGGAAATTGCCGCCGGATCGCAGCTGGGCCGTCTGCTGCGCTGATTTTTCGCGGCTTTTGGGTGACGTTCCGGCTGGCATCGCTGCATCAGCCGCGCTAGAACCCATGCGACTGTCGTGCCTGCGCTCTGCGCGGTGCGACGACCCGCAACCGAAAGCTGGCTCATGTCCGATCCGACCCCCGAACTGAAGAAAATCATCATCGACGGGCGCGAGGTCGCCGTGCCCGGTGCGATGACGCTCATTCAGGCCTGCGAGGTCGCGGGCATCGAGGTGCCGCGCTTTTGCTATCATGAACGCCTGACGATTGCCGGGAACTGCCGGATGTGTCTGGTCGAAGTTGTCGGCGGCCCGCCCAAACCCACGGCGTCCTGCGCGATGCAGGTCAAGGATCTGCGCCCCGGCCCCGAAGGCCAGCCGCCGGTCGTGAAAACCAACAGCCCGATGGTCAAGAAGGCCCGCGAAGGCGTGATGGAGTTTCTGCTGATCAACCACCCGCTTGATTGCCCGATCTGCGATCAGGGCGGCGAGTGTGATTTGCAGGATCAGGCGATGGCCTATGGCGTCGATTTTTCGCGCTACCGCGAACCCAAACGCGCCTCGGAAGACCTTGATCTGGGGCCACTGGTTGAAACCCACATGACCCGCTGCATTTCCTGCACTCGCTGCGTCCGTTTCACGACCGAGGTCGCGGGCATTCACCAGATGGGCCAGACCGGGCGCGGCGAAGATGCCGAGATCACGTCGTATCTGGGCCAGACGCTGGACAGCAACCTTCAGGGCAACATCATCGACCTGTGTCCGGTTGGGGCTTTGGTGTCCAAACCATACGCATTCACCGCCCGCCCGTGGGAACTGACCAAGACCGAATCCATCGACGTCATGGACGCCTTGGGCAGCAACATCCGCGTCGATACCAAGGGCCGCGAAGTCATGCGCATCCTGCCGCGCAACCATGACGGCGTGAACGAGGAATGGATTTCCGACAAGACCCGGTTCGTCTGGGACGGATTGCGACGCCAGCGCCTTGATACCCCCTATATCCGCGAAAACGGCAAGTTGCGCAAAGCCACGTGGCCCGAGGCATTGGCCGCTGCCGCGACCGCGATGAAGGGCAAAAGGGTTGCCGGTCTGGTCGGCGATCTGGCCCCGGTCGAGGCGGCATTTGCCCTGAAGCAACTTATCGAGGCGCAGGGCGGTCACGTCGAATGTCGCACCGATGGCGCGAAACTGCCGGCCGGAAATCGGTCTGCCTATGTCGGCACCGCCAAAATCGAAGATATCGATACTGCCAAGGCAATCATGCTGATCGGGACCAATCCGGCGATCGAAGCGCCGGTGCTGAATGCCCGGATCCGCAAGGCCTGGACGTTGGGTGCAAAGATCGGCGTGGTCGGTGCGGCGGTCGATTTGACTTACGACTATTTCCACCTTGGAACTGACCGGGCGACACTCGAAAAAATGTCTGCGAGCCACGATGGTGATGCGATCGGCAAGGAAACCATTGTCATCATCGGCCAAGGCGCCGTGCAAGAAGCCGATGGCGGGGCTGTGTTGGCCCACGCGATGCAATTCGCCAAGATCACCGAATCCAAATTCATGGTGCTGCACACCGCCGCTGGGCGTGTCGGGGCGATGGACGTTGGTGCGGTTGCCCCGAACGGCCTGGCGGACGTGATCGGCGCCGAAGTGATCTATAACCTGGGCGCCGATGAGGTCGACATCGCCAAAGGTGCGTTTGTGATCTATCAGGGCAGTCATGGCGACCGCGGCGCACACCGTGCCGATATTATTCTGCCCGGTGCCGCATATACCGAAGAAAACGGCCTTTTCGTCAATACCGAAGGCCGCCCGCAGCTGGCCATGCGGGCCGGATTTGCACCGGGCGAGGCCAAGGAAAACTGGGCGATCCTGCGTGCGCTGTCGGCGGAATTGGGAGCGGTGCTGCCCTATGACAGTCTGGCCGCTTTGCGCACAGTGATCGTCGCCGCGCACCCGCACTTGGGTGAAATCGACGTCGTGCCCGACAACCCGTGGAACCCCGAAAAGCCCGGCAAACTGGGCAAGGCGGCGTTCCGCAATGCCGTCAGTGATTTCTACCTGACCAATCCTGTCGCGCGGGCCAGTGCGTTGATGGGTGAACTTTCGGCCAACGCCGCAGCCCGTCACGCCACCAAGGTCGCGGCCGAATAGGTGCGATTTCCGGCGATCATCCCGTTCCTGGCCCTTGTCGCCTGCAATCCGACCGTGGCGTCTCGGGGCGGGTTCAACCCCAGCTATCAAGGCATCGAAACCCGGCTGCTGGACGGCGATCTGGTGAATTTCCGGGTCGCGATGACAGGGGCGCGAGGCCCCGAGGACGCCAGCAAATACGCCGAATGCGCTGCCGCACAGTATACCCTGATCCGGGGCTTCGGGTTTCTGCGGCATGTCCGCACCACGGTGGCCGAACAGGCTGGAATCTGGCGGGCAGATGCTGTTTACACCATCTCGTCAGCCCTGCCACAGGGACTGAAAACGATAGACGCCGAAGTCACGGTCGCCGATTGCGGTGCCCTTGGCATCCCAACGGTGTAAGAGGACAGACATGGTTCAGTTTTTCACCACGACAAATACAGGGATCGCCCTTGTTATCCTGGGCCAGTCCTTGTTGTTGCTGGTCCCGCTCTTGGTGGCGCTGGCGTTCCTCATGTATGCCGACCGCAAGATCTGGGCGGCGGTGATGATGCGGCGTGGGCCGAACGTGGTCGGCATTTTCGGACTGCTGCAATCCTTTGCCGACTTTTTGAAATACATTGTGAAAGAGGTCGTGGTTCCTGCTGGTGCGGACAAGGCGGTGTTCTTTCTGGCGCCGATGATATCCTTTGTGCTGGCCGTGATCGCCTGGGCGGTGATCCCGTTCAACGAAACCTGGGTGCTGGCCGACATCAACGTCGCGATCCTGTATGTGTTCGCGGTGTCCAGCCTCGAGGTTTACGGCGTCATCATGGGCGGTTGGGCGTCGAATTCCAAATATCCGTTCCTTGGTTCTCTACGATCCGCCGCGCAGATGATTTCCTACGAGGTTTCGCTGGGGCTGATCATCATCGGCGTGATCATTTCCACCGGCAGTTTGAATTTCGGGGCCATTGTCGCGGCCCAGGATGGCGATTACGGGATGCTGAACTGGTATCTGATCCCGCATTTCCCGATGGTTTTCCTGTTTTTCATCAGCGCGCTGGCCGAAACCAACCGGCCGCCGTTCGATCTTCCCGAAGCGGAAAGCGAACTGGTCGCCGGCTATCAGGTCGAATACTCGTCCACCCCGTTCCTGCTGTTCATGATCGGCGAATTGATCGCCGTCGTGCTGATGTGCGCCTTGGTCAGCCTGCTGTTCCTTGGCGGCTGGCTGTCGCCGATCCCCGGCCTGCCCGATGGGATCGGCTGGATGATCCTGAAAATGGCCTTTGTGTTTTTCATCTTCTCGATGGTCAAGGCAATCACGCCCCGCTACCGCTACGACCAGCTGATGCGGCTGGGCTGGAAGGTGTTCCTGCCGATGTCGCTCGGCTGGGTCGTTCTGGTCGCTTTCCTTGCAAAATTCGAAGTGTTCGGCGGGTTCTGGGCCCGTTGGGCGATAGGGGGCTGATATGGCTGCTTTCGACTACACCCGCGCCGCGAAATACTTTCTGCTTTGGGACTTTGCCAAGGGATTTGCGCTTGGCATGAAATACTTTTTTGCCCCCAAGGTGACGCTCAACTATCCGCATGAAAAGGGCCCGCTGTCGCCCCGGTTTCGCGGCGAACACGCGCTGCGCCGCTATCCCAACGGCGAAGAACGCTGCATCGCCTGCAAGCTGTGCGAGGCGATCTGTCCGGCCCAAGCCATCACCATCGACGCCGAACCCCGCGACGACGGGTCGCGCCGCACCACCCGTTACGACATCGACATGACGAAATGTATCTACTGCGGTTTCTGCCAAGAGGCCTGCCCAGTCGATGCCATCGTCGAGGGGCCGAATTTCGAATTCAGCACCGAGACCCGCGAAGAACTGTTCTACGACAAGGACAAACTGCTGGCCAACGGCGATCGTTGGGAATCCGAGATTGCCCGCAACCTTGAACTGGATGCACCCTACAGATGACCGATCAAAATCCCTTTGAGGCGATGATGAAAATGGGCCAGGCCACCATGCAGGATTGGGCCAAATCCATCGCGCCGGGCATGGACACCTTTACCGCCAAGGGGTTCGAAAACCTGTGGCCAACGATGCCCAAGGAAACCATGGAGGCGTTTTTCGGCAAGGGCCTGAACCCCGAGGGGCTGGACGCCAAGACCCGCCTGCTGATCACCCTGACAGGTCTGACCGTATTGGGTGCGCAGGCCGATGCGCAAATCCGTCTGACGGTGCGCCATCTGACCGAGGCCGGGGCGACGAAACAGGAAATCGCCGAAACCATCGCCCAGGCCGGGTTGTTCGGCGGGATGCCCGCAATGACCCGCGCGATGGATATCGCCACCTCGGTCCTGGATAAAGGGACCGATCAATGACCGTCGCCATCGTCGCCTTTTATGCTTTTGCAATCAGCACTTTGATGGGTGGGCTGATGACCGTGGTCAGCCGCAATCCGGTGCATTCGGTCCTTTGGCTGATCCTCACATTCCTGTCGTCTGCCGGGCTGTTCATCCTGCTCGGGGCCGAATTCGTCGCCATGCTGCTGCTGATCGTCTATGTCGGCGCGGTGGCGGTGCTGTTCTTGTTCGTCGTGATGATGCTTGACGTGGATTTTGCCGAACTCAAGGCGGAAATGTCGCGCTATATGCCGCTGGCCCTGCTGATCGGCGTGATCATCCTGATGCAGCTCGCGCTGGCCTTAGGGGTTTGGGATTATTCCGAAGGCGTCGCGGGGCGGCTGGCCGCACCAACCGGCGATTCCCAAAATACGGCGGCGCTTGGCCTGCTTATCTATGACAAATACATCATGCTGTTTCAGCTTGCGGGCCTGATCCTGCTGGTGGCGATGATCGGGGCGATCCTGCTGACCCTGCGGCACCGGGTGGATATCAAGCGGCAGGACGTGCTGGCGCAGATGTTCCGCGATCCGGCCAAGGCAATGGAACTGAAAGACGTAAAACCAGGGCAGGGCCTGTAAGGCCGCGCGCTACAATCACAGCCGCTGTGTCAATTGACCTTGGCATGCTGGTGATAAACGAAATATTTCGGCGGCTGACGCCTTAACAAATAAAGGAAAACAAGATGTCCAGAACAACAATGGTGGTGCTTGTCGTGATCCTGATCGTCCTGTTTGGCGGTTACGGCTTTTACGGTAGATAAGCCCGATCCCGATGGAAATCGGGACGGGCAGGGACTAACAAGCCCGCAAAGGGCCAACATCCGGGGGACGCCATGATCGGACTTGAACACTACCTCACCGTCGCCGCGGCGCTGTTCGTGATCGGCATTTTCGGGCTGTTCCTGAACCGCAAGAACGTCATCATCCTGCTGATGTCGATCGAGTTGATGCTGCTCGCGGTGAACATCAATTTCGTCGCCTTCTCCAGTTACCTTAACGACCTTGTCGGGCAGGTATTCACCCTGTTCGTCCTCACCGTCGCCGCCGCCGAGGCCGCCATCGGTCTGGCCATCCTCGTCTGTTTCTTCCGCAATCGCGGCACCATCGACGTTGAAGACGTCAACGTGATGAAAGGCTGACATCATGCCAACCATGATCCTTTTCGCGCCCCTGATCGGGGCCCTGATCGCAGGTTTCGGCTGGCGGATCATCGGCGAAACCGCCGCCCAGTGGATCACCACCGGCCTGTTGATGTTCGCCGCCTTACTCAGCTGGGTCGTGTTCCTGTCGTTCGACGGGCTGACCCAGCAAATCCATCTGATGAACTGGATCCAGTCCGGTACGCTGGACACCGATTGGGCGATCCGGCTGGACCGGCTGACCGCGATCATGCTGATTGTCGTGACCACGGTGTCGGCCGTCGTCCACCTCTATTCCATCGGCTACATGGCGCATGACGAGAATTTCGGCGATGGTGTCGCCTATAAGGCCCGTTTCTTCGCCTATCTGTCGTTCTTCACCTTTGCCATGCTGATGCTGGTAACCGCCGACAACCTTGTGCAGATGTTCTTTGGCTGGGAAGGGGTCGGCGTCGCGTCTTATCTGTTGATCGGATTCTACTATAAGAAAGCCTCTGCCAACGCCGCCGCGATCAAGGCTTTCGTGGTCAACCGGGTTGGCGATTTCGGCTTTGCCCTGGGCATCTTTGCGCTGTTTTTTCTGACCGACAGCATCCGTTTCGACGATATCTTTGCCGCCGCCCCCGAACTGGCGCAAACCGAACTGTCGTTCCTCTGGACGAACTGGAACGCCGCCGAACTGGTCGCGTTCCTGTTGTTCATCGGCGCGATGGGCAAGTCGGCACAACTGTTCCTGCACACCTGGCTGCCCGACGCAATGGAGGGCCCGACGCCCGTGTCGGCCCTGATCCACGCCGCAACCATGGTCACCGCGGGCGTGTTTCTGGTTGTGCGGATGTCGCCGCTGATCGAATTTGCGCCTTATGCCAAATCGTTCATCGTCTATATCGGTGCCTTTACTGCGTTTTTCGCGGCCACGGTCGGCTTGGTGCAGAACGATATCAAGCGCGTCATCGCCTATTCGACCTGTTCGCAGTTGGGCTATATGTTCGTCGCCGCAGGGTCAGGGGTTTACGGCGTCGCCATGTTCCACCTGTTCACGCACGCGTTCTTCAAGGCGTTGCTGTTCCTTGGCGCGGGGTCGGTGATCACCGCGATGCACCATGAGCAAGACATGCGCAACTACGGCGGGTTGCGCAAAAAAATCCCGTTGACGTTTTGGGCGATGATGATCGGGACGCTGGCGATCACCGGCGTCGGCATTCCCCTGACCGAGATCGGGTTCGCCGGGTTCCTGTCCAAGGACGCGGTGATTGAAAGCACGTTTGCAGCGGGCAATGGTTTCGCCTTTTGGGCGCTGGTTGTCGCCGCGCTGATGACCAGTTTCTATAGCTGGCGGCTGATCTTCATGACCTTTTTCGGTCCCGAGAAGGGTGATCATCACGCGCATGAACATGCGCACGAAAGCCCGATGACGATGTTGATTCCGTTGGGGGTGCTAAGCCTCGGGGCGATCTTTGCCGGGATGATCTGGTATGGTCCGTTCTTTGGCGACGTCGAAGAGATGGACAGGTTCTTTGCCATTCCCGTCGCCGAAGCGTCGGTGACTGAAGGCACAACCGCCGATGTGGCGACACATGCGGCGACGCCGGAAAGCAGTGCGTCCGAGGCCACCGCGCCCGCGGAGGCCACCGCCGGACACGGCGCCGCCGAAGGTCCGGTCCAGCAACCGGGTCAGGGCGCCATTTTCATGGCCGCCGACAATGACGTGATCGAGCGCGCCCATGAATCGCCCAAATGGGTCAAGATCAGCCCGTTCATTGCGATGCTGATCGGGTTTCTGTTGGCGTTCCAGATGTATATCCGTGACCCGTCGCTGCCCGGCAAACTGGCCGCAAATCAGCGCCCGCTGTATCTGTTCCTGTTGAACAAATGGTATTTCGACGAGATCTATGACTTTCTTTTCGTCCGCCCCGCACTTGTCCTTGGCCGCATCCTGTGGCGCCGCGGTGATGGCGACGTGATCGACGGCGGGTTGAACGGTATCGCCTTGGGGATCATCCCGTTTGTGACCCGGATGGCCGGTAAGGCACAGTCGGGATATGTGTTTCATTACGCCTTTGCGATGGTGTTGGGGATTGCAGTGTTCCTGACATGGGTCACGTTGACCGGAGGGGCGAACTGATGGAAAACCTCCTGTCAATCACCACCTTTATCCCGTTGATTGCCGCCGCCATTCTTGCATTGTTCTTGCGTGGCGACGACAAGGATGCGCAGCGCAATGCCAAGTGGGTGGCGATGGCAGCGACGATCACGACCTTTGTCGTGTCGCTGTTCATCCTGTTCGGGTTCGATCCGTCGAACACCGGGTTCCAGTTTGTCGAAGACCGTGCGTGGTTGCTGGGTCTGCGCTACAAGATGGGCGTCGACGGTATTTCGGTGCTGTTCGTCCTGCTGACGACGTTCCTGATGCCGCTGACGATTGCGGCCTGCTGGGGGGTGACGAGCCGGGTCAAGGAATACATGATCGCCTTCCTCTTGCTGGAAACGCTGATGCTGGGCGTGTTCATGGCGTTGGATCTGGTGCTGTTCTACCTGTTTTTCGAGGCCGGTCTGATCCCGATGTTCCTGATCATCGGCATCTGGGGCGGCAAAGACCGGATTTATGCCGCATTCAAGTTCTTTCTTTACACCTTCCTTGGGTCGGTCCTGATGCTGGTCGCCCTGGTGGCGATGTTTGCGCAGGCCGGAACGACCGACATTCCGACCCTGCTGACCTTCCAATTCGCATCCGAGGATTTCTTTGTTCTGGGCATCCAGATTGTTGGCGGGATGCAGACCTTGTTGTGGCTGGCGTTCTTTGCCTCTTTCGCGGTGAAGCTGCCGATGTGGCCGGTCCATACATGGCTGCCTGATGCCCACGTGCAGGCCCCGACTGCGGGGTCAGTGGTGCTGGCGGCGATCCTGCTGAAAATGGGCGGCTATGGATTCTTGCGGTTCAGCCTGCCGATGTTCCCGGTCGGTTCCGAGGTGATGGGGCCGCTGGTGCTGTGGCTGTCGGCCATCGCCGTCGTTTACACGTCATTGGTCGCGCTGGTCCAAGAGGACATGAAGAAACTGATCGCCTATTCGTCGGTCGCCCACATGGGCTATGTCACGATGGGCATCTTCGCGATGAACCAACAGGGCATCGATGGCGCGATTTTCCAGATGATCAGCCACGGGTTCATATCCGGCGCACTGTTCCTCTGTGTCGGGGTCATCTACGACCGGATGCACACCCGCGAGATTTCGGCTTATGGTGGCCTGGTCAACCGGATGCCGGCCTATGCGGCGATTTTCATGTTCTTTACGATGGCCAACGTCGGCCTGCCCGGAACCAGTGGCTTTGTCGGCGAATTCCTGACGCTGGTCGGCGTCTTTCAGGCCAACACATGGGTCGCAATGGTCGCCACCAGTGGCGTGATCCTGTCGGCGGCCTATGGTCTGTGGCTGTATCGCCGCGTCATGATGGGCGAGTTGATCAAGCAAAGCCTGAAGTCGATCACCGATATGAACCGCCGGGAAAAGGCGATTTTTGCGCCGCTTGTCGCGATGACCCTGCTGCTGGGCGTCTATCCATCTTTGGTGACCGACATCATCGGGCCGTCGGTCGCGGCGCTGATCGGACAGGTCGATACCGCACAGGCCGCTTACGCAGCCGCCACCCAAGTCGCCGCGAATTAAGGAGGCAGGATCATGATCTCAGCCGATATCCAGACTGCCCTGCCGGAAATCCTGCTGGCGATCTACGCCATGGTTGCCCTGTTGGCGGCGGTCTATACCAACAAGGACGGCAGCGCCTCGTTGCTGAACTGGATCACTGGCGGCTTTTTCGTGCTGCTGGCGGCATGGATCGGCGTGAACGGGTCCGGCACGAACAGCGCCTTTGGTGGCATGTTCGTTGATGACGGGTTCGCGCGGTTCTCCAAGGTGGTCATTTTGCTGTCGGCGGCGGTCGTGCTGATCATGTGCGACGCCTACCTTGAGCGGCGCGGGTTGGCGCGGTTCGAATATCCGATCCTGATCGCGCTGGCCGTGGTCGGCATGATGGTCATGGTGTCGGCGGGCGATCTGATGGCGCTGTATATGGGCCTCGAACTGCAATCGCTGGCGCTCTATGTCGTCGCGTCGATGCGCCGGGACTCGGTCAAATCGACCGAGGCGGGATTGAAATATTTTGTCCTTGGGGCGCTGTCGTCCGGCCTGCTCCTCTATGGCGCGTCGCTGGTCTATGGCTTTGCGGGGACGACGCTGTTCAGCGGAATTGTCGCATCGGTCAGTCAGGACGTATCGCTCGGCCTGCTGTTCGGCCTCGTGTTCCTCATCGCCGGTTTCGCCTTCAAGGTCAGTGCGGCGCCGTTCCATATGTGGACGCCGGACGTTTACGAAGGCTCGCCGACGCCGGTCACGGCGTTTTTCGCCACCGCCCCCAAGGTCGCGGCGATGGGCCTGTTTGCCCGCGTGGTGTTCGACGCCTTCGGTGGAATCGTCGGCGAATGGCAGCAGATCGTGGCCTTCCTTTCGGTCGTGTCGATGTTCCTTGGGGCGATTGCCGCCATCGGCCAGACCAATATCAAACGCCTGATGGCCTATTCGTCGATCGCGCACATGGGGTTCGCCCTGATGGGGCTGGCGGCAGGCACTGCGTTCGGCGTGCAGGCGATGCTGATCTATATGGCGATCTACGTGACGATGAACCTTGGCACCTTTGCGTTCATTCTGGGAATGGAAAAAGATGGCCGCCCGGTGACTGAAATCGCATCGTTGAACCAATACGCCAAACGCGAACCGCTGCGGGCCTTGGCCCTGTTGGTGCTGATGTTCAGCCTCGCGGGCGTGCCGCCGATGGTCGGGTTTTTCGGCAAATTCTACGTGCTGCGTGCCGCCTATGACGCAGGGCTGGGCTGGTTGGCCGTGGCGGGGGTGATCGCGTCGGTCATCGGCGCGTTCTATTATCTGCGGATCGTCTATTACATGTATTTCGGCGAAGAATCCGATGCGCTTGACGGCCATATGACCCCGGTCTTGTGGGGCGTGCTGATGGCATCCGCCCTGATCATGGTCGTCGGGGTGGCCAACCTGTTCGGCATCGAACCTATCGCCGCAGCGGCGGCGGCGACGCTTGTCAACTGATCCCACCGCCGGGGCGTTTTGGCCCGAAGGCTACGATTGCGTGATGCTGGACGAGGTGGACAGCACCATGGCCGAGGCGGCACGGCGGTTGCCGCTGCTGGATCGGCCAACCTGGATTGTTGCGAAACGGCAGACCGCGGCGCGGGGACGGCGTGGCAGAGCATGGGAACACCCGGCAGGCAATCTGGCGGCAACGCTGATCTACCGGCCCGAAGCCACTGCCGCCGAAGCCGCAAAGCGATCGTTCATGGCGGCCAACGCGCTGTTTGAAACGCTGGCGATTTACGTTGACCGCACCAAACTGGCGCAGAAATGGCCCAACGATCTGCTGCTGAACGGCGGCAAGGTGGCGGGGATATTGTTGGAATCCTCCGGCTCTGGCCCGTTTGTCGATTGGCTGTCGGTCGGAATCGGCGTGAACCTGCGCCATGCACCCATCGGCCTCGACGCGCCATTTGCCCCGGTCAGCCTGAGCGGTGAAGGCGGCGAGAGCGTCGCGGCGGACGTTTTCCTTGCTGTCCTGGCAAGCAATTTCGCCACCCAGGAAGGCAAATTGAAAGAACTCGGGTTCGCCCGGATCCGCGAGGACTGGTTGCGCCATGCGGCCCGGCTGGGCGAACAAATCACGGCGCGCACCGGCAATGCGACCGTCACTGGCACGTTCGATACCATCGACGACGACGGCAATCTGGTGCTGATCACCGGGCGGGGGCCACAGGTGATCCCCGCTGCCGATGTGTATTTCTAGGGAGAGCGCGATGCTTTTGGCGATTGACTGCGGCAACACCAACACCGTGTTTTCGGTCTGGGACGGGGCGGCGTTTCTGGCCACATGGCGGGCCAGCACGGAAACCCAGCGCACGGCCGACCAGTATTTCGTCTGGCTGTCGACGCTGATGCAGGCCCGCAAGTTAGATGTGACGATAGACGAGGTGATCATTTCGTCGACCGTGCCGCGGGTGGTGTTCAACCTGCGCGTCCTTGCCGACCGCTATTTCAACTGTCGCCCGCTGGTCGTGGGCAAACCCGAATGCAAACTGCCTATGCCGCCCCGTGTCGACGCGGGCACCGCCGTCGGCCCTGACCGGCTGGTCAATACCGCGGGGGCCTTTGCGCGGCATGGCGGCAATCTGATCGTTGTCGATTTCGGCACTGCGACCACGGCGGATGTGGTGGACGACGATGGCGCCTATGTCGGCGGCGTTATCGCGCCGGGGGTCAATGTCAGTCTCGAGGCGTTCCACATGGCCGCCGCCGCCCTGCCACATGTCGACGTCAGCCGCCCGGAACACGTAATTGGAACCAATACGGTCGCCTGCATGCAGTCGGGCGCGTTCTGGGGCTATATCGGGCTGGTCAAGGAAATTACGTCGCGGATCAAGGCCGAACGGGGCCGGGCGATGAAGGTGATCGGCACCGGGGGGCTTGCATCCCTGTTCGCGGCGGGCGATGTGCTGTTCGACGTGGTCGAAGACGACCTGACGATGCACGGCCTGACCGTCATCCACCAATACAACAAGGATAACCCATGAGCAGCGCCAAAAAGGCCGCCGACCGCCTGATCTATCTGCCTCTTGGGGGGGCCGGCGAGATTGGGATGAACGCCTATGTCTATGGCTATGGCAAACCGGGGTCCGAACGCCTGATCGTCGTCGATCTGGGTGTCACCTTTCCCGACATGGACACGACGCCGGGGGTGGATTTGATCCTGCCCGACATTTCATGGCTGGTGAAACGCAAAGCCCAGATCGAGGCGATATTTATCACCCACGCGCACGAAGATCACGTTGGCGCCATCGGGCATTTCTGGGAACGACTGGGCGCACCAGTCTATGCCCGCAAGTTTACCGCCAACATCGCCCGGCGCAAGCTGGCCGATCAGGGAATGCCCGACAAGGTGGTCAAGACGGTCGGCGTCTGGCCCGAAACGATCAAGGCGGGGCCGCTGACGGTGGGCTTCCTGCCAATCAGCCATTCGATCCCGGAAAGTGCCGGTCTGGTGATCGACACGCCTGACGGGCGATTGATCCATACCGGCGATTTCAAGATCGACATGACGCCGGGCGTCGGCGATCCATTCGACCGCGAACTGTGGGAATCGGTATCAAAGGACGGTGTGCGCGCCCTGATCTGCGATTCGACGAACGTGTTTTCGCCGCTGCCAGGGCGGTCGGAACTGACCATCGGGCCAGAGATCGAAAAGCTGATGAAGGATGCCGGCGGCATGGTGGTGGCGACGACATTCGCCAGCAACATCGCGCGACTGAAAACGCTCGCGGTGGCCGCGACCAAGGCCGGTCGGACAGTCTGCCTGTTGGGCCGGGCGATGCGGCGCATGGTCGATGCGGCACAAGAGGTCGGGATTTTGACGGATTTTCCGCCGACGATCCCGCCCGAAGATGTGACGAGCATGCCACGCAATAAGGTGATGCTGCTGGTGACGGGATCACAGGGCGAACGCCGGGCCGCGTCGGCGCAGCTGGCCAATGGCAGCTATCTGGGGATCAATCTGAAAGAGGGCGACACCTTTCTGTTCAGCTCGAAAACAATTCCGGGCAATGAACGTGGCGTGATCCGGATCATGAACCAGCTTTCGGAAAAGGGGGTCGACATCGTTGACGATGATGGTGGGCGCTATCACGTCAGCGGTCACGCCAACCGGCCGGACCTTGCGACAATGCACGCGATTGTCAAACCGCAGTTCCTAATCCCGATGCACGGCGAACACCGGCATCTGCGCGAACACGTCAAGCTGGGCGAAGAGGCCGGTCTGCGCGGGATGGTCGTGGTCAACGGGATGATGATCGACCTGTCGGGCAACGCGCCCAAGGTGGCCGAAT
This sequence comes from Rhodobacterales bacterium, assembly GCA_038323615.1. Taxonomy (GTDB): domain Bacteria; phylum Pseudomonadota; class Alphaproteobacteria; order Rhodobacterales; family Rhodobacteraceae; genus JBBKXP01. The sequence continues at coordinate 10,926 of JBBQHC010000021.1, read as the reverse complement.
ATATCGACACCGGGCGCACCTATCTGGACGGATCTGTCGAGATCGGGGCAATGGACGGCGTGGTGCGCGACCGGATCCGGATGGCGCTGAACGGCCATGTCATCGTGACGCTGATTATCGACGAGAACGACGAACCGCTGGGCGATCCCTGGTGCGAAGTGATGGGGCTGGCCGAGGTCGGCCGCTCAAAAGCCCCGTTGGTTGACGTTTTGGAGGCCGATCTGGGTCAGTATCTGAACCGTGCCGACGACAAGATTCTGCGCGACGAGGAACGGCTGGACAAAGAACTCACCAAGATCGTGCGGCAGGTGACGCAGGCCGAGGTTGGCAAAAAGGCCGAAGTTACCGTCGTGGTGTCGCGTCTGAATTGACCGGGCCGTGGGTTCAAAACCCACGGTGACGGCGGCATCTGCCACGCGGCGCTTGGGGTCTGTGGTGGAGCTTCCGGCGGGGATACTTGAAGCCAAAAGAAGCAGGCCGATCAGTCTTCCGACCCGGCCGAACAGACATAGACAGCACTTCCCACCCCGATCACGGTGAGCGCCGAGGCCGCAAGGGCGGGGGGCGAGGAAAGTGCGGCACTGAGCGCTGTGCCCGCTGCGGCTTGCAAGCTGCTGCGCACGACAGCGCGGGGTCCGGATAACAGAAGCGCGCCCGAGGCATGTTGCAGCGTCGACAGGTCCGGCGCGGGCGGTCCGGCGATCACATCCGCGATTTTCAGGCCAAGCGATGCAACATCGCCCGAGGCGTCGTTAACCCGGTCGCAGGTCGTGTGGGTGCAACGGCCACGAAAGTTGCGTGCCCCCGGCAACAGCAGATAACCGCTGTCGGCGTCGCCGGTTTGAAGGCAAAACCCGTCAGTATCGGGTATGTTGCCAAGCTCGCCGACAAAGGCCAGCGTCACGTCACTGGTGCAGGCAGGCGTTTCACCACGCAGGCGGTTCAGCCGGGCGGTGGGCCAGGCGAGCGCACGTTCGCGCCGTGTCGCAGTCGCGCCGCCGTAAGCTGCCGGATCGATGACGATGTCCTGCGCGTTGACCCGGACTGTGCAGGTCTGCGCCTGCGCCGCACTGGCGATAAAGAGCACCAGCAGCGTGGCGAGGGTTTTAATCAGACCGGCGTTCATCGAAACTTTTCGCCAGAAAACCGGGCGTGTCATCGCCGAGGCCGACGACGCGCTCGTGGCCGCGTTGTTGACCACGGTTGCGGTCTTCACGCGGTTTTTGCGCTGCCGGTTTTAGGTCAGAACGCGGAGTCGCCGGTTTCGGATCGGGCCGTGGCGCGGGCTGCGGGATGGCGTCAGTTGCCGGGTGCGGCGCGTCGGCTTGCTGGGGTGCAGGTTTGCGGCTGCGCGACCGGCTGCGGCTTTTGGGCTTCTCGTCGTCGGTCTGCTGTTCTTGCAGCGGACTTGAACCTTCGCCCAAAGGATTGGGCAGGCGCGGGATTTCGGCTTGAACCAGTTTTTCCACGGCTTCGAAATACTTAGCATCGCGGGGCGTGCAGATCATGATCGTCGTGCCTTTGAGGCCCGCGCGACCGGTACGACCGATCCGGTGCACGTAATCCTCGGCGTGGCTGGGCACGTCAAAGTTCAGCACATGACTGACGGCGGGAATGTCCAGACCACGCGCGGCGACGTCCGAGGCCACCAGAAACCGGATCGATCCGTCGCGGAACCCGTCAAGGGTACGGGTTCGGTGGCTTTGATCCAGATCGCCGTGGATCGGTTCGGCGTTCAATCCGTGCTTTTTCAGTGACTTGGCGACGATATCCACATCCGACTTGCGGTTGCAAAAGATGATCGCATTGGTGCAGCCTTCACCCTCGCCAGCGATGATTGCCCGCAGCAGATCGCGCTTTTCGCCGGGCTCGGCATCCTTGCGCGAGCCCCGAAACATGATGACGCCCTGCTTGATATTCTCGCCCGTCGTCGCGGCGCGCGCGACTTCGACCCGCACCGGGTTGGACAGGAAGGTGTTGGTGATTCGCGCGATTTCAGGCGCCATTGTCGCGCTGAAAAACAGGGTCTGCCGGGTCAGGGGCGGGATCAGGCCAAAAATCTGTTCGATATCGGGGATGAACCCCATGTCGAGCATCCGGTCAGCCTCGTCCACCACCATGATCTTGACGTCGGACAGGATCAATTTGCCGCGCTCGAAATGATCCAGCATGCGACCTGGGGTCGCGATCAGCACATCGACGCCCTTGTCGATCAGGCGATCCTGATCCTTGAAACTGACACCGCCAATCAGCAGGGCCTTGGTCAGTTTGGTGTATTTGGCATAGGTGTCGAAATTTTCGGCGACCTGCGCGGCCAATTCGCGGGTCGGACACAGCACCAGGCTGCGCGGCATCCGCGCACGGGCTCGACCACGGCCCAGCAGGGTGATCATCGGCAGCACAAAACTGGCGGTTTTACCGGTGCCGGTCTGGGCAATGCCCAGCACATCGCGGCCTTCAAGGGCGGGCGGGATCGCCTCGGCCTGAATCGGGGTCGGGATTTCGTAGCCGGCGTCAACGACGGCTTTGAGAACCTTTGGATCAAGGTTCAGATCAGTAAATTTCGTCATGTGGCCCTTTCGATGTTGCGGCGCATGATGGCCGCAAGATCGCGCGGCCCGCCCGACCGGATTGTCAGGGCGTTCGACTTGATCCGCCTTTAGGACGATTGGCGGGAAAGGTCAAGGATGACAGGGCACTGCGATCTGCCGGGGGCAGGGGTTTTTGTGGTGGCGTCAGGGTCAGTCGGGAACGGTTGGTTGTCTGGGCCGTTGCTCTGGCAGAACCACCAAGCAAAGGACAGACAATGATCAAGAAACATGGATCGGCAAAATGGAGCGGCGGACTGAAGGATGGCAAAGGCCATGTGTCAACCGAAACCGGGGTGTTGGCCGACCAGCCCTATGGGTTCCGAAACCGGTTCGAGGGCGTCAAAGGCACCAATCCCGAAGAACTGATCGGCGCCGCCCATGCCTCCTGTTATGCGATGGCGATGAGCATCGGGTTTGAAGACAACGGGTCGAAGGCGACCAGCATCGATGTGAAATCGACGGTGTCGCTGGAACCGGATGGCGATGGATTTTCGATCACGAAAATTCATCTGGACGTCAAGGCAAGCGCGCCCAATATCGACGCGGCGACGTTTCAGAAGATCGCCGAGGATACCAAGGTCGGATGCCCGGTGTCCAAGCTGCTGAAAGGTGCCGAGATCACCATGGACGCCACGCTGGTCTGACCCGGCTCAGACCATCATCTCTTTGGTCGCGGTCAGCCGGACGTCCGGATAATCGCGGCCAACCCGGTCGATGTCCCATTGCAGGCGGGTCAGATAAACCAGATCGCCATCGTTGTCGGCGGCGATATGCTGTTTGTTTGAACTGACAAACTTTTCAACGGCTTGCTTGTCGCCCTTCACCCAACGCGCGCTGGTGAATTGCGACTGTTCGAACCGCACCGGCAGGCCGTACTCAAGCTCGATCCGGCTGGCCAGCACTTCGAATTGCAAGGGCCCGACCACACCGACGATAAAGCCCGAGCCAAAGGTCGGTTTGAACACTTTGGCAGCGCCTTCTTCGGCGAACTGCATCAGCGCCTTTTCCAGATGTTTGGCCTTCATTGGGTCGCCCGCCCGCGCGGTTTTCAGCAATTCGGGCGCGAACGACGGGATTCCACTGACCCGGATCGCCTCGCCCTCGGTCAGTGTGTCGCCGATGCGCAACTGGCCGTGATTCGGAATCCCCATGATGTCGCCGGCCCAGGCCTCTTCCGCCAATTCGCGGTCGGCGGCCAGAAACAGGACCGGGTTGGAAATTGCCATCTGCTTGCCAGAGCGGACATGGGTCAGTTTCATCCCGCGTTCGAAATGGCCCGAGGCGAGGCGCACAAACGCCACCCGGTCACGATGTTTGGGGTCCATGTTCGCCTGCACTTTGAACACAAAGCCGGACACCGTTGTTTCTTCTGGTAAAATATTGCGCGGCTGGGCCTTTTGCGGCTGCGGTTCGGGGCCGTAGGTGCCGATCCCGTTCATCAGATCGCGTACCCCGAACGAATTGATCGCTGACCCGAACCAGATCGGCGTCATGGTGCCTTGCAGAACGGCGGTGTGATCCAGCGCGGGCAGCAATTCACGGGCCATTTCGATCTCTTCGAGAAACGTCGCCAACAGGTCGGCGGGCACGTGCTTTGCCAGAAGAGGATCGTTCAAGCCGTTGATTTCAATGGAATCCGCGACCTTGTTGCGATCTGCCCGGTCCATCAGTTCCAAGCGGTCGCGCAGGATGTCGTAACAGCCGATAAATTCGCGGCCTTTGCCGATCGGCCACGACGCAGGGGTGACGTCGATCGCCAGATTTTCCTGAATTTCGTCTATGATCTCAAAGGTATCGCGGCTTTCGCGGTCCATCTTGTTGCAAAACGTCAGGATCGGCAGATCACGCAGGCGGCAGACCTCGAACAGTTTCCGGGTCTGGCTTTCGACGCCCTTGGCGCCGTCAATGACCATGACCGCGGCATCGACCGCCGTCAGCGTGCGATAGGTATCTTCGGAGAAATCGCTGTGGCCGGGGGTATCGACAAGATTGAAACGGAAGTCTTTGAAATCGAAAGACATCGCGGAGGCGGAGACAGAAATCCCCCGGTCTTTTTCCATCTGCATGAAATCGCTGCGGGTGCGCCGCGCCTCGCCCTTGGCACGGACCTGACCGGCCAACTGGATCGCGCCGCCGAACAGCAGGAATTTCTCGGTCAGCGTGGTTTTCCCGGCGTCCGGGTGCGAGATGATCGCAAAGGTCCGGCGACGGGCGATTTCGGGGGGCAAGGCGGGGCGATTTGTCATGCGCGGGCTATAGGCGAGGCCCTCCAAAAGGGCAATCGGCCGCCATCACTGGTTTCTATCCCGACGAGGCGCGCCGCAGCAGCGCCACCGTATCGGGGCGCATCAGCAGGCCTTCCTGCACTTCGTAGTCCTGATGCTGGCGATATCCGTGGCCATGCCCGGCCACGTCGTCAGGCAGGGCGGCACGGGTGCGCGGGTCGATCAGCAGGGATTCGGCGGCGATCCCTTCGGCATAGATGATCTGGTGATCGTCGAACAAAAGCTGGAAATAATCGATGAACCCGCCGTCCTGCACCACGACTGTATCGCCGTTGACCAGATGGCGCACTTTGACCAGCACTTCGGCCCGGCCGGCCCCCAGATGATCGGACCGCTGATAGACGAACAGGCGGTGATCGGGGCTGACCAGCAAATCGTTGGTGTTGTGCAGCGCGCCCTTACGGATCACGATCGGTGAAAACGCGCCCGTGGCACGCAGCGTCGTCTGGCCAATCCAGCGCACGGCCTGTGCGCCGTCGTCGCGGGTCAGCACCCGGTCGCCGATCTTCAAATCCTCGATTCTGACCTGCGCCCCGGACCATAGCGTGATGTGGGTGCCCCGGGTAAACGATACGCAAGCCACGGTCGCCAGCCGCGATGGTGCGACCTCGCGATCGACGCGCACCAGCCGATAGGGGGTGTCGGCGGCCAGTGTCGCCAGCGGCAGCAGATAGGTGGCGGCGGCGGCCCCCGCCTCGACCTCGACAAGGACCAGACCTTCGTAGGTGGTGCTGTCGGGGGCCATCAGCGTGATGCAGCAATCGAGATAGACCGCATTGTTGACCCGGCCCAGTTCGGAGCCGTCCGCGACCAGAAACCCCGGTGCCGCCTCGTTCACCGCCAGCCCCAGACGGCCACGGAGCGCACCGTCGGTCAGTTGATAGATATCGTCCATCACCAGGTCGTCGGCAAACGACAACCCATCGCCCCGCGCCACGCCTTCGGTCACGACAAAGCCGGCTGCCGGATAGACGGGCAGGGTTTGGGTCGGAACGGGGCCGGTCGGTTTTGGCATCAGAATACTCTTACTTTGAAACAAATCTGGCACGTCGATAAACCAGACCTTTGCCGCATTGTCGTTAATGATGTGTCAACACGGGGGCGATTGTTGCTTGCTCACGTGCATGTTACCCCGGTTCCGACATAAACAGATAGGGCTCGACATGGATCTGGGAATAAGCGGCAAACGCGCGCTGGTCTGCGCATCAAGCAAGGGTCTGGGGCGCGGCTGTGCCGCCGCTTTGGCCGAGGCGGGCGTCGATCTGGTGATGAACGCCCGCGGGGCCGACGCATTGGAAGCCGCCGCTGCTGATATTCGCGCCGCCTTTGGCGTGCAGGTCACGACGGTGGTCGCCGACATCACGACGGCCGAAGGGCAGGATGCCGTGCTGAAGGCAGCAGGCGCTATCGACATCCTTGTCACCAACGCCGGCGGTCCACCGCCGGGGATGTGGACCGACTGGAGCCGCGACGATTTCATCAAGGCACTTGACGCCAACATGCTGACCCCGATCGCCCTGATGAAGGCGCTGCTGCCCGGCATGATCGACCGGGGCTGGGGGCGCGTCGTCAACATCACTTCGCAGTCGGTCAAGTCGCCTATCGCCGCGCTTGGCCTGTCCAACGCCGCCCGCACTGGCCTGACCGGATATGTTGCAGGCACCTCGCGGCAGGTCGCGCTACATGGCGTGAACATCAACAATTTGTTGCCGGGCATCCACGCCACCGACCGCGCCGCGGCACTGGATACCGGCGTGACCAAGGCGAAAGGCATCGACATGGCGCAGGCCAGGGCGCAGCGCGAGGCGACAATTCCCGCCCGCCGCTATGGCACTGCGGCTGAATTCGGGGCGATGTGCGCGTTTTTGTGCAGTCAGCACGCGGGGTTCATCGTCGGCCAGAACATCCTGCTGGACGGAGGTGCGGGCAACGCCACGATCTGACCCCTGCCGCAGCTAATCGGGCACGGTTGTGGGATCATGACGGGCAGTTGGCAGCCGCGTTACCCGATGCGCACCGATCGGGCGATTGCCGGTCGGACAATGAGCAGATCGGTCGGCGGGTTGCGGATAAGGTATGCCGCAAAGCTGCCCAATGTGTATGGCGACAGTCCGTGCCGGGTGTGGGCGCCCAAGGTGATCAGGTCGGGTTTAAAGTTGCGCATTTCGGCGTCGATCAACTGGAACACACTGGCCTTGACCATAAGGACCGCGGCAAGATCGGCGGGCAGATCGTTCAGATCGGCCCATATCGCGCTTTCCGCCTCGGCCTCGCGTTTGATCTGTTGTGCCATCTCGCCATTCGGTCCCTCGCCCGTCAGGCCCGCAAACGGCAGATGAATACCGTGGATCGGGCGAAATTCTGCGGTTGGGGCAACCATCCGGGCCGCCCGCAAGGCCGCCGCGCAGGCGGGTGAAAAATTGACCGGGGCTAGCACCCGACGATATTCGGTAACGGGTAGCTGCCGGACCAGCAGAACCGGTCGGCGCAACAGCCTGACAAGCCGTTCCATTGTTGTTTCGCGGAGTATGTCCAATATCGGTCGTGGCCGGTGCTGCCCCAGCAGCACCAGTGCCGCATCCAGATCTTCGGCATATTGTGGAATAGCACTCAGCGGATCACCGATTTCGGATCTGATCTCGATCTTGCCGGGTTGCGGTTGGCAGGCTGCGACATAATCCTTCAGGCGTGACAGGCTGTCGCGGCGCAGTCTTTCTGCAAGATCGCCGGGCAGAGCGTCATCTATCACGGTCAGGATATGGCAAGTGGCATCAAGTGCTTTGGCCAGCCGAAACGCGCGTTTGACCGCGCGGTCGGCTCGTTCCGACAGGTCGGTCGCGACGAGGATGTTGATCATGTGATAATTCCCTTCCCACAGTTTCAAAGCCGTTCAGGGTTTCACGGAAACAACCCGCCCGGAAATCGCGTTCGCGCCAAGTCAGAGGCCGCGAATTCAGATTCCGTTGAAACCTGAACCATTCTAACCCGACATGGTGCCTTTGCTTTGATCTGTGTCATTCGGACGCAGAAACCTTGCCCCGCTTCTTGTGAATTGATACCACCCGCGCGATACCCGATTGCTTTGGTCGGAAATAGGAGTGGCCTTGTCCGCGCAGCCCCCCCGCCTTGAGATCAGCCACCTGACCCGCGCCTACGGCGGCCGCAAGGTCGTCGATGACGTATCACTGTCGGTGATGCCGGGGCAGGTGACCTGCCTGCTGGGCCCATCGGGCTGCGGCAAGTCGACGACACTGCGGATGATCGCCGGGGTCGAGACTCAGGACAGTGGTGCGATCCGCGTCGATGGACAGACCATCAGCGATGCGCATTGCGACCTGCCGCCGGAAAATCGGGGCATCGGTCTGATGTTTCAGGATTTCGCCTTGTTTCCGCACCTGTGCGTCGCTGCCAACGTCGCGTTTGGCCTGACCGGGGCCAAGGCGGACAACACAGCAAGGGTTCGCGACCTGTTGGCCAAAGTCGGCATGACGCAACACATCGACAATTATCCACACCAGTTGTCAGGCGGCGAACAGCAACGTATCGCGCTGGCCCGCGCTCTGGCTCCGCGCCCGCGCATCCTGCTGATGGACGAGCCGTTTTCCGGTCTCGACGACCGCTTGCGCGATGACATCCGCGACGAAACGCTCGCCGTGCTAAAGGGCGAAGGGACGGCGGTACTGCTGGTCACCCACGAACCCGCCGAGGCGATGCGCATGGCCGATGAAATCGCCCTGATGCGCGACGGGCGGATCGTCCAACATGGTGCGCCATACAACATCTACAACGCCCCGGTGGATCGCGCCGCAGCGGCGTTTTTCAGCGATATCGACGTGATTACCGGGCAGGTGCAGGGGGCGCTGATCGATACGGCGTTCGGGCAATTCCTTGCTCCCGGCGTGGCAGATGGTGCAACTGTCGATATCGTGATCCGGCCCCAGCATCTGAAAATCGACTTTGACCGCGACGGGCGCGGTCCCAATCCGACCGCGACCGAAGGCACCCCGGCGCGCGGCGTCGTCACCCGCGCCCGGTTCCTGGGATCGGAAAGTATCGTCGAATTCCGGTTGGATTTAGAAGGCTCGACTTTACGCGCGGCGGTCCCATCGGTTTTTCTGCCCAAACCCGGCACGCCCTTGTGGCTGATGATACGGCGCGACAAGTGTTTCGTGTTTCCGGCTGTTTACGGCGTGTAATCCCGCAGTCGTTTGCCCACTTCGTCCACAAACAGTCCCGGCAACAGACGCAGCTCGGTGATCTGATCGACCCGGATGTCCGCGAACCCTGCGGCGGTTTCGCACCAGACGACGCAGGTCCACAACCGACCCCAATAATCCAGTTTCAGCGGCCGCACCGTGCGCCCGGTCCCGTCCAGCGTCAGCGCCAGTTTCTGCCGCCCGCGCAGGGCCTGCCGGAACGTTGGCAAATACTGAAAACCCCGCGCCGCATCGGCAAAAGGATAGATCGCGAATCCGTAACCGGCAGGGGTATGGGCGCGGTCCTCGGGCATTACCGCGTCCAGTTTGGCCGACAGGGTGCGGGCGGCGGCGGACAGTTCGGGGTCGGCACCCTTGCCGACGGCCATCAGACCGATGTGCAGCGCCTCGACCTCGGTCATGGTCAGGTTCAGGGGGGGCAGGGTGATCGCGGCGGTGACGCGGTAGCCGATGCCACGCTCGCCGGTGACAGGGACGCCGGACGCGGCCAACACCTCCATATCGCGGTAAATCGTGCGCAGCGACACCTTCAGTGTGGCGGCGAGATCGGCAGCCTTGTGCAACTGCCCGTCGCGGAGGGCTTGGATCAATCGCATGAGTCGGTCGGCACGGCGCATTTTCGGTCCTTTCTGCTGGCAGTTTTGTCAATTTCCTGACAGTTGACAAGTATCTGACACGACTATCTGAAAACCCTTGCATAAAAGGGGTTTTCCAGACGTTTTGGCCTTTTCGCGCCGCCGCCGAGGGCCTATGTGAAGGGTCTGATGATGCAGGTGGCCACTTTGGCCCCCCATTGATGGAGAATGAACATGCTCAACAACATTGGTCTGCCGGGTCTGCTGCTGATCGCGGTCGTGGTTCTGGTGCTTTTCGGGCGCGGCAAGATTTCGTCGCTGATGGGCGAGGTGGGCAAGGGTATCACAGCCTTCAAGCGCGGCGTCGATGACAGCACCAAAGAACTGGACGATTCGATGGCTGCCAAGGACGTGACCCCTACCAAAGAAACCGACAAGGTCTGATCGGACCCACGGCGAGGCGCGGGACATGTTCGGACTTGGTGGCGGCGAGATGATCGTGATCGGGGTCGTGGCGTTGATCGTCGTCGGCCCCAAAGATTTGCCCAATCTGTTCCGTCAGGTCGGTGAATTCACCGGCAAGGCGCGGGGCATGGCACGCGAGTTTTCCCGCGCAATGGAAGCGGCGGCGGACGACAGCGGCGTGCGCGACATCTCGAAAACCATCAAAGCTGCCGCCAATCCGCAGAAATTCGGGCTCGACAAATTGCGCGATGCCACGGGGATGAGCGCGTTCAAACCCGGTGGCGCGACCGAGGCGCTGTCAAAAGAACGCGCCGACGCCAAGGCCAAGATTTCCGATGCAACCGCCGCCGCCGCCACCGCACGGTTAAAGCGGGAGGCCGCCGCCGCGACGGCCGCCGAAATGGCGGCCGACGCAGATATCGAACCCGCAACGTCAAAACCCGCCGCAAAACCACGTGCCAAGGCGGCGCCAAAGGCAGTGGCCAAAGTGCAGACCAAGGCTGCCCCCGAGGTGGCAGCCAAAACAACGGCCAAAACGCAGACCAAGACGGCACCGAAAGCTGTCAAACCCCGCGCCAAAGCTAAACCCAAGGCCGCGAAATGACAGCCGCCGACGAAATCGAAGACAGCGCTGCGCCGCTGATCGAACATCTGGCCGAATTGCGAACCCGGCTGATCCGTTCGGCGTTCGCGTTCATCGTCGGCATGGTCATCTGTTTCAGTTTCGGATCGGTGCTGCTGGATTTCCTGCTCGGGCCGATCGAAAAGACGATGCGTGCCTTGGGCAACCCCA
>JBBQHC010000020.1:0-32320 GCA_038323615.1 Rhodobacterales bacterium | reverse complement strand
GGCGACAATCGCCCGTTTTGCATGGCTCGGGGATAGTTCCTATGCAGTCTATCTCGTCCACATACTGGTGATTCAGCTTCTATTGCCGCTAATGCAGCCGCAAATTTCGGGTTGGGGCGGCTTGCTGGTGGCGACAGCGTTGGCCATCGTCGCGTCCATCGTAACTGGCCTCGTGCTGCACCTGTATCTTGAGGCCCCGCTGTTGATCCGTCTCCGGCGACACATGTGGCGGAGTGCAAATGCCACATCAATACCTTGACAACGTAGGCAGTCGACTGTTGGGCTCTACCAGAGGTACATGGTAGCCTAGCGCACCCGGCTCAATGACCGGCCCGGTCCGAACCAGTAGCCCATCGCCTCTCCCGCGCCCCAGGACAGGCAGAACGGCACCAAAAGCGGCAGCGATCGGCGCAATTCGTTTCGATAGCGCCCCTTGGCCCGGATCCGCTGGATCGTGCGCAGGAACATCAGTGGCGGCAGCGCGCCGAGCGATGCAAACCCCATGACGATCCGCTTGCCGGCCCCCATGCCATCACGTTTGGCCCCCGCATAACTGCGCGAATACAGATAGCGTTGCGACATATACAGCCCGAACGTGTAGTGCATCTTGTGCCCCGCGACGTTGGCATTGTGCATCATCAGGGGCGTGCCCCCGTCGCGGATGGCGTCGTGCAGCCGATTTTCCCATTTGCCTTCGTCCAGCACCGCATCAAATTTGCGCAACAGTGTGGTCGGATAGATTACATTGTTGCCGGGCAGCCAGTCGGCCTTGCCTTCGGGCAGGGGAGGCAGGGTGCTGGAATATTCACACAGGAATGCCGCCCAATCGACCAGCGTATCGGTCGCCGCGTTATCCACCGGACCCCCGACAACCCGCGAACCGTCACCAAGCGCATCAAGCATCGCACGGGCCCAACCCGGCGCGACGATGACGTGATCCTCGATCACCGCGATGGCGGGGGCGGTGGCGGCACGGATCGCACGGGCCCGCATCGCCGGGATTGTCGCATCGGGTGGCATCGCGATAACAATGACGCCCGGATGTTCCAGCCGTACGAAATGCCGGACATGTTCGCCAAGGCGGTCGATCACTATGACTTCGATCTTTGCGTTCTGATCCGTCTCAAGCGCCTTCAGGCAACCGTCAAGGTCGTCATAGCTGTTGACAGACGGCACGATGACCGAAAGTTCGGGTGTGCCGGTTGGTTGTTTTTCGGTCATTTGCGTGACAGTCCCCAAGGGTTCAGAACAAGCCGCCGCGCCCACCGAAGACCCTGGCGCAAGGCCAGATAGGGCGCGCCGCGACCGGCAAGATGGGCGTGCCAGCGGCGCGGGTCGGTGTAATAGAACATCTCAAGGCGAGGCAGATCGAACAGGTTCGATTGCGCGTTTGCCTGCCCTAGCCGGGTGCCGCAAGAGCTTTGATAAAGGGTCGCAATCTGTTGCCGTGTCGGCCCGTCGGACAGACCGTAAGGCGGCGCAAAGTGGCGCGGCGGGCGACCCAGCTGCGCGGAAAGAGTCGCGTGGCTCTGGGCGATTTCGTCGTGTCGCTGGCTTTGCGACAGTGCGGTCAGGTCAGGATGGCTGACCGTGTGGCCGCCGAAATCGACACCTTCTGCGGCCAGAGTCGCGATCATATCCCAGTCCATTAGGGGCCGGGGCGGTTCGGCGTGACCCCGCCAGCTTTCGATGCCGCCGATATGACCGCTGGGCAGAAAAACCGTTACCGGCATGCCCAGATCGCGGATTACCGGCCATGCCACTGCGGCGAAATCGGTATACCCGTCGTCGAACGTCAGAATGATCGCGCGGGGCGGCAGCGTCGTTCGGCCGGCCCGTGCGCTGACCAGATCGTCAAGCGAGACGACCGGGACGCCTGATTTTGCGATCGCCTGCATCTGGCCAGCAAACACGTCGGGCGCGATCGATGTCGCCCCGGCCTGCGCCGATATCGAATGATACATCAGGATGTCGATCACGGGTTCCGGCACGCCTTTTGCTTGGTCAGGGCGGTCAGGCCCGGCTCACATGCGGGGCATCGCGGCGGAATAGCGATTCGGCAAGGCAATACGCAAAGGCGGCGGAACTGTAGACATAGTAAATCTGGTGATAAAGCCCGCCCCGGACCGCCACCCCAAGGCCACCAGCCCGATAAAGAAAACCGAAAAGCGGCCAGTTGACGACGACGACAACGCCCAGCAGGACGAGCGGCAACCACCACAGCGACAGCGCGAACGGCACCCACAAGATGGACAACAACAGCAGTCCCGCCAAAACGGCGCGGCCCCGCTCGGCACGGCTGGTGTTCAGATCATCGGTCAGCCCTTCGCGCCCGATCATCAGGCGGGACCAGGGGATCGCGCGACAGAAAATGTCGGTATGGATGGCATTGCGCACCGTCCAGACCTTGAGGTGTTTGCCCAACAAATCCGGCAACAACAGGATACGCCCGCCCGCGGAACGGATCCGATAGCCAAGCTCGATATCCTCGATCGACGGGCGCGTGTAGGTTTTAACGTCAAATCCGCCGACCGCAAGAAAGGCCGATTTGCGCAGCGCACCACAGCCCGCCCAAAACGTCGTCGCCTCGCGTTTGGACCGCTGGTGATAGTAGCGGTGCATCAGGTTCTTGTATTGCGACATCCAGCTTTGCCCAGCCGGACTGTCGTCATAAGATCCGAAGACCGCATGCACACCGGGATCTGCAAACGCCTCGGCGATCCGAGCCGGACCGCCCGGATGCGCTATCACATCAGAATCCACCAGCCACAGGATATCGCCAACGGCATGTTTGGCCGCAAAATTCCGCGCCGCGCCGGGTCCGCCGTTCTTTGGCGTTGTCAGCACCCGCGCGCCCAGCTTTTCGGCAACCGCTGCCGTGTCATCGGTCGAGCGGTCGTCGACGACAAGAATCTCGGCAATTTCGCCTTGATGCAGCATCGTCAGAAGCGGGTCGAGAACCAACGGCATGTAATGCGCCGCGTTGTAGGCCGGCATCACGACGGAAATGGCAGATTTGGCGTTCGGTTTCATCACAATGATCTTTTGGTTCGGGCGTCGAGGTCGGGGCTCTTACGTCGCTGCGCCATCGCTAACATGGCAGCCACAACCGGAATAAGGAAAATCACCCGCGCCCCATAGCGACTAGCCGGCTGCGAAATAGCGCCGGTCACAAAGGCATTGGCCAGCAAGCCCAGAATGATCAGAACGCCAAATGCACGCAGGCTGCGGGGCAGGCGGCTTTGCGGCAGCACGATCAGGCCGATCAGAACAAGCGCCGACAACCCATAGTAAATCTGTTGCGCCAGGGTCAGCGTGGCGATCCAGCCACCGCCGCCAACCAGCCGTCCATTCACCAGATCAGGTGGAAAGTCGGCATAAATCTTGGTCGCGTTGTCGAACATGGCCTGATCGGGCACCGTCATGTCGATGCCGATCAGTCCCAACTGGTAAAACGTGTTCCGCACGACCGCGAATAGCACACCCAAGGGGTCACTTTTGGCCACGGCGATAAGAAAGCCGCGCTGTTCGCCAGAAATCGCACGTTTCTGCGCCGGATCAAGCAGCGCGAACGATCCGAATTCCGGGTCGGATGCGAACAGGATACGGTCAGGTGACAACTGCGTGGGCCGCACCAGTAGCGCGTTCAGGTCGCAAGTGGCCATGCCGTCCTGTGGACATATTCTGTCAAGGTAACGCTTGCCGGGGCCGTCCGAAATCAGGCGGGCGGTAAAGAATGGCAGGTCAACCACCTTGCTGTCGGTTGCGCTTTCGACCGCAATGACAAAGGCCGAGCGTTCAACCAGCCCGGTGCCGGCGATGACAAGAACCAAAAGGCCGGATTTCCACCAGCCGCGCAGTCCAAAGGCGAGTGTCGCAATCCAGACCGCCGGTACCATCACCAGCGCAATGGCGAGGTGCGACGGATGCATTACGACGGCCAGTCCGCCAAAGAACAACAGCACGATAATCTGCCAGAACGTCAGAACCGGAACGAATGCCGACAGCGCGGCGATGGCCAAAAGCATGATCGGCGCAAAGATGTCGGGCATCAGATAGGCCGTATAAAAGCCGGCCGACCCCAAGGCGGCGGCCAGTGTCGCGATTCCTGTCACCTTCCACGCGATCGCTGACGAATGGGTCTGGCGCAGGATCAGCCGGACACAGACATGGATGATCAGCAAAAGCAGTAATGCTTGGATCAGGGATGCCACCCACAACAGTCCGACGACTGCAAAGTACGACAGGAACAACGCATAGACAGCCGACCGGCTGCCGACGACTGTTCCGTCATCCGTCGCAGCCTGACCTGCTGCCCCGCCAGCGGTCGGGTCAGGTTGTAAAATGCCCAGAACCTTGAACATCTGATTGCCATGCGCAAGATAGCCGGCACTGTCGAAATAGAACAACGGCATGCCGTTGATGACCAGCACGCTAACCAGCGCAGCTAGCGATATCAGCATCCAGACAATATCGACAATCGTGCTGTGCTGGCGCTGTGCGCCAACATCAAATGGTGAACCCAAGGGTTTTGCGACCGACATTTATCCGTGCCTCTGACAGGAGAACCGCCTATTCGGCGACAACGGCCATCTTGATTTCGCGGCGCTTGAAGGGTTTGGTCTGGAACTCTTCGTGATACGACCTCTCTACGTTGACCTCCCAGACATCGTGACGCTCGCCCAGAATGTTGCGGGCAGCCAGCATCGCTGACAGCATCGAGTGGTCTTGGTTGTTGTAGCGGTGCAGGCCGTTACGTCCCACAGTCTGGAAATTGTCGAAAGCGGTGACGTAGCCTTTGATCACGTCAAGAGCGCCCTGATACTCGCTGTCGTAGACCGGATAGGCCTTTGGCTGACGAATGATAGCCCCATCGACAACGGATGAGGCCGGGGCCAATCCGATCTTTTCCAGTTCGCGCCCCGCCAGCTTGATCAACTCTTCGTCAGGCATCGACCACAACGCGTCGGTGTCGTTGCAAAAGTATTCCATGCCAATTGACGACCGGTTCGCCTCGGGGATCATTGCCTTGGACCACGCGCGGAAATTCTGGATCCGCCCCACGTTCACATGCGCGGAATGCACGTAAATCCAGTTGTCCGGGAACGGGTCTTCGTGGTCCAGAACCAGCGTCACGATCATGAAATCGCGGTACTTGAGCTTGTCAGCAGCCGCCAACACTGTGGCAGGCGGTGCCGGGTCCATGCAGTGCAGCAATTCGCGCAGCGGCATCGTGTTGATGAATTCCGTACCCTTCTCGATATAGGTCTTGATCTTACCGGTCTCGGGATCCTCCTGACAGACTTCAACGCCGGTCACGTGCATGTCTTCATGGATGACCCGCTTGACCCAGGATTTAAGCCGGACCTCGCCGCCGTGCTTGCGCAGCTTTGCGGTCATCTTTTCCCACATTTGGCCAGGCCCAAGGCGCGGATATTTGAACTTCTCGATCAGACTCGTCGTATCGTTCGAGCCGGTAAAGGCATTCCAGACGGCCTTGAACAGCGACAGGTTCTTGATCCGCTGCGCCGCCCAGTCCGCCCTGATTTCGGAACATGGCACGCCCCAGACCTTTTCGGTGTAGGACTTGAAGAAGTGGGCATAGAGGCGATAGCCGAAGCGGTTCACGACCCAATGCTCGAACGTCTCTTCTGTACGATGCGGGAATATCTTGTAGCGCAGCAGGCTGACCATGATCCGGAAAGTCTCATAGATCCCGATGTTGCGCAGTGCGTTCATCGGCTTGAGCGGATAGTCATAAAACTTGTCACGATAGTAGATCCGGCTCAACCGCGGCACGGTGATGAAATCATCACCCATGATCTCGTCCCAGACTTCCTCGACCTCGGTTACTTTTGTGAAAAAGCGGTGCCCGCCGATGTCAAAGCGATAGCCGCGATGGCTCTCGGTCCGCGCGATTCCGCCGACAAGGTCGTCCGCTTCAAACACAACTGTCTTGATGCCCGCCTCTGCCTTCTGGAGCTCGTGCGCACAGGTAAGTCCAGCAGGACCGCCACCAACGATGACAACTTTGGGATCCATGGTCTGAATGTTCATACGAAAATGCCTTTCACGCAAAATTACTGGTTGAACTTACCCGATTCTTGGGTCCGGAGAAATTGAAAGTTAAATATTCGTTGATTGTATTACGTTGCCCATCGAATGTGCAATTTTTTTTGGCTATTGTTCATCGGAATGGATCAATTTTGGTTGAATACGAAATTTTAAACTAAACCTATGGTTGTATAGTAATATTTCCGTGACAGAATCGATAAGGTCGTCGGTGCAATTTGCGTAAAAGGTCTTCAAGGCATTTGATCCTCGCCGCGCCTCGGGTAAGGTGTCCGCCGACGGTTGCATTAGTAAAAAAAATGAATGGCCAATGATAGTTAACGCTCCTCCACAACCGCGACGTTCGGGCAACTTTTTGTGACACGGGACCGTCCAAAACGTCTTCGGGTCGCAATCGTTGGTGCAGGGCTGATGGGACGGTGGCATGCAGTCACTGCGGCGCAGTCCGGGGCGGAAATCGTCGCTGTGATTGATCCGAACCATGCCCGTGCCGCCCGCATCGCCGGGTCGGCGGCGATCCTCGATGATTTTTCGGCGCTACCAGAACATCCGGCCTGCGATGTCGTGCACATCTGTACGCCAAGTCCGACTCACGAGAGTATCGTAAGGATGGCGACGGAACGAGGCATCCACGCCTTCGTGGAAAAGCCGCTCGCGCAGGATGAAGCGACGACAAGGGCCATGATCGATGCGGTAGATAAGGCCGGCTTGCAGATTTGTCCGGTGCATCAATATGCGTTTCAGGCGGGAGTCGAGAAAGTCAGGACCGGGATGGCGCGCGTCGGCGACATCGCATTGATCGACTTGGATTTTCGCACGGCGGGTGCCGGCGGTCGCGCCCCTGGCGATTATGTCGGCATCGCCGCGGACATCTTGCCGCACCCGATCTCGATCCTGCAACGGCTTTTGCCGGGCGCGATTGGCCCGTCCGCCGACTGGAAAATCACTGGCGAACCGAACGGCACGTTTACCCTTGGAACCGTAATCGGCGGCGCGCTTGTCCGCATTACGATCAGTTTGACGGCCCGGCCAACCTGCGCCGCCCTGACCGTGTCGGGTGACAACGGAAGCTATGTCGCCGACATGTTTCACGGCTATGCACTGTTTCGAAACGGAACGGCGACGCGCCAAAGCAAGATGATCCGGCCCTTTGTGGATAGCTTGGGTCATCTGGGCATGGCCGCTGCAAATCTGACAGGGCGAACTCTGCACCGCGAAGCCGCCTATCCCGGTTTGCGCACCCTCTGCCGCCATTTCTACAACAGTCTTTTAGATCAAGGCCCCCCACCGATCAGCCCCCAGGACATCATCCATGTCGCGGCGATCCGCGATCTTTTCCTGACACGGCTTGGTTCCGGCGGGGTCGTGCCATGACCGTCACGCAAACCAATCAGAAAGAACCGATCAGCGTCGCGATCATTACGCTGGTCGGCGGCGATGCGACGGTCAACTGTGCAACCGTCACCGGGCGGCATTTGAAAGATACAGATCCCGTTCCCGTCACGATTGAAAGCAGTCCGGAAGGTAGGCAAACCGTTCCGCTGCGGCGGGGCCGCGCCATCACCGTGACCGAAGCGCCGCTGATTGCGCTGATCGAGGATACGACGCTTGTTGGTGCCGACTGGCGCGACGCGGTCGTCGCCGCCTTTGCCGATCCGACGGTGGCTGCGGTCTGGGGTCCGGTCCGCATTGATCCGACCCTGCCGGCCCGGTTTCGCGCCCTCGGCCGCCTTGAGTACGGTCGTTTCAATGGCAGCGCGCCGCTGCCCCACACGATGCCGGGGAACTGTTTTGCGGTGCGACGCGACGCATTGGCAAAAGCGGGTTTTGCGGCCGACGGCGGCATCGTCGAACACATGCTGGCCAAGGCTCTGCGGGCCAATGACCTTTCGATCCGCTATCTAGAATCGGCTCGGGTGACATATACGGTCGCGGACAGATACGGCGCACAACTGTCCACACGCTTCGGCCACGGGCGTCTGTATGCCGGGACCCGCGCCGGTGATCTGGCATTTGCGGGGCGACTGGTTCAGTCTCTCAAGACGCCACTTGTTCCTGCGGTGCTGACGGCGCGCGCCATCTCCCGCGCGGCGTCAACTGCGCCGGTCCGTGTCTGGCTGGCCGAACTGCCGTGGATAGCTCTAATGGCGCTAGCATGGGGCGCGGGTGAATTTACCGGCGCCCTGTTCGGGGTCGGCCAAAGTGAAGGATCGTGGCGCTGATGCGGATCGGGATTGACGGCACCTGCTGGAACAACAACCGCGGCTTTGGCCGCTTTACCCGCGAATTGTTGACGGCCATGTTCGCGGCCGACACCGCAAATTCCTACGTCTTGCTGACGGATGCGTCTTTGAAAGGTGCGGAATTCGGCGCCCAAATCGACGTGGTGCAGGTCAGCACAGGTCGGCCCGTGACCGAAGCTGCGACCGCGAATGACAGCCGTTCGGTCCGTGACATGCTGGCCCTGCGGCGTGCCGCCAGCGCCGCAAAGCTGGATGTGCTGTTCTTTCCGGCGGTCTATTCGTGGTTTCCGCCGCCCCGCGGACTGGCGACGGTCGTCACATTTCACGACGCGATTGCAGAACACTTCCCCGAACTGGTCTTTCCGCATTGGCGGCAGCGTCTGGCGTGGAACGCGAAAACTTGGCTCGCCAAACGTTCGGCCAGTCGCATTCTGACAGTATCGCAGGCGGCAAAGGCCGAGATCGCCCAGTATCTGCACATTCCGGCCGACACCATCGACGTCATTTGCGAGGGCGGAGCGAAGGCCTACAAACCGGTCTCCGATCCGGACGAACATACGCGGGCGCGCCGGGACAACGGCATTCCGCCCAAAGGCCGTCTGCTGATTTATGTCGGTGGCTTTGCCCCCCACAAGAACCTCGAGCGGTTGTTTGATGCATTCGACGCCGCCACAGCGACCAAGGGCGCCGACGATCTGGTTCTGGTGATGACCGGCGACCCGGCGGGCGGCGGGTTCCATTCGATATTCGCGGCCCTTCAGGCGAAAATCGCGGCCTCGCCCCGATTGGCCGCACGGGTGTTTTTCCCCGGTTATGTGTCCGATCAGGATCTGGCTGCGCTGCATTCCGACGCCCTTGCACTTGTTCTGCCGTCGCTGTCCGAAGGATTCGGTCTGCCGGCGCTCGAGGCGATGTCATGTGGCACGCCGGTCCTTGCCGCGCACGATGGCGCGGTTCTTGAGGTTGCAGGGGCCGCAGGGTTGGGCTTCGATCCTTACAACGTGGCCGACATGCGCGATGTTATCGTCCGCATCGCCACGGACAGCGCGTTGCGCCAACAATTGCGGGTTGCCGCCATTCCTGAAACGGCGCGCAATACCTGGCCATTGGCCGCCGAACTGACCATCGCGGCACTGGAACGCACAGGGCGCAGAGGCTGATGCGTTTTCTGATGGTCACATCTTTTTATCCGCCACATTCCTTTGGCGGCGATGCGACCTATGTCCGACAACTGGCAAATGCGTTGGCCCGGTTGGGTCACGAGGTGCGCGTGGTTTACTGCTACGACGCCTACCGGATGTCGGGCGGACCCATGCCCGCAGACGCGTCAGAGCCGGACGGCCTAGTTTCGGTGCGCAAACTTTCAAGCCGCTGGGGCGGGCTTTCGCCGCTGATCTCGCAGCAGACCGGACGACCGGGCCTGAAATGGCGGGCCCTGAACGACGAATTCAGCCGGGATTGGGACGTCGTGCATTTTCACAACATCTCGCTCATGGGCGGGCCGCGGATTTTGGCGCAAAGCCGCGCGCCTGTCACGTTGCTGACAGCGCATGACCATTGGCTGATCTGCGCGACCCATATCCTGTGGAAGAACGGTGAAAAGGCCTGCGACGGGCGAACCTGCCTGCGTTGTCAGGTGCGATCCGGCAAGCCACCGCAAATTTGGCGGCTGGGGGCGGGCATGGCGCGGGCGCTGACCCATGTTGACCGGATCTTTGCGCCCAGCGATTTCACCCGCCGGGCATTGGCGGATCAGGGTATTGCCGAACAGGTCGCCATGCTGCCCAACTTTGCGCCGGCCGCGTTCGATGTTCAGGTGTCGCCGACGCGGTATGATCGCCCCGGTTTCCTGTTTGTCGGGCGCGTCACCGCGTCAAAGGGAATTGGCGAACTGGTTGCCTTGTTTCGGCAACGCCCCGGTTATGACCTGCGTGTGGTCGGCGACGGCGACCTGTTGGAACCGCTCAAGGCGCAATATGCCGACCTGCCCAACCTGCATTTTCTGGGGCGGCAGGCGCAACTTGAACTGGCGGGCCTTTATCGCAGCGCCACCGCATTGATCCTGCCGTCGCGTGCCCCCGAGACATTTGGCCTGACCACAATCGAGGCATTTTCCCAAGGCACCCCGGCAATCGTCCGCGATGCCGGGGGGGCCGGCGAAGTGGTGCGCCACGCCGACGCGGGTTTCGTCTATCATGATGACGCGGGCTGTCTGGCCGCGATGGATACGCTCGCCAATGATCCGTCGCTGCGGGCCAGCAGGGGCGATGCCGCCCGCGCGGCCTTTCTGGCGCAGTATCGCGAGGAAACCCATCTGGCCACTTACCTTGCCCAGATCGAGGACCTGCGGGCGCAAAAGGTTGCCCCGCCATGACCCCGATACCTGCCATCAGCGTCGTCGTCGGCATGCAGTTTGCGCAAAGCAATCTAGTTGCGATACTCGCGGCGCTGGCCCCCGGTCTGGCCACGGGACAGGTTGAACTGCTGCTTTGCCATGCCAGCGACGACCCGCTTGTCGTGCCTGCGATGCCCGGAGTCCGCGTGATTGCAGGTGAAAAGGATGCGTTGATCCCCGAACTTTGGCGCGACGGCATTGTCGCCGCGCGCGCACCTGTCGTCGGCCTGCTCAGTGGTCATTGCGTGCCGTCTGCGACCTGGTTGGATACGGCGCTTGGCCTCGACCTGCAAAAGCACGTCGGTTATGGCGGGCGGATCGTCAACGACCCCATGTCAGATCGCGTCGGCACGGCAATCCACCTGTTGCGCTACAGCAGCTTTGCCCATTTTGATACGGCGCGAACAGTTCCCGAGATCGCAGCGGACAATGCGGTTTACCGGCGTGACGCGATCCTGGGTTGCGCCGATCTGTTGCCGGACGGTTTTTGGGAGCCGTCGTTTCATGCGCGATTCCGGGCGGCGGGCGACAGTCTGGCGCTGGCCCCCGATCTGGTCGTGACCCATGTCAATCGCTACAGTCCGACCGCATTCATGCGCCAGCGCAGGCGGCACGGGGTGCATTTCGGGCAAACTCGGGCCGGCGGTGCCCCGACTGGTCGCCGCTGGCTCATGCTGCTGACTTCGCCCGCCGCATTTCCGATCTTTGCAGCCAAGATCACAACGCAGGTGCTGCGCGACGCGCGACTGAAACATGGCTTTTGGAGCGCCGCACCGTGGCTTTATCTGTTCATGGCCAACTGGTCGCTGGGCGAGTCTGGCGGCTATGCCAAGGCGGTTTTCGGGGGGCAACGATGAACCGCCGTTTCGTCTGCCCCGCCTGCCGCGGCCCGCTGGAATTGGCAAACGAGAACTGGCACTGCGGCACCTGCGGTCGCGATTACCCGATCCTTTGTGGCATCCCCGACTTTCGCCTAGGCCCCGACAGGTATCTGTCGCTGGCCGATGAACGCGCCAAGGCCGCCGGCCTGCATCTGTTTGCCCGCGACCACAGCTTTGCCGAAACGCTGGACGAATATTACAGGATCACCGACGATGTCCCGCCCGATATGGCGCGGCGTTTCGCGGCCTATGTGCATGCAGGCGAGGCACGCGGCTGGCTGGTTCTGGACCAACTTGCGCCCAAGACCGGCAATTTGCTGGATATCGGCTGCGGGGCGGGTGGTTTGCTGATGGCCGCTGCGCGAACTGGCGTTGAGGTGATGGGCGTCGATATCGCCCTGCGCTGGCTGGTCATTGCCCGCAAACGGCTTGACGAGGCCGGTCTGGATGCCGATCTGGTCTGCGCCGATATCTATGCGCTGCCGTTCCAAGCTGCCGGGTTCGACCGCATCGCGGCAACCGACCTGTTTGAACACCTTGCGGATCAACCGCGCGCCGCCAAGATATTGCGGCAACAGTTGACCCCCGGTGGCCGGATTTTTCTGACCGCAACCAATCAGTTCTGCATGACACCGCATCCTTTGGCCGGCCTTTGGGGCGTCGGATTTCTTCCGCCAAGGCTTCGGTCGCGCTATCTGATCTGGCGGCGTGGCATTGATACGCTACGCCACGCAAATCTGACCTCGCCACGAAAGTTGCGTGGAGTTTTGCGGCAATCCGGCATGGATAATCTGAAACTGGCGCCGATTTCGGTGCCCGTGATCGACGACCTTCACCAAACGCGGCTTCAAAAGACCGCAATTCAATTGTACACGCGGTTGCGTCGGTTGCCATTTATCCGGCAGGTGATGTTGCTGACCGGACCGGCATTCGAGATTTCCGCTCAGGCAGCGGGTTTGAGCGCCACAGACACAAAGACCTAGGATTTTACATGAGATTTGCAATTATCGGTGCAGGCGCCATCGCCCAACTTCGCAAAATGGCTGTCGACAGTATGTCAGACGCTGCATTCGCCGGGGTGTTTGACATCGACGCGACGCGGGCTGCGGCGCTTGCGGGGTCGGGACGCGTCTTTGGGACCAGCGACGAACTGATCGGGACGACTGATGTGGATACCGTCATCATCTGCACGCCGCCCAACACCCATGCGGCACTGGCCACGGCAGCGATGAACGCCGGCAAACATGTGGTTGTGGAAAAGCCGATGGCGCACAGCGTCGCCGCCTGCAACGAGATGATTGCAACGGCCAAGGCAACCGGCAAAGTTCTGACCGTCGGTTTCAACCATCGCTACTTTGCGGCAATCAAAGAGGTGAGGGCGGCGATCGACTCTGGCGAGATCGGCAATCTGACCCACGTCAAGGGCTACGCCGGGCACGCGGGTCTTGCCGAATTCAAGGCGCAGTGGATGTATGACAAGGATGTCATGGGCGGCGGCGCGCTGTTGGACAACGGGATTCACATGATCGACCTGATGCAGCACCTTATGGGGCCGGTCCGCAGCGTCTATGGCAAGGTTCTTGACAAGACCTGGCAGCTCGACCGGGTCGAGGACAACGGATATGCCATCCTGACCGGAGACACCGGCATCGTCGGAACCCTTGGGGCAAGCTGGACCGAGTGGAAGGGCTATCATTTTTATATCGAGGCCTACGGAACCAAAGGCATGGCGCGGGCCTATTATGCCCCGATGATGTCCACCATTGTCACCATGGACAGGCCGGGTGGCGCGCGTAAGAAACGCCGCAATTTCTATCTGCCGCTGATCTTGCGCGAAAAGCTGAAAGGCTGGCAGTCGACCGCCTCGCAGACGCTGGCCGAAGAACTGACCGATTTCATCGCGCTTGTCGCCGGGCGCACCGACGGGCGGCTTGCCACGGCGGCAGACGGTTTGCGGGCGATCGAGATTGCACAGGCTGTCTATGCGTCGTCGCAGTCCGATACTGCTGTCACGCTGGCCTGATGCCTGATGTCATCTGCCCCGCCAACGCTGGCCATTGTCGTGATCATCCGCGCCCCGCAGGACAACCCGACGGCCGTGCTTGCGGCCTTGGCCGACCAGATCGCACCGGCGCAGGCCGAGATCGTTTTGGTCGACGGGCGGGATGGGACAGCACCGGGGGCCGAGCGGCTGGCACCGGGGGTTCGCAGGCTCCGCGCACCTGGCCTCAACATGCCGATGCTCAAGGCGCGTGGCGTGGCCGAAACGACTGCGCCGATGATCGCCTTTCTGGAACCCAAGGCGGTGCCCAGCGATGGTTGGGCGGCGGCGCTCCTGGCCGCAGTCTCGGACAATCCCGGCGCGGCGCTGGGTGGTACGGTGACGTTTGCGGGCGACTGCAATGCGGTCAATCAGGCCGCGTTCATCTTCGAATACGCCGACTTTTCAGCGGCGCAGTTGATCCGGGGCACGACGACCGACCTGCCGGGCAACAACATGGTGTTGCCCCGTGCGGCGCTGGTCGAACACTGCAACGATATCCTTGTCGACGAGGGGCTGAACAAACCGTTCTGTCAGGCGCGTCTGGTTGCCGCCGGGGTCCGGTTGCACATGGTGCCCGACATGGCCGTCGCCATGACGACGCACCACAGCCTGACACAGCTTTTGCGCAGTCGGGCAGGTTATGCCCGCTGTTTTGGCGGGGTCCGTGTTGCTTTGGCCGACCGGACCCGGCGCCGGGTGTACCGGATCGGCGCCCCGGCGGTGCCGTTTCTTGTGTTGAAAAAGCATCTTGCCGCAACAAAACGCGCAGATACCGGGGCACGCCGGTTTGGCACACTGGCGGTTTTGGCAGCCTTGTGTCTGGCTTGGGCGGCTGGCGAAATCACCGGATATTGGTGCGGCCCCGGCAACGCCAGCAAGAAACTATACTGATGACGGCGCCCTCAATATCCAGCGCCAACCGGAGGATTTGACATGTTCTGGAAATGCCCGCTTTGCCACGGACCTCTGAATGCCGAGGCCGACAGTTTGACTTGCCCGGCCTGCGATCGCAGTTACCCGGTGGTGGCCGAATTGCCGGATTTCCGGGTCGACGATCAGGCCTGGATTGATTACGACGACGACCGCGCGCGCGCACTGGCTGTGGATCAGTTGATCCGCGCCAAGGGTCTCGAGGCCGGTATCTACGATGTGTTCGAGAAATCCCGAAAATTTCCGCCTGAAAAATGCCGTTTCCGCACCCGGCAGGTCTTGGCCGGCATCGACAAATACGACGGACAACTGGACGGCTGGCTGGCCGCAACGACCCGAACGCCGATCCTTGAGGTTGGGGTCGGGCCGGGGCAGATGACCAGTGCGCTGGCCCGCCGGGGCATCCCGGTTCACGGAATAGACGTATCAATGGAGTGGCTGATCGTTGCGAAACATTGGGTGCGCAGCCTTGGCGCGGAACCCTCATTGGCCGTGGCGATGGCCGAAAGCCTGCCTGTGGCCGACGGATCGGTCGCGTCATATGTATCGCTGGACGTGATCGAACATGTCGGCGACCACGACCGGTATGTCAGTGAAATGGCCCGGGTCCTGCAGCCGGGTGGCCGCTATGCGTTGGTGACGCCGAACCGTTTCAGCCTTTCGCCGGAACCGCATGTCGGTGTCTGGGGTGTCGGATATCTGCCACGCCGATACCAAAGCTGGTGGGTCAAGCGGATTGCCGGGGTAAGCTATGACTACGTGCGATTGCTAAGCATCGCTGAAACCCGCAGGCTGTTCCGCCGCGCCGCCGGATTGACGCCAGAGACTGACTTTCCAACTATCGATTCCGCGGAAATCCGTCTTTTCCCCCCGTTCAAGGCGAGGCTGGCGCGAGGCTATAACTGGGTGATTAAGGCCCCGATTTTGCGACTGGTTGCTCCGGTCGCAGGTGCCTATTTTCGCATCACCGGCAGTGCGCCACCAGCTGACACTGCGCGGCAGTCTCATAAATGATTGCTGTCGGCGTCATCCAAGTCGTGATCTTGCTGTTCGGTCTGCTGCGGGCCAAAGGTCTGGCCGTCATGCTTGGCCCCGAAGGCGTCGGGATCATCGGCCTTGTCGACCAACTTGTCGTGACGCTGATCCAGATCAGCGCCTTTGGAATCCCCTTTACGGCGATGAAATTCATGTCCGCCGCACATTCGACCAGCCAAGAGGCGTTCCGCGACACCTACGCCGCCTTTGCCCGTGTCACGGCGTTCCTGGCAGTTTCGATTCTGGCGTTGGGGATCGGGGTTACGACACTGGCACCCGACCTGCTTGCCGGATTTGCCGACTACCGTGGCATCGTGATGATTGCGCTGTTCAGTGTGCCGCCCGGCATGATGACAATTATGTTGGCCCATACGCTTGCTGCCGAACAGCGCCCGCTGGGGGCTGCGTTCTACAATCTGGCCTTTACCGGCAGCATTGCCGTTGCAGGTCTGATCGGGGCTTATGTGAATGCGATTGCTGGTTATTATATTGGCGCGGCGATTGCGGCAACCATTACGATCCTGACGATCATGGTCTGGTTTGCCCGCACGCAGGGGCTGTCAATCCTGCGGCGCGGCATCTCGTTGCGCACGGAACTGAGCAAGCGGCCCAAGGTCGTCAGCACGGCGATTTCGGCTCAAATTGCACTGGTATCCTTTTCCGCCGGACTGTTGATCGTCCGTTATCCGGTGATCAATCTGCTGGGCGAGGCGCAGACCGGTCTTTTACAGGCGGCGCTGTCCCTGGCGCTGAGTGTCGGTTCGATTTTGGCAACGATGAACGGGCTTTATCTCGCGCCAAGCCTCAATCGCAACGACCCTCTCGAACTGAAGTTTCGCAAGGCGGTGCGCTTTGCCAACCGGGTCGCGATGCTGCTGGTCCTTGGCGCTGTGCCGGCGGCGCTGCTGGCCGGACTGGGCCTGACAATCCTCTTTACCAGCGAATTTGTGCCTGCCGCGCTGATCCTCATCTTTTGCCTTGTCTGGCAATGCGCTTTCCAGCTTAAGACGGTGTATCTGCAACTTCTGATCGGTGTCGATCAGCCGATTTTCGGGGCTTTGGGAACCGTATTCGGGCTCATCATTACGGCGGCAGTCGTGTTTTCGCTGGTGTCGCCGCTCGGCCTTTTGGCGGCACCTGTCGCCCTGATCGTAGGCGATCTGGCCGCGACGGTTGCGATGATCGTTCTGCTTCACCGGACTGTCGGAATGCCCTATCCGTGGATGGTTCTGATCCGCTATGGCTGGGCCGCCGCTGCAATCGGTGCAACGGGTCTGGTTTTCAGCAGCGCGGTCGTCTTCCCCTCTTTGGCGGACGGACTCGCACGGCTGGCCTATCTGGCGGTGGCAGTCGGGGTGACTTGGGCGATGATGCCCGACGATCTGTCGCTGAGGGCGACGTTCGCGCGATTGCGCGCAATGGTCCCGCGCGACCCGCATGCGTGATGCGGCGACAACAGCGCCTTGGAATAATTCAGTTGACCGAAAAGGACTTCAAAGTCCCGCCAGATGCGACGCCCCAATTCGAGAGGTTCGGATCAGTTCCAGGATTGCCCTGTGGTGGTCATTTCAGGCACAAAACGCCGTAACCGCGGCAAGGTCTCACGCATCAGTCGCTTGATCCGCGCATCTGCCGCATCGGCGGTTTCGCCGGCATTGATCGGCGTCACGTAACGTATTAATGCGCCGTCCGTCCTGCCATAGCGCAGACCGTCGTAGATGATGCTGAACTTTGCCAAAATATCGTTGGTGTAGGCAACACCGCGTTGGTCGAACCAGTAATAGACAAGCTGTTGATCCAATCCGTTCTGGATGATCGCCCGATTGACGGGGAAATCAGCGACCCCGCTATCGGGTAGATTTACCGTATAGGGTTCAAGACTGAAAATTTCCCAACCGCCGGCGGGCAGGCAAACCTGCGGCGAGTGAATGCCCGACTTGTCGGTCTGCGTTTCATAATAGGCGGCGAAAAAGTTCACGATCTCTGACTGATCGTTCGAAATATAAGTTGCATTCAGATATTCATCAGCACCCAGGACGGCCGCGATCTCCGGCTCAAGTTCTCTTTTGACGCTATACCAACCTTCGAAATAACCGGGAAATAACTGAAAGCTGTCACGCTGAGGTAAAACCGGCGCAGGAGCCCGTAGCAGAAGGAAGGTGGAACTGAGTGCTATGGTAACAGCCATCGCAACCACTACGGCCACACTTGGGCGGACGAATGCAAGACGTGCCGCAACCCGACCAAACTGACTGGTATCCAGATCGATTGCGTCTAGAAAGGGCAGGGGATTGGGCGCGGTCCGCTGCAAAGTTAGCGCGACAGCGAAAAGTATCGCGATGCAGGCGACGAATATAATCCAACCTTGGAAGAAATGCGTGAAGCCTTCAGCGCCTTGAATGCCGTTGGCATTGACCAGCACGCCGACGATCCCGATCCGCACCGAATTCATCAGTACCGTCAGTGGTGCCGCCATAAGCAATAGCATCAGTTTGTGCCAGATCGGACCGCGATAGAGAATCGCAAAGAGGTAGGAAAAGCTGAGGATCGGGAAAAGATAGCGCAGGCCAGAGCAAGCCTCGGCGACCTGAAGTTTCACGACGCCTAGGTCGATAATATTGCCTTCAAGAAACACCGGCACCCCGGCCAGCCGGACGAACCAGACGCCCAGCTCTGACGATACACCTTGCAAAAAGGTCGTCAGTTTCCAGTAGATGAACTGCGGTAACGGCAGCATAAAGATCAGGTGGATGACAGGCAGCTGATGCCGAATGCCGCGCCGCCAGCCAAAGACGGTCAAGACGATGCCGCCAACCCAAATGATGAGGGCATATGTCACGATGTCCGCGATGCCGATGATGTTGCCCAGAATGGCGATGAGCAGCGCTGCGGTTATGACCAGTATCCCAGGCCACCGGGCGCCATCCTGACGCGCAATTTCGGGTGGTTCGGATCGCAACTCTCTTAAAAACAGGTAGAGAGAGACAAGAGGAATAAGGGGTCCATGGCTGTATTCCGGCGTCGCCCAAGCTTCGGCAAGGGACACAAAGCCCGTCATAAAGATTGGTAGTGCCGACACGACAAGTATTGCCAGGGTCAAAGGTCCCAGCCATTTGACCGGCAAACGGGGCCGCACTTCGGTAAATGTTGCGGTCAATGTCGCTTGCCTTGGAAATTGGTCTAAGTCAGATCGCAAACACCCTAACAGAACGCGATACGCAGGCAACCTGATCGTTAATGGCGGTTGGCGTCCGACGTCGAGACCGAATGTGTGGCTGGGCTGGCCATCGAAGATATCGATCGATGGTGGGGTTGTGAGATCCAATCATTCCGGAGAGAACTCCGATGAACGAGGCTGCTCTCTCCCATGCGTTGGACGGTTTTTGGGGTGAGTTAAGTTGCGTCTTGCACCTGCTGATCGGTCTGGATGGTTTTGAAATTATCGCAACAGAAAAATCCTTCAAATCGACCAAAGCTAAGTTAATCTGGTGGCGGTCGCGGGAAGCCCACCAAAAGGCCGGGAGGATAGTGGTTGATTTCATCAGCGGCTTTTGCAATCCGCGTCGCCACCCCTCAGTATTAGGACCGAAAAGCCCGGTCGCTTTTGAACGAAATGTGGCATAGACGATCACGTCGAGTGGCACGAAAGCTTGACAGGTCCAGCCTGTTTTTGGTGACCAGATCGCGTGCAATAAGTCGTCGAAAAGGGACAAATCGGGGCGTATCAAGGTACAAGAACTTTGCGACGCAACAATTTGAAGATACAAGAAAAATGCAGCTAAATCAACACGCTAGACTCTCCATTGCCCCGATGATGGACTGGACTGACCGCCACTGTCGATATCTGCACCGGCAGTTGACAGCGCAGTCGCTTCTTTACACTGAGATGGTAACGGCGGCAGCGGTCTTACATGGTGAGCGCGACCGCCTGCTGGGTTTTGATCCGGCAGAATCTCCCCTTGCTCTGCAACTGGGCGGGTCAGATCCGACCGATCTTGCGCGGGCGACCCGGATCGCGGCGGATTACGGCTATAGCGAGGTCAATTTGAACGTCGGTTGCCCGTCGGACCGGGTCCAGTCGGGGTGTTTCGGTGCGGTATTGATGGAGCGCCCCGGCCTTGTCGCCGACTGCGTCGCGGCGATGATTGCGGTCAGCCGGGTGCCGGTCACCGTCAAATGCCGGATCGGGGTCGACGACCAAGACCCCGACGTGGTGCTGCCGGATTTCATCGAAAGGGTCAGCGCGGCGGGGGTCACGCGGTTCGCCATTCATGCCCGCAAGGCGTGGTTGCAGGGTCTGTCGCCCAAGCAGAACCGCGATGTGCCGCCACTTGATTATGATCTTGTGCTGCGGATCAAGGCACGGTTTCCGCACCTGCACATCAGTGTGAACGGAGGCATCACTTCGGTCGCGCAGGCCAGGGGGTTTCTGGATCGCGGGCTGGATGGCGTCATGATCGGGCGGGCCGCCTATCACACACCGGCCATTTTGGCCGATGTCGATGCGGTGATCTTTGACGGTGCGGCGGGGCCGGACCCAGTCGCGGTGGTGGACCGGATGATCCCGTATATCGAGGCGCATCTGGCCGATGGTGGACGGCTGCACCAGATTACCCGGCATATGCTGGGTCTGTTTCACGGCAGGCCGGGGGCGCGGGGCTGGCGGCGGGTCTTGTCCGAGGGGGCGCATCGCGATGGCGCCGGGATCGGTCTTCTGCAAGAGGCGGTGGCACAGGTGACCGAGGCGCGCGACGCTCTTGTGGCACCGACCGTCCTGTCCAAGGTGGCAAGGTGGTAACGCTGACCGGCGACGGCTATGCGGTTCTGCCGCATGACGCGCGGGTCGCGGCCTGGTCGGCTGCTGCCCTGAAGGTGGCCAAGCGTGTCGCCGCCGACCCTGACCAGCAGGCCCGCTGGCTGCGCCATGACGGCACGTGGTTTGTCGGGGTCGACGCCTTGCCCAATGCGCCTGACGGATCGGTGAACCGGGTGCCGCTGGCGGGTCCGTGGGACGTTGATGCCGTGCCACCGTTGCACCGTGCACAACTGTCGGTCGTCTACCCGGGCTATCCGCGCCGCGATCCGGCTGAAACCGAGGCCGCGCATCAGTTCCGCGTCACCCGCGACGCCGCCCATCTGGACGGGCTTTTGGCCGAAGGGGCGAACAAGCGGCGGTTCCTGCGCGAACCGCACCGTTGGATCATGGGTCTGCCACTGAACCTGTCAGATGCCAGCCCCTTGGTGGTCTGGCGGCGCAGTCACGAGATGGTGCGTGAGGCATTTCAAAAGGCTTTTAAAGGGGTCAGACCGCACAGTTGGTGTGATGTCGACGTGACCGACATCTACCAGACAGTCCGCAAAGCGGTGTTCGAGAGCTGTGAAAGGGTTATCGTACGGGCCACGCCGGGGCAGACTATTTTGGTACACCGACTGGCGATCCACGGTGTCGCGCCCTGGGCGGCGGGTGAAACCGCTCCGCCAGAGGGGCGCATGGTCGCTTATTTCCGGCCGGTATTCACGAACCCCGCGAACTGGCTGTCGTCGCCCTGAATGTCCCTCTCAAGGCGCGCCGCGCGCCCGCCGCGCCGCTTTTTCAAAAGCGGCGCGCGGTTGGGCA
Source organism: Rhodobacterales bacterium (assembly GCA_038323615.1). Lineage (GTDB taxonomy): Bacteria > Pseudomonadota > Alphaproteobacteria > Rhodobacterales > Rhodobacteraceae > JBBKXP01. The sequence continues at coordinate 11,103 of JBBQHC010000020.1, read as the reverse complement.
ATTCTTCCATGATGGCAAGCCGTTCCTCATGGGTCAGCCGCGACCACCGAGCGATTTCGTCGATGCTGCGCAGGCAGCCGGCACAAATTCGTTCAACCGGATGGATCACGCAGACCTTGATGCAGGGGCTTTCGATTTCGGCGCGTTTCCAGATCTCGTCGCTCATGCCCTTGCCCTCAGGTTCGCCAGCCGGTCCAGCAGCCCTTGCAGGATATACCCCGCCGCGACGTGGTCGATCACCTGCGCGCGACGTTTGCGTGACGTATCCGCCGCCAGCAGCGCGCGTTCGGCGGCGACAGTGGACAGCCGTTCGTCCCAGTAGGTGATCGGCAGAGGGGTCAATCGTTCAAGGTTGCGGGCAAAAGCGCGGGTCGATTGGCAGCGCGGCCCTTCGGATCCATCCATGTTCAGCGGCAGGCCAAGGACAATGCCTCCAATGTCGCGTTTGGTCAGAACTGCCAGCAGCGTCGCGGCGTCAATGCTGAATTTGGTCCGTTTGATAGTTTCCTGTGGTGTCGCGACGGTTAGCGACAGATCGGATATGGCGACGCCGATCGTGACGGTTCCAAGGTCCAGCCCGGCGATCGCGCGATTGCGGGGCAGGGCGGCGGCAAAATCGGCGGGGGTGTCGATAATCACGGTGTCAGCCCAGCCTCGGTTGCGGCGGCGCTGATTGTGTTCATCGCAGTCGCATCGGCGGCAAAGACGGTCTGCGCTTCGGTCCAGATCGCCCGCGCCTGCTCGGTTTCGCCAAGCACACCGTAGGCCACGATCAGTTGCGCCCATTCTGCCGCAGTTCCGCCCTGACGCGCCAGACGGTCGGATAATTGCGCCACCATGCCACGGATCATCGCGTCGCGGTCCATGCCCGGCATCTCGGCGGCTGCGGCGATATCGGCTGCGGTCGGGCCACGCTCTGCTGGCAGGGTATAGTCGGTGCCGGCGGCTTCTGCGGCGATCTGTACCTGACCGCGGGCAAATTGCACGTGCGGGTTGTCGGCCGGCCCTTCGGTGACAATGTCGCGCCACAGGCGGAAGGCGATATCGGGCCGGTCGGTCTGGGCGTACAACAGGCCAATGTAATAGCGGGCGGAGATATTCTTGGCGTCACGTGCCAGAATGTCACGCAGCAGCACCTCGGTTTCCGGCGAGATAATGCCATCGGCGGCGGCGACCATCAGATCGGCCAGAAAAGTCTGATCGGTCAGCGGGGGCGGGGTGCCGCGCAGGCCGATCAGATGGGTCTGGGCGGCGATGGCGGCGGTGAAATTGCCCAGCGTCGCCTCTTGCCGCGCCAGCAGTTCCCAGCCCTGGGGATCGTCGGGGCGGGTCGGGACAATGGCGCGCAACTGTTCGACCATCGCCAGATAGTCGGCGGCCACTTCGGGTGTCGGCATCTGGGGCGCTGCGGCCTCGGCCTGGGCCTGCGTCGGGCGATTGTCGCGCATCGCGTCGCCACGGGCGATCCGGTCAGCTTGGCCGAGGTTGTCATAGCCGGGTGCGCCCAGCGACCAATAGATCGCCGCTGTCGCCGCAACGACCATCCCGGCGATGGCGATCGACAGGGGGCGGCCAATGGCCGGGCCATCGCGCAGGACAGGGCCAGCGGTCTTGTCGGCGGCCAGAATCCGGCGGGCAATTTCGGTGCGGGTACGTTCGGCCTCGTCAGCGGCCAGAACGCCGCGGGCCAGATCACGATCGACCTCGGCCAGTTGGTCGCGGTAAACGTCGATGTCGGTTGCGCCCGGCCCATCCACCGGCGTCCGCCATAACGGAAAGACCAGTAACCCGGCAGCCACGATGGCCAAAAGTATTGCGATCACCCAGAAAAACATATCCGTCCCGGTTTCGTTGCGCCCCCTACCTAGTCGCGCGGGCGTGCCGTTGAAAGACCCTGCGGCACTTGGCGCGAATGCGTCAAAAGCGCCAGGTCGGGCCGATGTCGTGGCCATGTCGCTAATGTGAACCTTTGTGCCGCTGACAGTATCCTTTGCAGTGGCGCATCGGTCCACTACAACCCCCGAGACCTGTCTGCCCGTCACAAGGGAATCGCCCGCCATGAAACGCTATTCTGCCTTTGCCGTCGCCCGCGAGGCCCTGCGCCATCACACTGGTTGGGAACGTGCCTGGCGGTCGCCTGCGCCCAAGGCACGCTATGACGTGGTGATTGTGGGTGCCGGCGGGCACGGGTTGGCGACGGCCTATTATCTGGGCAAGAATTTCGGTGTGCGCAATGTAGCCATTCTGGAAAAGGGCTGGCTTGGTGGCGGCAATACCGGACGGAACACGACGATCATCCGATCGAACTATTTGCAGGATCCCTCTGCCGCGATCTATGAAAAGTCGCGCAGTCTGTACGAAACCTTGTCCCAAGAGTTGAATTATAACGTCATGTTCAGCCCGCGTGGCGTCATGATGCTGGCCCAGACCCAGCACGAGGTGCGCGGCTACAAACGCACGGTCCATGCCAACAGTCTGCAAGGCGTCGTCACCGAATTCATCGGGCCGCAACGGGTCAAGGAACTATGCCCGATAATGAATATCGACGGACCGCGTTATCCGGTCCTTGGCGCACATTGGCATCCGCGCGGCGGCACCGCGCGCCATGATGCTGTGGCTTGGGGCTATGCGCGGGCCTGCAGCGACATGGGCATGGACGTGATCCAGCAGTGCGAGGTGACAGGCGTGCGCACCTCGGAAGGGCGCGTTGTCGGTGTCGATACCACCAAGGGAGCCATCGACTGCGGCAAACTTGGCATGGTCGTGGCGGGGCATACCGGCGTTCTCGCAGAAATGGCCGGGTTCCGGCTGCCGATTGAATCGCTGGCGTTGCAGGCGCTGGTCAGCGAACCAATCAAGCCCTGCATGGATGTCGTCGTCATGGCCAATACCGTGCATGGTTATATGTCGCAGTCCGACAAGGGCGAAATGGTCATTGGCGGCGGCACAGACGGGTTCAACAATTACACCCAGCGCGGGTCATTCCATCACATCGAGGAAACAGTGCGCGCATTGGTCGAAACCTTCCCGATGATCTCGCGCCTGAAAATGCTGCGCCAGTGGGGCGGCATCGTCGATATGACCGGGGATCGCTCGCCGATCCTGTCGAAAACCCCGGTCGAGGGGATTTTTGTCAACTGCGGTTGGGGCACCGGCGGGTTCAAGGCGATCCCCGGATCAGGCTGGGCGATGGCCGAACTGATGGCCAAGGGCGCGTCGCCGCTGACCGAGGCGTTCAGCATGTGGCGGTTCGGCGAAGGCAAGTTCATCGACGAAAGCGTCGCGGCGGGGGTGGCGCATTGATGCCCTCCCCGAAATCGGTATGGAACCACTTTGGCGCGGTGCGAGTAGTCCTTAAGCAACTTTCATTTCCGGAGACCATACTATGTCCGATCCCAACACCAACGCCCAACGCTCGGGCAACGGAACGCTGTTCTTCATCGTCGGCGCGCTCGTCGTTGCCGTCGGCGTGCTTTACTGGATTTTTAGTGGCGGCACGGCGCCCGCAACCTCCGGTGCGCCAGCACCAGCGGACACCAACATCACAATTGAAAATTCATCGGCACCTGCCGCCACAGAACCAGCTGACACGCAGCCGGCGGCTGGCACCGAACCGGCACCCGCAGCCAACTGACGCTGCGGCATCCGTTGTAACGCGGGTTTTTAGGTTTCGCTGGTCACAACCGGCGAAACCTTGCCACCCCGAGCGACCAAATCTGGCCATTTCTGGCCCGTTTTCTTCGGGGGTTTGCGCCCAACTTCCAATGCTTAGCGGTTCTGCTTTGATGGGTCTGCCATCAAAGGAGGACGCAACATGGCTGACTATATCACAGGTCGCGACAACGGCAGCGGCATGGGGCTTTGGATCGCGGGCGGGATCGTTGTCCTGCTTGTCGCCATCATCGCCCTGTTTGCAATGGGTGACGGCGGCGCAGTACCCGGCGATCCGGCTTACGCGCCTGCAGCGGGCGATCCGGTCCAGACGGCACCTGCCGCAACCGATCCGGCAACCCCGGCACCTGTCGTTCAATAACACCACTCACGCACCCATCGGATGGGGCGGGTGCAGCGATGCATCCGCCCTTTCTGCGTCTTACGGAGACATCTCATGCTGATCCTGCATTGCCCCTATTGCGGCATCGATGCCGATGAAACCGAACTTGCGCCGGGCGGCGAGGCACACCTGAAGCGCGAAACCGTAGGATCATCGGACGGCGATTTCGAAGATTACCTGTTCATGCGCGAAAACCCCAAGGGCGTGCATTTCGAGCGCTGGCGACACGCCTATGGCTGCAACAAATGGTTTCTGGCGGCGCGGGATACGGCAACCCTCGAAGTATTCGGGACTTATCCGGCGCAATCCAAAGAACCGCCCAAGGCCATTCGCGAGGCGATCAGCGCCAAACGCCCCGGTTGGCGCTGGAGGGAATTCGCATGAGCACGCGTCTGGCATCCGGCGGGCGGCTGGTGAACCGTGACCGCCGTGTAAGTTTTTCGTTCAACGGCAAGACGTTGCAAGGGTATGAGGGGGACACTTTGGCGTCGGCCCTGCTGGCCAACGATCAACTTCTGGTCGGGCGTTCGTTCAAATATCACCGCCCGCGTGGCGTTGTCGCTGCGGGCGCGGAAGAGCCGAACGGTTTGGTCAATCTGGGTGTCGGGGCGGGATTCGAGCCGAACCAACGCGCTACCACGACCGAACTGTACGACGGATTGGTCGCGCAGTCGCAAAACCACTGGCCGTCACTGGAATTTGACGTCGGGGTCATCAACAAACACTTGTCGCGGTTCATGCCTGCGGGCTTTTACTACAAGATGTTCATCCATCCGCGGCCGTTCTGGAAACACGTTTACGAACCCTTCATCCGGCAGGCTGCGGGTTTGGGCAAGGCACCCAAGGATCGCGACGGATCGACCTACGAACATTTTCACGCGCATATCGATCTTTTGGTCATCGGCGGCGGAATCGCCGGGCTGGCGGCGGCGCTGGAGGCCGGACGTGCCGGGGCGCGGGTTCTGCTGATCGAGCAAACGGCGGGCTGGGGTGGCCGGGCAGTTGTCGATGGCGCGACGATTGACGGGCTGAAGGCGGAAGAATGGGTGAACCACGCCCTGCAAGCCCTTGAAGATATGTCGAATGTCACTGTTCGCGCCCGAATGATGGGGGCGGGGGTTTATGACCACGGGTATGTCCTGGCCTATGAACGCCTGACCGATCATGCGCCCGAAACCGACGGCCCGCGGCATCGGCTGTGGCGGATCAGGGCGACACAGACGATTACCGCAACGGGCGCGATTGAACGGCCATTATCGTTTGCAGGCAATGACTTGCCCGGTGTTCTTCTTGCCGCGGCGGTGCGCGATTATGTGCTGAATTGGGGTGTCTCGCTGGGCGATCGCACAGTCGTCGTCACCAACAACGACGACGCCTATCGGACAGCGATTGCGCTGAAAAAGGCGGGACTTGACGTGCCGGCGATCATCGACGCGCGCGCATTGGGCGGCGGCGAACTGGCAGATCAAGCACGCGCACTGGGTATCCGGATTGAATTGGGCAAGGGCATCGCATCGGTCAAAGGCGGCAAGCGGGTCACCGGCGTGACGATCTGTGCGCAGGCCGGCGAAGGCGCGGTTCTGGAAGAAATCGCCTGCGATTGCATCGCCATGTCGGGCGGCTGGTCGCCGGTCGTGCATCTGTGGTCGCATTGCGGTGGCAAACTGGTCTGGGACGCCGATCAGGCGATGTTCCGCCCCGACGCCGATCGCGCCCCGACAGGCGCAGATGGTATGCCTTTCGTGTTGACCGCAGGCATCGCCAACGGGCATCTGCATTCGGCCGAGGTTGTCGCAGACGGCTTTGCCGCAGGGCGAAGTGCGGCCAAGGTTGCCGGGTTCTCGTCCAAATCGGGCAGTGCCCCGGACGGAGCCGATGCGACCGAAGCCCCGATCGAACCCGTCTGGCTGATGCCACAGGGGGCGGGCTATGCGCACCGCTCGAAAGCGTGGCTGGATTTTCAGAATGATGTGAAGGTCAGCGACGTACAACTGGCCGCGCACGAGGGATTTGAATCGGTTGAACACGCGAAACGCTACACGACGCTTGGAATGGCAACTGATCAAGGAAAGCTGAGCAACATTAATGGCTTGGCGACCTTGGCTAATTCATTGAATTCGACTATACCACAGGTCGGCACCACCACGTTCCGGCCACCCTATACCCCGATCAGCATGGGCGCGATTGCCGGTGCTGCGCGTGACGAGATATTCCAACCGCTGCGGATGACGCCGATTTCTGACTGGTCCAACGCCAACGGAGCCGACAACGAACCTGTTGGCCAGTGGCGCCGCCCGTTTGCATACGTGCGCGCAGGCGAGACCGTCCACGATGCGGTTAACCGCGAGGTCACGAATACGCGCGAAAAGCTGGGCCTGCTGGATGCCTCGACCCTTGGCAAATTGGTCGTCAAGGGGCCGGATGCAGGCCGATTCCTCGACATGCTTTACACCAACATGATGTCCACCCTTGCGGTTGGCAAATGTCGTTATGGCCTGATGTGTACCGAAAACGGGTTTCTGATGGATGACGGCGTCGTGGCGCGGATCGACGACGACACTTGGCTGTGCCACACGACGACGGGCGGGGCCGAACGGATCCACGGCTGGATGGAAGACTGGATTCAATGCGAATGGTGGGACTGGAAGGTCTATGTCGCCAACGTCACCGAACAATTCGCGCAAGTCGCGGTGGTCGGCCCGAACGCCCGCAAGCTGCTGGAAAAAATCGGCGGCATGGACGTGTCCAAGGAAACCCTGCCGTTCATGCAATGGACTGACGGGAACTTGGGCGGGTTCAAGGTGCGGGTCTATCGCATCTCGTTCTCGGGCGAGTTGTCCTTTGAAATAGCGGTGCCGGCCTCCTATGGTCGGGCGTTTTGGGATATGATGATGGATGCCGGGCAGGAGTTTGGCGCGATGCCCTATGGCACTGAATGTCTGCACATCCTGCGCGCCGAAAAGGGGTTCATCATGATCGGCGACGAAACCGATGGGACAGTGATCCCGCAGGATTTGAACCTCGGCTGGGCGATTTCAAAGAAAAAGGCCGATTATCTGGGGAAACGCGCACAGGAACGCAGCCATATGGCCGATCCGAACCGTTGGAAACTGGTCGGACTGGAAACGCTTGACGGATCGGTGATCGAGGACGGGGCCTATGCGGTGGCCGATGGCGTCAATGCCAACGGGCAGCGCAACACCCAAGGCCGAGTCACCTCGACCTACTATTCGCCCACGCTGAAACGCGGGATCGCGATGGGGCTGGTTCTGCACGGACCTGACCGGATGGGCGACGAGGTTGAGTTGACCAAGACCGGGGGCGGCACAGTGCGAGCCCGGATTGTCGATCAGGTGTTCTATGACAAAGCCGGGGAGAAGCAGGATGGTTGATCCGGTATCAGCACTGAATGGGCGCGTGGCAAAGGGCGCGGTGACGGTGCGCGACTGCGGAGTGCAGGGGATGATCACTCTGCGCGCCGATTTGAGCGCCGCCAAGGTCAAGGCATTGTGCAAGACGATTGCTGGCCACGCGATCCCCGACAATGGGCGGATTGCGCTGGACGAGGCGACCGGTTTGGCGTGGATGTCGCCCGATGAGGTGCTGCTGATTGTGCCCTATCAAGACGTAGCGGCAACATTAAGTCAGATCGACAAAGCATTGACTGGGCTGCATTACTTGGCGGTTGATGTTTCCGACGCACGGGCCCTGATTGCGGTCGAAGGGGCGTTCGCGGCCGAGGTGATGGCCAAGTTGGCGCCAGTCGATTTGCATCCTGGCAGCTTTGCCGTGGGACAGATGCGCCGCAGCCGAATGGGGCAGGTCGCGGCGGCCTTTTGGCGGACCGATGCCGGGTTTCAGGTCATCTGTTTCCGATCGGTCGCGGAATATATGTTCAATCAGCTGTCCATCGCGGCAAAGGCCGGGCCGGTAGGTGTATTCGACGCGCGCTGAATTTGTAACAGTTTCACGGGATGGCGCACCAACATTCCATTTTTGCCTAATTTGCCACAATATCGACATAAAATGACGACTTCTTAGCCAGCAAGGACAATCGTCCAAGAGCAAAATTGCAGGCAAAGACGTATATGCGTATATCTTCGGTCACCCCAATGAAGGACGAGGCCCCATATCTCTTGGAATGGGTCGCCTATCACCGTCTGATCGGGATCAACGATATCATCGTCTTTTCGAACGGGTGTACCGACGGTACTGATCTGATGTTGGAACGGCTGGATGAACTTGGCGTGCTGCGCCATTTCCCAAATCCGTCAGCGGTCATGGATATGACGCGGCATCATTTGGCGGCGATCCGTTATATCAACACCTCTCGCCGCCTGTTCCGGTCCGACTGGGTTGTGTCGCTGGATGTTGACGAATTCATTTGCGTCAACGTCGGTGACGGACGGTTGACTGATCTGTTCACAGCAGTCGGCGATGCGAATATGATTTCGATGTCGCAGCACAATTTCGGCTGCAGCGGATTGCGCACCTATCACGACAAGCTTGTAATCGGTCAGTTTCGCAATTCAGCCAATCAGCAAGGCGCCTATAACCCGCGGATCGATCGGCGGGGGGCCAAGACCCTGACTCACAAATCGGCTGGTGCGCGCGAATTTCACAATCATTCGCCAGTCTTTCATCGTGACCGGGTCGATCAGGTCCGCATCGTGAATGGCATCGGCGAAATGGTGGCCAATGCCAACCTGACCCGCGATATCAAGAGCCTGACATGGCCACAGTACGGTTTCGATTTGGTGCAGTTGAACCATTACGCCGTCAAATCAATGGAATCTTTCCTGCTGAAGGCTGCCCGTGGCAACGCCAACCATGCAGATGCCGACTATGCGGTGCCCTATTGGCGCAAGTATGACCACAATGATATGGCGGATTTGCGCATATTGCGTTGGATGGACCGGGTTCAGCAGGAACGCGACCGCCTGTTGCAGGATCCCGAATTGCGCCAGCTGCACGACGCTGCAGTGACTGGTGCCAAGGCCAGGATCGCCGATCTGAAAGCCAGGACCGATTTTGCCGCCCTGTTTGATGCAGTTCAGGCGACCTATCGGGCGACGATCAAGGATCAGGCTGTCACGTTACCGGCCGTCAGAGCTGCTGCCAAGGGGCATTCGCCGACCCAATCGTCAGCCTCCGCGTAACCGAGAAATTTTAGAGCCGACCCAAAACGCACGGCATAGACCTCTGCGACCTCGCGCGGCAATTTGGTGCGCCACTGCTCGGATTTGCCCGATCTGACGTGTTTGGTGACATTGGCTTTGCGGTTTGAGCGATCAGCCAATCCCCCGAACAGGCTGTGCGTCCAGTAGAATCCCGTCAGGCGTTCGGCGTCGAACCCGGCAACGTTCATTTGCGCAAGTGCGGCGCGAAACAGGGCGCAATCGGTATCGTCGATCATGGCTTCGTAGCGCAGATCGACGGCGTGCGGGTGGCCGTATGGCCAGGCCAGCATTTCGGCCAGGGTTTCAGCGTGTTTGCCATTCATTTCGAACAACAGGCCGCTGACCAGATCGGGCAGGCTGTTCAGATGTTCCTTGTAGGTCAGCCCGCCAAGATCGCGGCGCGGAATACGCAGGAATTTTTCGTTCCCGGTCGGCGCGGTCAGGTGGTAGCGGTAGCCCGACAGCAACACGTCGCGCGGGTCGCGGATCATGTGCAGGAACCGTGCATCGGGGGCGTCCATAAGCGCGGTCGAAAATTCGGACGACCAGTTGACGACCAATGCCGGGCCGCTAGCGGGCAGGGATGCCGGGCGCATGGCAGGATCGGCGCGGATCACCGGGATTCCTTCGGATTCGGCGAATTTGTGAAAGGTGCGCCGCATCCAGACCGTGCCGGTCTTGTGATGGGTGCCGACGCAGAGAAACCGCGCTGTCACGCTGCATCCTCTTTCTGTTGGGGGAAAATCCCTGATTCGACAAATTTCAACAGATCGTCGTCCTGCTTTTGATAGGCAAGGACGCGTTCGGATGCATGAATACAGGCCCGCATCAGGGCGGCAAGATCGCCGTCCTCCAACCATGCGTCGATCTGCGGCTGGATACCGTCGGTACGGATGCTGCTATCGGGGATCGTGTTGATGTCGTATTTCTCCCAGTATTCCAGATCGATCCGATCCTTGTTCTTGGAATTTGCTGTGCCACGCAGCCGTTTAAGCAGAAAATCTTCGCGGCTTTTAATCGCGTAGTGGTTCACTTGGGCCAGCCCGTAACCAACCGTTTCGGCACGCGACCGCCAACCTTTCGCAAGGATGTGGTCGCCAATGGTCTGCCCGTCACCGTTGACCCAGTTGACCATGCCGGGCGTCAATGTCTTGCTTTTTTCGAACTTCGGCCGGTGGACTCCGAAATAGTCGAATTTGTCCGGCCGGAACAAGGTCTTGAAGCCCCAAACCAGACCGTTTTCGGGCTTGTCGAAACTGGATCCGTTGGTGAACCGTTCGGTGATCAGTCCCTGCCCGAATTCCGCCTGCCCGCAAGATCCCATCAGCCGCCAGTTCAATGAAATGGCGTCGGTGTTAGTCGGGCAGGCGCCGATCAGGGCTTGCACCGAATGGTCGCCCGCGTGGACGTTCAGAAATTCGTCGGCATCGACGATCAACACCCAATCGCTGGCCCGCACCCAGTCCATCTGCCCGGCCCGGCTGTAGGCGGCACGTTGCGGGTCCATCCGGGGGCCGAGCGGGTTGTCGAAATGCCGGATCACCCCCATCTGGTCGAGCCGGTTCAGGATCAGGTTGGTGCCGTCAGTGCAATCGTTTGAAAAAATGCAGAAATCGGTGATGCCGATGGATGTGTGGTAGGCCAGCCATTCGAGGACATAGGGCCCTTCGTTCTTCATTGTCGAAACAAGGGTGATCCGACCGTTGGCGGCAGTTTTGGGCGACGCTGTCATCGGGACGGCCTTGGCTGATGGCCCGGCGGGGCCGTTGGGGGGGCTTATTTGGCCTTGATCGCCGCTGCCGTGGTCTTTGGCGCGGCGGGCTTTGGGGCTGTCGGTCTTTCCGGGTCGCCATGCTTTTGCGGTCCGTC
>JBBQHC010000019.1:0-33609 GCA_038323615.1 Rhodobacterales bacterium | reverse complement strand
GTTCTACTTTGCCCTGTCGGCGATGTTGTTCAGGTTTTCGGCGAACCTGCCGATCGGCGCGATCCTCGACTGGCCGTTCGTCTGGGCTTACCTCTGGGGCACCACGACCGTCTATCTGCTGGCCACCGCCGTTGGGCTGATCCGCCGCTTGGGCGTCGCCGAAACCGCGGTCGAGGCGCAGTGCGCCGTCATCGGCAACGTCGGATTCCTCGGCATCCCGATGCTGGTCATGCTGCTGGGCGAAACCGCCATCGGCCCGGTCATGATGGTCCTTGCCGTCGATCTGATCGTCTTTGGGTCGCTGATCGTGATCCTGATCACCGGGTCGCGCGACGGGCGGGTCAGTCTGCGCATCCTGCGCACCGTCGGTCTGGGCCTGCTGAAAAACCCGATGATCGTCTCCATTGTTTTGGGCATGGCATGGGCCGGCACCGGCGTGGCCTTGCCCGGTCCGGTCAATGCCTTTGTCACCATTCTTGGCGCCGCCGCCACCCCCGGCGCCCTGTTCGCTATCGGTGCGTCCCTTGCCACCAAATCCGCTGAACGGCTTGCCGTGGCCGGGTGGCTGAGTTTCTGCAAACTGGTGTTGCACCCCGCCGCCGTGGCCTTCGCTGCCCTGTTCATGTTTCCGGTCCAACCCTATGCCGCTGGCGTCATGATCGCCGCCGCCGCCCTGCCGGTGGCGGGCAATGTCTATATCCTCGCCCAGCACTACGGTGTCGCCCCCGCCCGCGTGTCGGCGTCGATCCTGTTGTCCACCCTCGTCTCCGTGCTGACCGTATCTGGCGTTATCGCCTGGGTCGCCGGGTTCATGCCCTGAAAGGAGCCTGCCGTGACTGCACCCCGTTATGACCCCCTGCCGCTGCCCGATCTGCGCGAGGTCACTGACGCCCAGATGATCGCCGATGCGACCGCGTTCTACACCCATATCCGCACCCGCCACACGGTGCGCGATTACCTGCCCCGGCCGGTCCCTTCCGAAGTGATCGCGACCTGCATCCGCGCTGCCGGGACCGCGCCGAGCGGGGCCAATCAGCAGCCTTGGCATTTTGTCGCGATTGCCGATCCGGCGATGAAATCGCGGATCCGCGCCGCCGCCGAGGAAGAAGAGGTGCGGTTTTACGACGGTGGCGGCGGCGACGAATGGCTGGCAGCGCTGGAGCCCATCGGCACCGGGGCGAACAAGCCGCATCTGGATATCGCGCCTTGGCTGATCGTGGTCTTTGCCCAGCGGTGGGGGGTGCGCGACGGTGAAAAGTTCAAGCATTATTACGTCCCCGAAAGCGTCGGTATCGCCACCGGGATCCTGATCACCGCCCTGCATACGGCGGGCCTGAGTTGCCTGACACATACCCCGAACCCGATGAAATTCCTCAATGAACTGTGCGACCGCCCCGAGCAGGAAAAGGCGGTGATGATCCTTGCCGTCGGCCATCCGTCGCCCGATGCGACCGTTCCTGCGGTGGCCAAAAAGAAAAAGCCGCTGGATGAGATCATGACGATGTATGGAGGCGAACAATGAAGACCATTTCCGAAAACCGCTGTTTTGAAGGCGTTCAGGGCGTTTATTCACATGCGTCCAAGGCTTGCGCCTGCGACATGACGTTCGGCCTGTTCGTGCCCGATGCCGACGGCCCGGTCCCGGTGCTGTGGTTCCTGTCGGGCCTGACCTGCACCCACGAAAACGCGATGGTCAAGTCGGGGGCGCAGGGCTGGGCGGCCCAAGCTGGCATCGCGCTGGTGTTCCCCGACACGTCGCCGCGCGGAACCGGCGTCGCCGACGACGCGGCCTACGATCTGGGGCAGGGGGCGGGGTTTTATCTGAACGCGACCCAGGACCCGTGGAAGCCGCATTTTCAGATGTGGGATTATATCGCCGATGAATTGCCTGCGCTGATCGGGGCGCAGTTCCCGCTCGACATGGATCGCCAAGCCATCACCGGCCATTCGATGGGCGGCCACGGGGCGTTGACGCTGGCGATGGGTCTGCCGGGGCGGTTCCGGTCGGTCAGTGCCTTTGCACCAATCTGCCATCCGACGCAAAGCGACTGGGGCCAAAAGCAGTTTACCGCCTATCAGGGGTCAGTCGAGGCCGGGGTGCCGCATGACGCCACCCTGCTGATGGCAACGCGCGGGTTCGACGGCCCGGTCCTGATCGACACCGGAACCGACGATCAGTTCGGCGACTATCTGGGGACCGAATATCTGGCCGCCGCGATGGCCAAGCGACGGCAAGAGGGGCAGCTGCGGATGCAGAAGGGTTATGACCACAGCTATTTCTTTGTGTCCACGTTCATGCCCAATCACGTCGATTTCCACGCCGAGGCGCTCTGGTCATGATCTACGTCGATGCCGACGCCTGCCCGGTCAAGGCCGAGGCGGAACGGGTCGCCACCCGGCACCAGTTGCGCCTGTTCATGGTCTGCAACGGCGGCATCCGGCCCTCGGCCAATCCGCTGGTCGAAACGGTGATCGTGCCTGATGGCCCCGACGTGGCCGATATGTGGATCGCCGACCGCTGCGGCGCGGGCGACGTGGTGGTGACGGGTGACATCCCTTTGGCCGCCAAATGCGTTGCCGCCGGGGCGCGGGTCATCAAGCATAACGGCGAGCCGCTGACCCAAGGAAACATCGGCAACGTGCTGGCCACCCGCGACCTGATGGCCGACCTGCGTGCCGCCGATCCATTCCGGCAAGGCGGCGGCAAGGGGTTTACAAAAGCCGACAGGTCGCGGTTTCTGGAAGGGTTGGAGCGGATGGTGCAGGCGGCGAAAAGGGATGCAGGATGACGGTTGAAGCGGTTATTTTCGACATCGGCAATGTCCTGATCGAATGGAACCCCGAACGGTTCTATGACCGCGCGATTGGCGCGGACCGGCGGCGCGATTTCTTTGCCGCCCTGAACCTGCACGGGATGAACGACGATGTGGACCGGGGCGCGCATTTCCGCGACACCGTCACCGCCTTTGCCGCAGACAATCCCGACTGGCACCCCGAGATCATGATGTGGCACGACAATTGGCGCGAGATGGCGACGCCCGCAATCGACCATTCGGTGCGCCTGCTGCGGGCCTTGCGCCGCCAAGGTGTGCCGGTGTTTGCCCTGTCCAATTTCGGGATTCAGACCTTTGAAATCGGCCTGCGCGAATATCCCTTTCTCGATGAATTCGACCGCCGCTATATTTCGGGTCACATGGGCGTCATCAAGCCCGATCCGAGGATTTACGAAATGGTCGAGGATGATTGCGGCGTCGATCCGACCGCGCTTTTGTTCGTCGATGACCGGATCGACAATATCAATGTGGCGCTCGGCCGGGGCTGGCAGGTGCATCTGTTCGAGGGGCCGCAGGGCTGGGCCGAAAAGTTGGTCGGGGCCGGGTTATTGACCAAGGAGCACGCCGTATGACTGTGATCATTCCTTTTGACGCGGGCGAGGCGCGGCTGGACTGGTTGGGCCTGACCGCAGCACTTGCCGAGGGGCATCAACGCCCGAAAGCGCAGGTCGAGGATGTGTTCATATATCGCGGCGACGACACCCTGCTGAACCGTTCGGCCTGGATCGACGGGCTGGGGCTGGCGGTGAAATGCGCCACGATATTTCCGGGCAACAAGGCGACTGGCAAGCCGATGATCGGCGGTGCGGTCAGCCTGTTTGCCGATGACGACGGGCGACTAGAGGCGATCCTCGATTTCCATCTGGTGACCAAGTGGAAATCGGCGGGTGACAGTCTGCTGGCCGCAACCCGTCTTGCCCGCCCCGACAGCCGCAACATCCTGATCGTTGGTGCGGGAACGGTCGGCCACAGCCTGCGGGCGGCCTATGGGGCGGCATTTCCCGATGCAAGGTTCACCGTCTGGAATCGTTCGCCCAAAGGGGCGCAGGCGTTTCAGGCCGATTGTCCCGATGTGGCGATTGCCGACGATCTGGAAACTGCGGTACGCGCTGCCGACATCGTGACCAGCGCCACGATGTCCACCGCGCCGCTGATCATGGGCGACTGGCTGCAACCCGGTCAGCACATCGACCTGATCGGCGCCTACCGCCCCGACATGCGCGAGGCGGACGATGCGGCGATCCTGAAATCGCGGGTTTTTGTCGATAACCTGCACACCACGGCGGACCATATCGGCGAGTTGAAGTCGCCGATCGCGAATGGCGTCATCGGCCGTGATCATATCGTCGCCGATTATTATGGGCTGGATAAGTTCCGGCGCGGATCGGATGCCGAGATCACCCTGTTCAAGAACGGCGGCGGCGCCCATCTGGACCTGATGACTTGCCGTTACATCCTGTCGCGCTGGCAGGCCTAGGATGGTCTGGGCGCTGATCCTGCTGGCTTTGGTGGCGACCCCCTTTGCCATCGCATCGCTGCGCCCGATCCCGGATCGCACTGCGACATCCGGTCAATTTGCCCGCCTTTCCCAAGGCGTCACCTACTACCAATGGGGTGGCCCGGTACGCGGCCCGGTGGTGGTGGCGATCCACGGACTGACCACGCCGTCGCCGCTCTGGGACGATATCGGCGCAAGGCTCGGTCGGTTGGGCTATCGGCTGCTGGTCTATGACCTCTATGGGCGCGGGTTAGCGGATGCGGTGCCGGGGCCACAGGACCGGGCGTTTTTCCTGCGCCAGTTGACCGACCTGCTGGCCAATCAGAGGCTGACCGACGATCTGACGGTGCTCGGCTATTCGATGGGCGGGTCGATCGCCACCGCCTTTGCCGCCGATCACCCGGAGCGGATGAAACGGCTGATCCTGCTGGCCCCTGCCGGGATCGACATGACCGAGGACCGGTTCACGCGGGTCTGCCGAACGGTGCCGGGTCTGGGCGACTGGCTGCATCTGGCGTTCGCGGGTTGGCGGGCAAGGCTGCGGATCTCCGCGGGCACCGACATCGCAAAGGTCAAGCGGGCGCAATATCGCCGTCGCGGGTTCCTTGCCGCGGTCATGTCCAGCCGCCGCAATATGCTGGCTGAAACCCAAGAGGCCGATCATCGCAAGATCCACCGCGACGGCACGCCCGTTGTGGCGATCTGGGGCGACAAAGACCAGGTCATTCCGCTGACCGCGTTGGGCAAAATGGCCCAGTGGAACCGTGCCACCCGGCAAGAGGTGGTCAAGGGCGCAACCCACGATCTGCCCACGACCCACGCCGCCGAGGTGACCGAGATCCTGCGTCAGGTGCTGCACACCGAATAGGGCGTTCAGACGGCTACGGGCATCGGCAAGGCCCTTTCGCGGATCGGCAGATGGACAATGGCGCTGAACGCCCCGACACCGACACCGACCCACCAGACGACCGCGTAGCTGCCGTAGAAGTCGTACAGCGCCCCGCCCAGCCAGACCCCGATGAACGACCCGATCTGGTGCGACAGAAAGACGATGCCATAGAGCGTGCCCATATAGCGCAGCCCGTAAATATGGGCGACCAACCCGCTGGTCAGCGGCACCGTGGCCAGCCACAGGCTCCCCATGCCCAGCGAGAACAGGATCACCGTTGTCGGTGTCATCGGCATCAGAATGAACCACGCGGCGATGATCGTGCGACCGGTATAGATGCCTGCCAGCAGATATTTCTTGGGGTACCGTTTGCCCAGATACCCCGCCATCAAGGTGCCGGCGATATTGGCCAGCCCGATCAGCGAAATCGCGATGGCGCCGAGGGCAGAGGTGCTGGCGATACCCAGCCCCGCCAGCATCCCGCCTGCCGCGATGGGCCCGCAGTTTTCGGTGATGAAGGCCGGGAAATGCGCGGTGATGAACCCCAGTTGATAACCGCAGGAAAAGAATCCGATGAAAATCAGCCCAAACGACGGATCGCGCATCGCCTTGTTCAGGATCGCGCCCAGCGATTGTTCCAATTCGGCGCGGCTGGCCGGGGCCGGGCTGCGCATCAACGGCAGCAACGCCATGACGGCCAGGATCATCGCCGCAAAGACCAGAAACACGCCCTGCCACGGGATCATTGCCAGCAGCCCTTGGGCCAACATCGGGCCGAACACCTGCCCGGCGGACCCGGCGGCAGTGGCAATCGCCAGCGACATGCTGCGATTTTCGGCTGACGAGGCCCGCCCGACCACGGCAAGTATGACACCGAACCCGGTACCCGCGATGCCAAAGCCGACAAGCACTTCGTACAGCTGATGTTCCAGTGGCGTCGTCGCCCCCGCCGACAGGATCAACCCGGCGGCATAAAACAACGCGCCCATGATGATCGCCCTGCGGTCGCCGATTTTTTCGGCAATCGCCCCGAAGATCGGTTGCCCGAAGCCCCAGGCAAGGTTCTGGATTGCGATGGCAAGACTGAAATCGGTGCGCAGCCAGCCGAATTCGGTGGCGATGGGAATCTGGAAAATGCCGAAAGCGGCCCGGATCGAAAAGCCGACCATCAGGATGATACAACCGACGATCAGGACCGGGTTAAGGATGGGCGTGCGGTGTTGATCCATGCGGCAGATGTGACGCGGGTCGCGGGTGGCGTCAATTCAGCGATTGTGATTGCGCGGATCAGTATCGGTGTGTGCCATGGGCGGAAATTTATGTAAGTGGCAGCCGCCGAAAGACGGGTTTCACCCCGTTCCGTGCATTGGCAGAGGACTATGCGCCCAGCCCAGCCGCAAAGCCATGCCGTCTGGCAATCTGATATCGGCGGCCTGTCCGGGCTCAGGTGGCGCAATCCCGAACAGTTTCACGAAAGCGGCGAAATCGGTGTACCAGCGATGGTCCGGCGCAAAACTTTGTACCACCATCGCAGCCCGGTCGGCCCCGAACAGCCGCGCCGCAACCACGGCCGCCGCGGTGCGGTGGAAAAGTTGATAGCGCAGGCTGGCGTCAGGCCGGTCGGTGAGTCCGAGCATCGCGCAGATCGCGTCCAGCCGCACCCGCCGGCCGGGCGTACTATCAGGCCCCCAGTCAGCAAAGGTTGGGCCAAAGGGTTCGGCCACCTTGGCCTCGACACCCAGTGCCACCAAGTCCGGCCCGTCGCGCAGCAGCGCGAAAATATCGCACTGGCTCGGGCGCTCGCCACCGGGCAAGGGCACCTGATATTCCGGGATCGCCAGCAGCATACGGGCGGCGGGGCCGAACAGTGCCGCAATCGCGGGCGGCAGGCCCGCAGCCTGTTCCCACGATAGGGCCGCTGACATCGCGGAAAAGCCTGCCCGCCAATGTTTCTCGGGGTCGGCAAGCAAGTGTCGCCAGTCGTCGGGGCCACGGGAGGGAATAAGGATCATGACGCCGAAGCTATGCCGGTGGCCAAGGATGTGTCCAGCCGCATATTGCTGGCCTTAAAAAAGTAAGGTGGGTTTCAACCCACCTTTTCACCCCCGACCCCGCCCGCTATCACCATATCCATGAGTGTGACCGAGGCCTATCAGGCCGCCATTGCCGCAGGCCGCCTGCACCCTGATCCCGCCCAGCAGGCCATTCTGCCGGCGCTTGACCGGGTCTGTGCCGAACTGTCCGTTCCTGTCAAAAAGCAACTGTTCCGCAAGGCCTCGGAGCCGGTGCGCGGCCTGTATATCTGGGGTGGCGTCGGGCGCGGCAAATCCATGCTGATGGACCTGCTGTATGATACCGTCAGCGTCCCTAAAGAGCGCCGCCATTTCCATGCCTTCATGCAGTGGGTCCACACCGAAATGGCCGCCGCCCGCAAACGTGGCGTCGATGACGCCATCGCCCCGGTCGCTGACAAACTGGCGGCCGAGGTCCGCTTTCTTGCCTTTGATGAAATGCAGATCAGCGACATCACCGATGCAATGATCGTCGGGCGGTTGTTCGAACGCCTGTTCGCTACTGGGGTGACAGTGGTGACGACCTCCAATCGCAGGCCTGACGACCTGTACAAGAACGGGTTGAACCGCCAGCTTTTCCTGCCCTTCATCGCCCTGCTTAAGGAACGGACCGAGGTCATCGCGCTGGACAGCCCGCAGGACCACCGGCAGGGGCGCCTTGCCGGGACGCAGACCTATTTCAGCCCGATCACCCCCGCCGCCCGCACCGCCATCGCCAAGCTCTGGGAGGAGTTCACCGACGGCAAATCCGCCCCCCATGTCCTGCACGTCAAAGGCCGCGAGGTGACGCTGCCGGGGTTCCACAACGGCGTCGCCCGCGCCACGTTTTATGACCTCTGCGGGCGTCCGCTTGGCCCTGCCGATTATCTGGCGCTGGCCGATGCGGTCCGGGTGCTGTTCATCGAAGACATCCCGAACCTTGGCAGCGACAACTTCAACGAGGCCAAGCGGTTCGTCACCCTGATCGACGCACTTTACGAGGCTCGCGTGCGCCTGATCGCCTCGGCCGCCGCCCGCCCCGACATGCTGTATGTCGAAGGCGAGGGATCGTTCGAATTCGAACGCACCGCCAGCCGTCTGATCGAAATGCAAGCTGAAGGCTGGGGTCAAACAACCACCGCCGAAGGTCGCACTGGCAAAACTGATCCGCAACGTTCGGCGATAATTTGATCATTTTCTGGTGGCGGTCGGTGCCCAAACCGATATTCTGCGCCCCAAACGCCAAACCCTGGAACCAGACCGATGAAAAACGCCGAGATTGCCAAGCGCCGTGACACTGCTATCGCCCGTGGCGTCGGCATGATGACCCAGATCTACGTCGAAAAAGCCCTGAACGCCGAGGTCTGGGATGTCGAAGGCAACCGCTATATCGACTTTGCCGCTGGAATCGCCGTGGTCAACACCGGCCACCGTCACCCCAAGGTCATGGCGGCCGTGCAAAAGCAGTTGGCGCAGTTTACCCACACCTGCCATCAGGTATTGCCCTACGAAAGCTATATCCGGCTTGGCGAGCGGCTGAACGCCCGCGTCCCCGGGGATTTCGAAAAGCGCACGATGTTCGTGACAACCGGCGCCGAAGCCGTTGAAAACGCGGTCAAGATCGCCAGATTTCACACCGGCCGCCAAGCCGTCATCGCCTTTGGCGGCGCGTTTCATGGCCGCACCTTTATGGGCATGTCGCTGACCGGCAAAGTGCAGCCCTACAAGGCCGGGTTCGGGACGATGATGCCCGACATCTACCACGTCCCGTTTCCGATCGAACTGCACGGCACCTCGGTTGAAAACACGATGAAGGGGATCAATGCCCTGTTCAAAGCCGACCTTGATCCGGGTCGGGTTGCCGCGATTGTCATCGAACCCGTGCAGGGCGAGGGCGGCTTCTATCAGGCCCCCTATGCGCTGATGCGTGAACTGCGCGCACTTTGCGACACGCATGGAATCGTTCTGATCGCCGACGAGGTGCAGACCGGGTTCGCGCGCACCGGCAAGTTGTTCGCGATGGAGCACTACGACGTTGCCGCCGACATCACCACGATGGCCAAGGGTCTGGCCGGCGGGCTGCCTCTGGCGGCGCTGACCGGGCGGGCCGAGATCATGGATTCGTGCAATCCTGGCGGCCTTGGTGGCACCTATGGCGGCAACCCGATCGGCATTGCCGCCGCCAACGCAGTGCTGGACGTGATCGAAGAAGAAGACCTCTGCAACCGCGCCAATGATCTGGGCAACCGGCTGCGTCAGCGGTTGGAAAGCATGCGCCACAGCACCCCGCAGATTGTCGACATTCGCGGGCCGGGATTCATGGTCGCCGTCGAATTCAACCTGCCCGACAGCGAGACACCGGACGCGGATTTCACCAACCGGGTCAGGGCAGAAGCGTTAAAACGCGGGCTGATCTTGTTGACCTGCGGTGTTTACGGCAACGTCATCCGGTTCCTGGCCCCGATAACGATTCCCGAAGATCAATTCGCCGAAGCGATGGATATTCTCGAGGCGGCGGTGAATGCCGCCAAGGGCTAGCGCGTTTTGCATTTCTTTCAATACAAACACAGAACCCACTAGATATCGGGAATTCGCAACTTCTGACCGACAATCAGCGAATTCGCATTGCTCAGGAGGTCGGTGTTGGCCTCGTAAATCCGCCAGTATTCCTTCGAGTCGCCAAAAAATTGCAGCGCGAGGTAGGCCAGGCTGTCACCCGGTTCGACCACGTAATAGCGATGTCCGTCAATCGGATCGGTTTGCGCGGCAGAGACGGTAACGGCGCGCCGGTTCAGGCCCTGCGATGCGGCGACTTCGGCAGGATCGACCTGGGCCAGCGGGTCCTGGACGACCCCGAGAATCAGCGTTTGCGTATCGATGGCGCCGTCGTCGGTGACCGACCTGTCGGGCACCTCGATCTCGGCTTTGGCCACCGAGTCGGCGGAAGTGCTTTCGATCCGGGCCGCTGTCGCTGGGGCGTTCAGCGAGGTCAAGGCGATCCGGGCCACCGCCCCGTCGGCGGGTTCCGTGGTCTCAGAATAAGGGCCGGCGACCACGCCCTCGGTCAGCATCCGCATCTGGTTGCGGTTCGCAAGCGCAGTCACCTCGGCGATCTTTTCTTCTTGGGTTTTGACCGGGGCTGCGATGTTTGCTGGCGTGGGGGTCGCCGGCGTCGCGGCTGAAACAGCCGCGACAACCGATGTCTCTTGTTCGTTGGCGTTAATCGTGGTCGCCAGATCTGTCGCGGCGACACTGCCGCCCGTTGCGCCGATATCGCCTTGACCGGCCAAGATGCCGCTGACGGCTGTCAGGTCCGGTGTGGCGTTCCGACTGGCACCGTCCTGCTGCATCGTCACGATCTGCAAGGCCAGTTGTGCGATCGTGTCCTGTTGCGACCCTATCTGCCACTGCGAATATGCAAATGCCCCGACCGACCCGACCGCAAAAGACACGGCGCCGACCGCGATAATCGTGGCGATCTTGTTCTGGTCAGGCGCGGCCTGCGGTATTTTCTGCTGTTGGTTCTGCTGTTGCTGGCGTTGCTTGAGGCGACGCTCACGGTTGCGGGCAGCGTGATCGTTTTGCGGCAGTTCGGGCAGGTCCGGGCCAATCGGCGTCATAACTGGTCTTTCTTGAAGTGCAGGCCAAGGGCCGGCCAGAATGGCATGCCGCCCCGGTAACACCGTATCTTTTCAACCGGAGAACCAACCGCTGCCGTCGCGGCGTGGCTGCATCCCAAAAATATCGCAAATCGATCTACAAACATGCAGTCAGGTTTCTTGTTTCGCCGTGACACCACATATCGTTGACTGGGCCGACAGCATTAATAGAAGTAGTATCGGTATCTATATAGACGCAGGGTGATTCGCAGGTCAAAGCAAAAACGAATCGGGTCTGGTTTTATTCCTGGTCCTGATTCGCTCGCAACACATGCCCCGCCAGATACAGCGAGCCGCAGATCAGGATCCGCGCACTCGGGTCACGTGCCGTGATTTGGCGGATCGCGTCCTGCACCGATCCGGCAACCTGTGTCTTCAGCCCGACAGCCGCCGCGTGCCGCGCCGTATCTTCGGCCGGGATCGTGTTCGGTTCGTCCGGAATCGACACCGCCGTCAGGCTTTGGGCGACCCCTGCCAAAGGTCGCAGAAAGCCCGCGATGTCCTTGGTGTTCAGCATCCCGCAGATCAGGTGCGTCGGGCGGTCGCCCTGTTGGCGCAGCGTCGCCGCGAGGGCTTCGCCAGCCGACGGATTATGCCCGCCGTCCAGCCAAAGTTCGGCAGGGTGGGCCAGCGCGACCAGCGGGCCGCTACGCAGATGTTCCATCCGGGCGGGCCAATACGCCCGACTGACCGCTGCTTCGTACGCCGCATCGCCCGCCTCCAGCGCCCGCAGCACGGCCAGCGCAGCCCCCGCGTTCATGATCTGATGTGGGCCGGGCAGGTTGGGCAGCGGCAAGTCAAGCAGCCCGGTTTCGTCCTGAAAGATCAGCCGGTCACCCTCGCGTCCGACATGCCATTGTTGTCCGTAAGCCAGCAGGGGCGCACCCATGCGCCGCGCCTTGGCCTCGATCACCGCCATCGCTGCGTCATCCTGCGGCCCGACGATGCAAGGCACGCCGCGTTTGATGATGCCCGCCTTGGCGGCGGCGATCTCGGGCAGGGTGTCGCCCAGATATTGCTGGTGATCGATGCTGACCGGGGTAATCACGGTCAGGACCGGATTGGTGAACACATTGGTTGCGTCAAATTCGCCGCCCAGACCGACCTCAAGCAGGGTGTAGTCGGCAGGTGTGCGGGCAAAGGCCAGCAGTGCGGCCGCCGTGGTGATTTCGAAATAGGTGATGTTGGTGCCCGCGTTGGCGCGTTCGCATTCGTCCAGAACCGCCGTCAGCGCGGGCTCGGAAATCAGCTCGCCGGCGACCCGGATCCGTTCGTGGAACCGGGCCAGATGCGGCGATGTATAGGCGTGAACGCGTTTGCCCGCGCCTTCCAGTCCGGCGCGGATCATCGCCTGGGTCGAGCCTTTGCCGTTGGTCCCGGCGATGTGGATGATCGGCGGCAATGACGCCTCGGGTGACCCGAGTTTTGGCAACAGGTCCAGCATCCGGTCCAGCGTCAGGTCGATGACCTTGGGGTGCATCGTCATCATCCGTTTGAGGATGACATCTGAAGGGCGGGTCACTTTTTCGGAGCCTCTTTGGCCGGCTCGACAGGGGCAGGGGTCGGCGCGGCGATTTCGACCGGTGCGGGCGGCGGCAGATCGCCAGCAACGGCAGGGGTTTTTTTCAGGAGCATCCGCAGGATCGTGACCAATTCCTCGCGCAGCTTCAGGCGTGGCGTGACCCGGTCCAGCATCCCGTGGTCCAGCAGGTATTCGGCCCGCTGGAACCCCTCGGGCAGTTTTTCGCGGATCGTCTGTTCGATCACCCGCGCCCCGGCGAACCCGATCAGGGCGCCCGGTTCGGCGATCTGCACATCGCCCAGCATCGCATAGGACGCGGTGACGCCCCCGGTCGTCGGGTGAGTCAGCACAACAATATAGGGCAGCCCGGCCTCTTTCAGCATCTGCACCGCGATAGTACTGCGCGGCATCTGCATCAGGCCAAGGATACCTTCCTGCATCCGCGCCCCGCCAGCGGCGGAAAACAGGATCATCGGGCGTTTCAGGGCAATCGCCCGTTCGGCCCCGGCGATGATCGCGTTGCCGACATACATCGACATCGACCCGCCCATAAAGTTGAAATCCTGCGCCGCAACGATGACGGGAGTGCGCCCAATCTCGCCCTCGGCCACCAGCATCGCCTCGCGTTCGCCGGTCTTTTTGCGCGATTCCTTGATCCGGTCGGTGTATTTCTTCTGATCGCGGAAATGCAGCGGGTCGGTCAGCGGTTCGGGCACCTTGACCTCGGTGAATATCCCGCCGTCGAACAGACGCGCAAAGCGTTCGCGCGGCGTGATCCCCATGTGATGGCCGCAGTTGGTGCAGACCTGCTGATTGTCGGCCAGTTCGCGGTGAAACAGCATGGTCCCGCAGTCGTCACACTTGGTCCAAAGATTTTCCGGCACCTCGCGCCGTGAAAACAGCGAATTGATCGTCGGGCGGACGTAGTTGGTGATCCAGTTCATGCGGGCGCGCCTTGGGTCATGGTCGCCCGTCAGATAATCCCGGCAGGTCCGGAATGCAATCGCGTGGGGCTATGGCCACTTCACGAAACTTTTTGCCTTTCTCGCGCGTGGCTTTCGTATGATCGCATCAACACGGCGACCCGAGGGAGCCACGAATGACCACCACCCGCAATGGCCCGCTGATCTATCGCCAGTCCGTCTGGACCCGCCTCACCCATTGGATATGGGCGATCTGTCTGTTCTTTCTGATGCTGACGGGTTTGCAGATTTTCAACGCCTACCCCAAACTGCAATTCGGCGACCAATCCGGGTTCGAATTTGACAACGCCTTTCTGGAAATCGGTGCGCGGCGGTCCGAAGTAGGGCTGACCGGCTATACCGACTTTTTCGGCTATGAATTTGATACCACGGGGATTCTCGGGGTTCAGGGTGACACGGTGCAGGGGGTTCCGGGCGCGCTGACGATCCCGTCGACCCGCGATCTGGCAACCGGGCGGTTGATCCATTTCTTTTTCGCCTGGCTGCTGGTGGGCACGCTCGCGGTCTGGCTGATCGCCTCGGCGCTCAACGGTCACCTGCGGGCGTTGGCGATCCGGAGCCGCGACATCCGTGCCCTGCCGTCCGACATCGCCGCCCATGCCCGGCTGAGATTCCACCACAGCCGCGACTACAACGTGCTGCAAAAGCTGTCCTATGCCGGGGTGCTTTTCGTGCTGCTGCCGCTGATGATTCTGACCGGCCTGTCGATGTCACCGACGTTCAATGCCACCGCCCCCTGGATGTTGGATATTTTTGGCGGCCGGCAATCGGCGCGGTCGATCCATTTCCTGACCATGCTGCTGCTGGTCGGATTTTTCATCATCCACATGCTGATGCTGGTTGCCGCCGGACCGCTGAACGAGCTGCGTTCGATCCTGACCGGCTGGTACCGGGTCGATGCCGACCAGAAGGAGACCGATCATGTTTGAACAGATCAATCGCCGCAGCCTGCTGCGCCACGGCCTGATGTGCAGCGCGGCCCTGACCTTGGGCGGTTGCAAGATTTTCGACGCGGCCCGCCCCAACGATTCCGCGATGCGTAACTTTTTCGAACGCGCCAACGGCCTGACCTACCGCAGCCAGCGCCTGCTGGCCGGTCCCAACCGGCTGGCCCCGGAATACACCGAGGCCGACATCAGGCAGGGGATGCGCCCGAATGGCAGCACCAACCCCGACGGCGATGACTATCTGACCCTGGCCCGCGACAATTTCGCCGACTACCGGCTGACCGTCACCGGACTGGTCGAAAACCCGCTCAGCCTGTCGCGTGCGGCCCTGATGGCGATGCCGTCGCGCACCCAGATCACCCGGCACGATTGCGTCGAGGGCTGGTCCTGCATCGCCAAATGGACCGGGGTGCCGCTGTCGTTGGTGCTGGATCAGGCCCGCCCGACCGCCGCCGCCCGGTTTGCCGTTTTTCAATGCTACGATACGATCGAACGGTCGCTGAGCGGCATCGTCAAATATTACGAAAGCATTGATCTGATGACCGCCCGCCACCCGCAGACCCTGCTGGCCTACGGCATGAACGACGCCCCGCTGCCCACCGCCAACGGTGCCCCACTGCGCCTGCGGGCCGAACGGCTGCTGGGCTACAAGATGGCCAAATACGTCCATACCATCACACTGGTGGACAGCTTTGCCAATATCGCCGGCGGGCGCGGTGGCTATTGGGAGGATCGCGGATACCATTGGTATGGCGGGATCTAGAACATGTCGCGTTCAATTGAATTCAGGGAATGACCCGAACGCTTTTGCAAGCAAACGCTGCCTCGGGTCATTCCCCGAATAGACGATTCCGATCAAACGCAACACGCTCTAACCGGGCGACGATTGCGTTTCGGGTGCGATGATGGGATCGTTCCGGCGACGCAACACAGCCAAAGGTCGCCCATGTCGTTCCACGCCGAACTGCAATCGCGTCTGGTCCGCTATTGTGCCATTGACAGCCAGTCGGACGCCGACAGCCCGACCGGACCATCGACCGCGATCCAACACCAACTGCTGGACCTTCTGGCGGCTGAGCTGGCCGACATCGGCGCGACCGCGATCACCAAGACCCCCTATGGCACCGTCATCGCGACGATTCCCGGCAACGCCCCCGGTCCGGTCGTGGGGTTTCTGGCGCATATCGACACCGCGCCGCAATTCAACGCCACCGGGGTCAAGCCGCGCGTCATCAGCGGCTATAACGGCGGCGACATCAGCTTTCCCGACAACCCCGACCTGACCCTGTCGCCCGCCGATTTTCCCTATTTGGCGACGAAACAGCGGCACGACATTGTCACCGCTTCCGGCCTCACCCTGCTCGGGGCCGATGACAAGGCGGGGGTTGCGATCATCATGACCGCCGCCCGGCATCTGCTGGAAAACCCCGACATCAAACGCCCGACCCTGCGCATCGCCTTTACCCCGGACGAGGAGATCGGGCGTGGCGTCGACAAACGGTTGCCCGAGGATCTGGCCGCCGATTTCGCCTATACTTTCGACGGTGGCGGCGTTGGCGAGATCGAGTTCGAGAGCTTCAGCGCCGATGGCGCGACCGTGACCGTCCAGGGCGTGTCGATCCACCCCGGTCTGGCCAAAGGCAAACTGGTGAATGCCATCCATCTGGCCGCAAAGATCGTCGAAATGATGCCGCAGGCGACAATGACGCCCGAAACCACCGACGACCGGCAGGGTTTCGTCCATGTCACCGATATGGTCGGCGGATCGTCGGACATGAAGATCAAATTCATCATCCGCGATTTTGAACTGGACGGTCTGGCGGCCAAGGGCGCGATGCTGCAACAGGTCTGCGCCGCCGTGCAGGCGACCGAACCGCGAGCCCGGATCACCTGCACCATCGCCCCGCAATACCGCAACATGCGCTATTGGCTGGAAAAGGACATGACGCCGGTCAACCTCGCCCGCGACGCCGCCGTGTCACTGGGGCTGAACCCGGTCAGCGTCCCGATCCGGGGCGGCACCGACGGGTCGCGGCTGACCGAAATGGGGGTGCCCTGCCCGAACCTGTTTACCGGAATGCAAAACATCCACGGGCCGCTGGAATGGGTATCGATACAGGACATGGGTCTGGCGACCGATCTGATGCTGGAGGTGGTAGAGAAAGCTGTGAAATTCCAGATATGACAACAACAATCATCATGCATATTGGGCTGCACAAGACGGGAACATCGTCTTTCCAGAATTATATGCGCAATAACCGAGGCGCGTTGTTGAAAGCTGATGCAGACGTTTATCAACCGTTCAATAACCCCAAGGCGTCCACGCAGTTAGGTATCGCGATCTGTCGCGATGGCGTTCTCGATAGGGTCCCGATAGGCCTTGCGGATCGTGTGCGTCCGGACATTGCGGATTTCATCGCCCGGTCCACGGCAAAAAGACTCGTGTTCAGCGACGAGTCTATGTCACTGATACGCACTGTCGACGAGGCCTTGGCACTACGCCGCCTATTTCCCGAAAATAAAGACTTGCACTTCAAAGTAGTCGTCGTGCTGCGGGAGAAGAAGGCTTGGTTCGCTTCGTACCGCAATCAAATTCTCAAAATGAATGCAGAAAACAAGACTGATCCGCGGGCCGCATTTTATCTAGATCCCGACGGATGGCTAACGGATTTCGACCAATTGCTGCACGTTTTCAGAGTTGTTTTTGACGAAGTAGCCGTTCTAGACTACGATTCTACAGATATCATCGCGCCTCTTTTTGCCGCTATGGCAATTGAACTTGGACATCCGATTAAGTGGTATCGACTAAACCCATCCGTGCGCAATCCTGAACGGCTGCGCATAATAAAAAAGGCGTTTGTTCGACTATTCGGCAACAAGCGTGGGGGATTCGTGCGGTGGAGCATTGATCGCGGCCGAATTATCAGGTCATGGGTAATTTGGAATAATAAAGAGAAATGAATAGCCATTGATCCCAGTTTGTAATACTATTTCAATAATCTGATTTTGTTGATCGAATGCAATTCATGTTGCTGATCGGCGCTCATCATTTTGCCAGCGATCTTGTGACGCGAAACCAATTTTGAAGC
Source organism: Rhodobacterales bacterium (assembly GCA_038323615.1). Classification (GTDB taxonomy): domain Bacteria; phylum Pseudomonadota; class Alphaproteobacteria; order Rhodobacterales; family Rhodobacteraceae; genus JBBKXP01. The sequence goes on along the minus strand of JBBQHC010000019.1, from coordinate 16,137 downwards.
TTGACTGAACTTCGTTCATGAACTATGTTCAAGTTATAGTCAGAATCGGAGTATCCCATGAAACGCCTGCTGCTCGCCTCTGCCGCCGCCATTGTCGTCGCCGCGCCCGCCAAAGCTGATCTATCCGCGCAGATCGGCGCTGACGGGATCGGGCCGACGCTGGAAACGCTCGAATCCATCGCCGTCCCCACGCCATCCGACCAGTTCGCCATCGGCGGTCTGCGGTTTTTGAACGCCATCGAACGCGCCCTGCAAACCCGTTATCGGTTCGGGATGTCCGGGGTGATGACCGAAACTCTGGGCATCCCGATCCTGCGTCTGCCGATCGACGACAACCCGACACCCGACCCTTTTGACCCCGCAGTGGTGGAACAGATGTTCGCCGATGCGGATTATGATCTCGGTCTGGCGCTGGAGGCACTGGATACGATCGCGGATGCCGACGAGGTCGGCGTCACCATCGACACCGCCGATCTGTGGTTCGATATCAACATGAACGGCGCGCGCGATCCGGGCGAGGATTTGCTGAACGTCGCGGGGATGACCCTGAACCGGGGGATGGGGGGCAGTTTCGTGCCGCCGTCGATCCGGTTCGACACCGCCGATGCAGCCTGGCTTGCGGCCTACGCGCATCTGCTGTCCGGCGTGTCCGAGGTCTTCCTGGCCTTTCATCCTGCCCCAGCGATTGCGCGGGTGCAGGATGCGGTGGCGCAGATGCGCGTTCTCGATCCGCAGGGCGAGGTCAAAAACGATCATAACCCTTATTCCTATGATGATACCGCCATGTTCGCCAATTACGCCGACCTTGCCGCGATGGTCATCTATGCCATCGAACAGCAGCCCGATCCGGTCCTGTCCCGGTCGGCCCTTGCGCATTTTCAGGGCATGATCGCCGACAACCGCACATTCTGGGACCGGGTCGCGCGCGAGACGGATAACGACGCCGAATGGATCCCCAACAAGAATCAGCAATCGGCCCTGCCCATCGCGTTCCCCCCCGAGACCGGCAACGCCTGGCGCAAGGTTCTGGCCGATGCCGAGGGGCTTCTGAACGGCACCCTGCTGATCCCGCACTGGCGGTTCGGCGACGCCGCCGGGATCAACCTTGCCAAACTGATGCAGGATCCGCCACCGGTCGATATTGTCGGGTTTGTTCAGGGGGTCAGTCTGCTGCCCTATGTCGAAACTGGCCGGTTGGTCAGCGCCGACAGCCTGGCCCGGTTCGATCAGATGATGCAGGGCGACGCCGGGCTTTATATGGTTATTCTAAACTAGTGCCCGCCAAATCCCATTTTGTGATCACACGTCAGAAACGTGTGATCACAAATGTCGGAATTTCCCCATTATTCATGAATTGGCAGTTTTTTCGCCCCATCCGATGTGGTTTGAAGCCAACGATAGCGTCAGACCAAAGGGGATCCGGCCGATGAATATCCACGAATATCAGGCCAAGGCGCTTTTGCGGGATGCCGGCGCGCCGGTCAGCGATGGCCGTGCGGTGCTGCGTGCCGAAGACGCCAAGACTGCGGCGGGCGAATTGGACGGGCCGATTTGGGTGGTCAAGGCGCAGATTCACGCCGGGGGCCGTGGCAAGGGCAAATTCAAGGAATCCGATGCGGGCGATGCGGGCGGCGTCCGCCTGACCAAATCCGTGGCCGAGGCGGCGGCAGAGGCCAAAAAGATGCTGGGCCGCACCCTTGTCACCAAACAGACCGGCCCCGCCGGCAAAACCGTCAACCGCATTTATATCGAGGACGGCGCCGGGATCGAAACAGAGCTGTATCTGGCCCTTTTGGTCGATCGCCAGACCAGCCGGATCAGTTTCGTCGCCAGCACCGAAGGCGGCATGGATATCGAGGAGGTGGCGCACAACACCCCCGACAAGATCATCACCATCTCGGTCGACCCGGCCACCGGGTATCAGGCGCACCACGGGCGGCGCGTCGCCTTTGGGCTGGGGTTGAGCGGTCAGCAGGTCAAACAATGCGTCGCGCTGCTGGGCATCCTGTATAGACTGTTCACCGACAAAGACATGGAGATGCTTGAAATCAACCCGCTGATCGTCACCGACAAGGGCGATCTGAAATGTCTGGACGCCAAGATGGGCTTCGACGGCAACGCGATCTATCGGCACGCCGATATTGCGGCGTTGCGGGATGAAACCGAAGAAGACCCCAAGGAACTCGCCGCGTCGAAATTCGACCTGAACTATATCGCGCTGGACGGCGAGATTGGCTGCATGGTGAACGGCGCCGGGCTGGCGATGGCGACGATGGACATCATCAAGCTTTACGGCGCCGAACCCGCCAATTTTCTGGATGTCGGCGGTGGCGCGACCAAGGAAAAGGTGACCGAGGCGTTCAAGATCATCACATCCGACCCGCAGGTCAAAGGCATTCTGGTCAACATCTTCGGCGGCATCATGCGCTGCGACGTGATCGCCGACGGCGTGGTGGCGGCGGTGAAAGAGGTCGGGCTGAAGGTGCCTCTGGTTGTGCGCCTTGAAGGCACCAAGGTGGCCGAGGGCAAGAAAATCATCAATGAGTCCGGCCTGAATGTGATTGCGGCGGATGATCTGAAGGACGGGGCGCAGAAGATCGTGAAGGCGGTGAAGGGGTGATGCTCTTTCAGAAAATTGTGGTGATAGGAGTGCTTTCTGGATTTGTTGCAATTCCGGTTCAAGCCGGTCCTTCAGAAGAAACACTACACCTAGCAAGAGCCTTTGTTGGAAATTGTGGGCAGAACGCCGGACGCATAGACCGAGTGGAATCTTTTGCAAATGCGATGGGCCATCAAAAACTTGAAGGCGACCTGAAAGAAATGCTTGCACCTCAAGACCCAAATATCGAATATTTAGGTTGGCTCGTCAAAGAAGAAGATTTTGCCCCTTATTTGCTTGGAATATCCGAGGGTCCTGTCGATGGAGTGATCTTAAGCAATTGCGTAATAGCGAATCCAAATATCTCAATGGAAGATGTGCTTGCAGCTGTTCAAGAACTTGTCGAATTTGGACCTCAATTAGACTCTTTTGAGAGTGCGGGCCAGCGATATCGCGTCTGGTCTACTAACAGTATTGCCGAAGGTTCATTCGTCGCAGTTTTAGATGCCCCCGCAATGGGGCTTATCGGCGGAGCAATGACACTTTCCGCGCGAAAGGAAGAATAATGGCCATTCTCGTCGACAAATCCACCCGCGTCATCTGTCAGGGCATCACCGGCTCGCAAGGCACGTTCCATTCCGAACAGGCCATCGCCTATGGCACGAAAATGGTCGGCGGGGTGACGCCGGGCAAGGGTGGGACCAGCCACCTTGACCTGCCGGTATTCAACTCGGTCCACGAGGCGATGGCGGTGACGCAGGCCAATGCGAGCGTGATTTATGTGCCGCCGCCCTTCGCTGCCGACAGCATCCTTGAAGCCATCGACGCCGGGATGCCGTTGATCATCTGCATCACCGAAGGCATCCCGGTGCTGGACATGATGCGGGTCAAACGGGCGCTGGACGGGTCGAAATCGCGCCTGATCGGGCCGAACTGCCCCGGCGTCATCACCCCCGACCAGTGCAAGATCGGGATCATGCCGGGCCATATCCACAAGGCCGGATCGGTCGGCGTGGTGTCGCGGTCAGGGACGCTGACCTACGAGGCGGTCAAGCAGACGAGCGACAGCGGCCTTGGCCAGTCCACCGCCGTCGGCATCGGCGGCGACCCGATCAAGGGGACCGAGCACATCGACATTCTGGAAATGTTTCTGGCCGACGACGCCACCCATTCGATGATCATGATCGGCGAAATCGGCGGTCAGGCCGAAGAAGAAGCCGCCGAATACCTGACTGCACAAAAGAAAAAGGGCCGCTGGAAACCCACCGCCGGGTTCATCGCGGGTCGCACCGCGCCGCCGGGTCGCCGCATGGGCCATGCCGGGGCGATTGTCGCGGGCGGCAAGGGCGACGCGGAAAGCAAGATCGAGGCGATGAAACGCGCGGGCATCGTGGTGGCGGAAAGCCCCGCGGGGCTTGGCGAGGCTGTGTTGAAGGCGATTGGATCGGGTAGGTGAAAGCCGCCCGTCCGCCAGATTTCGGTGGGCTTCACCCACCCTACTTATCGGAGTGAGACAGACAAATGACTGAACAATCCCCCACTGACCAGTTCCACGCGTCGTCCTTTCTGCAAGGGCACAACGCGGATTACATCGAACAGCTTTATGCCCGCTATGCCGATGACCCAACTGCCGTCGACGACAGTTGGCGCGGCTTCTTCAAGGGGCTGGGCGACCCCGGCGGCGATGCCAAGGCCGAGGCGGCGGGGCCGTCCTGGGGCCGCACCGACTGGCCACCGATTCCCGGCGACGACCTGACGGCGGCGCTGGATGGCCAGTGGCCAGCCGACCCCAAGGCGGCAGGGCAAAAGATTGCTGCCAAGGCGAGTGAAAAGGGCGTCGGCCTGTCCGAAACCCAACTGCGCACCGCCGTTCTGGACAGCTTGCGCGCCCTGATGATCATTCGCGCCTATCGGATCCGTGGCCACCTGATTGCCGACCTCGACCCGCTGGGGATGCGCGACACCAAGGCGCACCCCGAGCTCGAGCCTGCGTCCTATGGTTTCACCGCCGCCGACATGGATCGCCCGATCTACATCGACAACGTCCTTGGCCTCGAGATTGCAACGATGAACGAGATCATCGCGATCGTCCGGCGCACCTATTGCGGCACTTTCGCCCTGCAATACATGCACATTTCCAACCCCGAGGAAGCCGGTTGGCTGAAAGAACGGATCGAAGGCTACGGCAAGGAAATCAGTTTCACCCAGAACGGCCGCAAGGCGATTTTGAACAAACTGGTCGAGGCCGAGGGCTACGAAAAGTTTTTGCACGTCAAATACATGGGGACCAAACGGTTCGGTCTTGACGGCGGCGAGTCGTTGATTCCGGCAATGGAACAGGTGATTAAACGCGGCGGGCAACTCGGCATCGAGGAGATAATCATCGGGATGCCGCACCGGGGGCGGCTAAGCGTATTGGCCAACGTCATGCGCAAACCCTACCGCGCGATTTTCAATGAATTTCAGGGCGGTTCGTTCAAACCCGAAGACGTGGACGGTTCGGGTGACGTGAAATACCACTTGGGCGCATCGTCCGACCGCGAATTCGACGGCAACACGGTGCATCTGTCGCTGACCGCCAACCCCAGCCATCTTGAGGCGGTGAACCCGGTGGTGTTGGGCAAGGTCCGCGCCAAACAAGCGCAGAAAGGCGACAAGACCCGCACCAAGGTGATGGCTGTTCTGCTGCACGGCGATGCGGCTTTTGCTGGCCAAGGTGTGATTGCCGAAGGGTTCGGCCTGTCGGGTCTGGTCGGGCACCGTACCGGCGGGACGATGCACATTATCGTCAACAACCAGATCGGATTTACCACCGCGCCGCACTTTTCGCGCAGCTCGCCCTATCCCACCGACATCGCGCTGATGGTCGAAGCGCCGATCTTTCACGTCAACGGCGACGACCCCGAGGCGGTGGTGCATGCTGCCCGCGTGGCGACCGAATTCCGCCAGAAGTTCCACAAGGACGTGGTGTTGGACATCTTTTGCTATCGCCGGTTCGGCCACAACGAAGGCGACGAGCCGATGTTCACCAACCCGCTGATGTATCAGAAGATCAAGAAACAAAAGACGACGCTGACCCTGTATACCGAACGCCTTGTCCGCGATGGGCTGATCCCCGAGGGCGAAATCGAGGATATGAAGGCGGCGTTTCAGGCCCATCTGAACGCCGAATTCGCCGCTGGCGAGGCGTATAAGCCGAACAAGGCCGATTGGCTGGATGGCCGGTGGAGCCATGTGGACCGCCAGAAAGAAGGCAAATATCAGCGCGGCAAAACGGCGCTGTCCACCGAAACGATGGCCGAGATCGGCAAGGCGCTGACCACCGCGCCGGAAGGTTTCGCACTGCACAAGACCATCACCCGCCTGCTTGAGGCGAAAAAGGATATGTTCGAAACCGGCAAGGGGTTTGACTGGGCGACGGGCGAGGCGCTCGCCTTTGGTTCGCTGTTGCTTGAAAACTACCCCGTCCGCCTGTCCGGTCAGGACAGCACCCGCGGCACGTTTTCGCAGCGCCATTCGGCATTCATCAGTCAGGAAACCGAAGAACGCTATTACCCGCTGAACCATATCCGTGAGGGGCAGGCGCACTACGAAGCGATCGATTCGATGCTGTCGGAATATGCGGTCCTGGGCTTTGAATACGGCTATTCGCTGGCCGAACCCAACGCGCTGGTAATGTGGGAGGCCCAGTTTGGCGATTTCGCCAACGGCGCGCAGATCATGTTCGACCAGTTCATTTCGTCGGGTGAGTCCAAATGGCTGCGGATGTCGGGCCTCGTCTGCCTGTTGCCGCATGGCTATGAAGGGCAGGGGCCGGAACATTCAAGCGCCCGGCTGGAGCGGTTCCTGACGATGTGCGGCGGCGACAACTGGATCGTCGCCAATTGCACGACCCCTGCCAACTATTTCCACATCCTGCGCCGGCAGTTGCACCGCAATTATCGCAAACCGCTGATCCTGATGACGCCGAAATCGCTGTTGCGGCACAAGATGGCGATCAGCACCGCCGAGGATTTCACCACCGGGTCCAGCTTTCACCGGGTGCTGTGGGATGATGCCCAAAAGGGCAATTCAGGCACGAAACTGGCGGCGGACGACAAGATCAAGCGTGTCATCATGTGCTCGGGCAAGGTTTACTATGACCTGCTGGAAGAACGCGATGCGCGCGGGATCGACGACATTTACCTGCTGCGGTTCGAACAATTCTATCCCTTCCCGGCCCAATCGGCGGTCAAGGAACTGCAACGCTTTCCCATCGCCGACATGGTCTGGTGCCAGGAAGAACCGAAAAATCAGGGCGGCTGGACCTTTATGGAGCCCAACCTTGAATGGGTTCTGGGCCGCATCAAGGCGACCCACACCCGGCCGATCTATGCTGGACGGGCCGCCGCCGCCTCTCCGGCGACCGGCCTTGCCAGCCAGCACAAGGCGCAGCAGGCCACCCTTGTCGACGACGCACTGACCATTAAAGGCCCGACTGAAAAAGGATCCAAAAAATGAGCACTGAAGTCCGCGTTCCCACTCTGGGCGAAAGCGTCACCGAGGCCACCGTGGCCACTTGGTTCAAAAAGGCGGGCGATGCTGTCGCCGTCGATGAAATGCTCTGCGAGCTGGAGACCGACAAGGTCACCGTCGAGGTGCCATCGCCCGTCGCTGGCACCCTGTCCGAAATCGTCGCCGCCGAGGGCGAGACGGTTGGGGTGAACGCCCTGCTGGCGCAGATTTCCGAAGGGGCGGAGGCTGCCGCACCGAAAAAGGCCGCGCCCAAGAAAGAGGCCGCGCCGGAACCCAAGCCAGAGGATGACAAGGCGAAACCGCAGGACGCAGGACCCGAGGAAACCAAGCTGCGCGACCCCGAAGATGCCCCGTCGGCCAAGAAACTGATGGCCGAAAAGGGCATCGACCGCGACGCCGTGACCGGCACCGGCAAGGACGGCCGGGTGATGAAAGAGGACGTGCTGAAGGCCGAGTCCAAGCCCGCATCTGCCCCCGCCGCCGCCCCCGCCGCCCCGCGTGCGCCTGTCGCCGCCGACGATGCCAGCCGCGAGGAGCGGGTCAAGATGACCCGGCTGCGCCAGACCATCGCGCGGCGTTTGAAAGAGGCCCAGAACACCGCCGCCATGCTGACCACCTATAACGAGGTGGATATGTCGGCGGTGATGGAATTGCGCAGCGAATACAAAGAACTGTTCGAGAAGAAACATGGCGTCAAACTCGGCTTCATGTCGTTTTTTACCAAGGCCTGCGTACATGCACTGCACGAGGTGCCGGATGTGAACGCCGAGATCGACGGCGATCATGTGGTTTATAAGAACTACGTCCACATGGGCGTCGCCGTCGGCACCCCGACCGGGCTGGTCGTGCCGGTGCTGCGCAACGCCGACCGGATGGGCTTTGCCGAGATCGAAAAGGGCATCGCCGAACTGGGGCTGAAAGCCCGCGACAGCAAGCTGTCGATGGCCGACATGCAGGGCGGGTCGTTCACGATTTCCAACGGCGGCGTGTATGGTTCCTTGATGTCATCGCCCATTTTGAACCCGCCGCAGAGTGGTATTTTGGGAATGCACAAGATTCAGGACCGGCCCGTGGTGGTGGCGGGGCAGATCGTGATCCGCCCGATGATGTATCTGGCGCTGAGCTATGACCACCGCGTCGTCGACGGCAAAGGCGCGGTGACCTTCCTTGTCCGGGTGAAAGAGGCACTGGAGGATCCACGGCGGTTGTTGATGGATTTGTGAGGACTTAGATGGATGTTATGACCGGCCTAGCGGCGCTAACACAAGCTATAGGGATCGCAAAAGATCTCAGAGAAATAGAAAGAAGCGTCGACGAGGCAACTTATAAATTGAAACTGTCAGAGCTAACTTCGGCATTGGCAGACGCGAAAATTGCGCTTTCCGACGCCAACTTAGCCCTGAACGAGAGAAAAACCGCAATTGCTGATTTGCAGGTGGAATTAGAGCGAATGTTAAATGGTGATTTTTGCCCGAAATGTAGAACGGGTCGGCTAGAATTGTTAAAAACGGAGAGGCACCATTTTGGTGGGCTTGGACGCTACGGAGTCGAGGACTGGACTTATAAGTGTAGTTCGCAGGACTGTAGCTTCGAGTTGATGAAATTGAACGACCCTCAAGGTCTGGCCAAACAGGCTATGGCGCGGCGTTAGTCGCCACAGTTGAACAAAACTTTCCTACTCCCAACCCCCGGAGCCCCCAAATGCAACTGATCCTCCAATCCCCCGCCCCCGATTACCCCTCGTGGAAAACCGCATTCGACAGCACCGCCGAGGCGCGCCGCGATGCCGGTCTCAGCCTGCTGCAGCTGTGGCGCGATGCCGACCAGCCTGCGGTGTTTGCCCTGTTCGAAGTCACCGACCGCAAACGCGCGCAGAAGTGGCTGGCCAAGGAGGCCGCACTTGGCGCCACCGCCACCGCGCATTTTGTCGAAACGACCTGACCCCTCGCGCCCGGCTACCAAACCGCTTAGACTCGGGTGAACCCAACGAAAGGCCCGCCCATGTTGTCCGATGAACTCTCGATCCTCGCCCTTTACGGCCTGCTGGTCGCCGTGACGCTGGTCTTGCAGGCGACCGGATATATGAACAAGCTGGGCATGGGATACCTGATGTCGTCGCGCGACGAACACCGCACGGTCACCGGCATGACCGCCCGCCTTGAACGCGCCCTGAACAATTCCATCGTCGCGATGGCGCTGTTCGCCCCCGCGGTGCTGATCATCGCCATGCGTGACGCATCATCGGCACAGACTATTCTTTTTGCGCAGATTTTCCTGCTGGCCCGCCTCGTCTATGTCCCCGCCTACATCTTTGGCATCATCGGTGTGCGGACGCTGGCCTGGGGGGCCGGGTTCGTGGCGACCTGCGTGCTGTTCCTGCTCGCCCTCTGATCTGCGACCTTTCCGGGCAACCCCCTAAATCCCGTCGATATGCGCCATCAGCCGGTCCACCCCGGCGTCGCTGATCGCCAATTCGTGCAGGTGGCCGCCCCGCAGGCGTGGCATGTCTTCGCCCTCGGCGGCGTGGGCATAATCGGCGACCGCGTAGGTGTAGGTGCAGCCCGCCACATGGGCCAGAGCGATGAAATCGGCCCAGCGCAGCAGCCCCGATTGCAGGGTGCCCAGTTCAATCACATGCGCGGCGGGATTGGCATAGAGCAGGTTGGTAAAGCCGGCACCGTGAAACGACACCATGACCTCGGCCCCGGCCATCAGCGCGATCTGTTCCAGCGGGTCCAGCTTTTCGAAATAGACCACGACAAAACCGTGGGCCTGAAGGCCCGCCAGCACCGCGTCCTGATTGCCAACGCGGCGATCCCGGTCGCCGACGACCGCGCGGCCGACCCAGAACCGGCGCGGCAGATAGCTAAAATCGCGCCCGGCAATCGCCCGCAACGCCCGTTCGCGCAACAGGCGCAGGGGGCGGGCATAGGCGTTCAGGGCCAGCGTCCGCAGAGTGTGCTGATCGGGCAACTGCGGGGTCCAGATCGTGCGCGGGGTCATTAGCGGGTCCAGCGGCGGCGACACGCCGGGCGGGGCCTGAAACAGGTAATAGTCGGGGGTAAACGCGGTCAGCACCCGCTGGTGATGGTGTGGGGTGCGCGAAAAATGCACCCGGCCTGCCAGTTCAGGGAACAGCGCGTCAAGGAACCGCAGGACAAAGCCCGAAGCCTCGTGCGCGGGCGAATGAATATGCACCTGTCCGTCGAAATCCGCGATCTTGTCCAGCAGGCACAGGTTGCAGAACGTCTCTTTGATAAAGTGGTAGTAGTTGTGCAGGTGGCGGGCATCGAGGGCAAAGTCGAGGCCTTTGACCGCCCCGTCCCACACCGGGATCGGCGTGGCATGATCGCGGGCGCGGGCGTAATGGGCGGCGAGGTTCTCGCGAAAATCGGCCTCAGGGTGAGCGTCTTTGAAATTGCGAGTGTATTTCGTCATCATCCGCCCGCCCGCCGTGCCGTTCAGGAACCAGCGCCCGCCAACGGCTGCGAACGTCCGTTCGAACCGCGCGTCCTCGATCACGACTGCCTGGGTGTTCAATTCGATGATCGTGTCGAATCGGCGTTGCTTGGCGATGCGCCGCTGCTCGCGGTCCCAGCGGGTTTGAATGTCTTCCCGTTCCGACAGCATGAGGCTGGATGTGGTTCCGCCGGGGACCGGCGCCCAAAAACTGTCGGGGCGCGACAGCAAGTGCAGACCGGGGTCAAGGCCGGGGACAAAAAGCGCGTCAGTGGCGGGGGCCGAAAACGAAACTGGCTGCTTGGGCATCTGAGGCTGGTGTATCCTGACTTCGGTGCGTTTTGGTCGGCGCGACCAAAGTGGCACAGATAGTCCAGCCATTCCATGCGCATATGAACCAACGCCGCATCCGGTCCTGGCCGCAACCAGCGCCGTCTGTCCCCTGTGACACCCCGCGAATTAAGCCACCGCCGCCTGTTGAGGCACCCGTGCAAACCCACTAGGGTCGCGGCACGACAACCGGGAAATGAACCATGTTTGCAGACGATCCTGTGATCTTTGCCCGTTTCTGCGGGACGCAACGTTGCTGCCGGGCGATCGGGCGTTTGGCATGACCGGCGAACTCACCGTTCTCGCCCTCGCCGGCCTGCTGCAAGGTGTGCAGTTCGCCCTGATGTCAATTCCCGCCAACCTTGAACTCGGTCCCGGCAAGACGATGTCGCCGCGCGATCCCGGCCTCCTGGGCAAACCGCTGGTCGAACAGGTCTCGCCCAGAACCGGGCGCCTGATCCGCGCCCTGAACAACCATTTCGAGGGGCTGATCCTGTTCACCCTCGCGGTTGTCGTCGTCACTCTGGCCGACAAGACATCGGGTCTGACGGCCACCTTTGCATGGACCTACCTGATCGCCCGCGTCCTTTATATCCCCGCCTACTATTTCGGCCTGTCGCCCTGGCGCAGCCTGATCTGGTTCGTCGGGTTCCTCGCCACAATGTCCATGCTTGTGCTGGCCTTTCTGTGATTCCCAAAGGAGACACCCATGTCCGCTTATGACGTCATCATCATCGGCTCCGGCCCCGGCGGCTATGTCTGCGCGATCCGCTGCGCCCAACTGGGCCTGAAAACCGCGGTGATCGAAGGTCGCGAGACGCTGGGCGGCACCTGCCTGAATATCGGCTGTATCCCGTCCAAAGCGCTGCTGCACGCCAGCCACATGCTGCACGAGGCCGAGACGAATTTTGCCGAAATGGGCCTCAAGGGCAAAAGCCCGTCGGTCGACTGGAAACAGATGCTGACCTACAAACAGGGCACCATCGACACCAATACCAAGGGCATCGAATTCCTGTTCAAGAAGAACAAGATCGACTGGATCAAAGGCTGGGGATCAATCCCCGCCGCGGGCAAGGTCAAGGTCGGCGACGACACCCACGAGGCCAAACATATCATCATCGCCTCGGGGTCCGCACCCGCGTCGCTGCCCGGCGTCACCGTCGATGAAAAGACCGTCGTCACTTCCACCGGGGCACTGGAATTGCCCAAGGTTCCCAAGGCGATGGTCGTGATCGGAGCGGGCGTGATCGGGCTGGAACTGGGGTCGGTGTACAAGCGCCTCGGATCGGCCGTGACGGTGATCGAATACCTTGACGCGATTACGCCGGGCATGGACGCCGAGGTACAAAAAACCTTCCAGCGGATGCTGAAGAAACAGGGTTTGAACTTCGTCATGGGGGCCGCCGTGCAGGGTGTCACCGTCAAAGGCAACAAGGCGACCGTGATCTACAAGGCCAACAAGGACGGGGCCGAGGCGACGATCGACGCCGACTGCGTGTTGGTCGCGACCGGGCGCATTCCCTACACCGACGGGCTGGGGCTGGAGGCGCTGGGCGTCACCATGACCAAGCGCGGCCAGATCGAAACTGACGCGCATTATGCGACCAACGTCAAAGGCATTTATGCGATCGGCGACGTCATCACCGGGCCGATGCTGGCCCACAAGGCCGAGGATGAAGGCATCGCCATCGCCGAATTGTTGGCGGGCAAGGCCGGGCACGTGAACTACGGCGTGATCCCCGGCGTGATCTATACCCACCCCGAAGTGGCGAACGTCGGCGCGACCGAAGAAATGCTCAAAGCCGAGGGGCGCGCCTACAAGGTCGGCAAATTCAGCTTTATGGGCAACGCCAGGGCCAAGGCGGTGTTCGCCGGTGACGGTTTCGTGAAAATCCTTGCCGACAAGGACACCGACCGGATTCTGGGTGCCCATATCATCGGCCCAGGCGCAGGCGACCTGATCCACGAGGTTTGCGTCGCGATGGAATTCGGCGCAGCAGCCGAAGACCTCGCCCGGACCTGCCACGCTCACCCGACCTATTCCGAAGCGGTGCGCGAGGCGGCATTGGCCTGCGGTGACGGGGCAATCCACGCCTGATCGCCCAATTTCTTTGGTCCCTGAAACTCCGGGGGGCCGCGCAGCGGTGGGGGCAGCGCCCCCTCGACGGTTCATCGGGCCGGGACCGGTCAAGACGTTGCGTCACCACGGGTTTCAACCCGTGGCCCGCCACAAAATGAACCCGCCTGCATCCCCGCAAAGCCGCAATTTCCGACTACGCCCGCATTAAGGTTAACCGCAGCAGGATCGACAATGCGACCGATGTTCAAAACCCTCGCCGTCGCTTTCGGGCTTTCCCTGATCGTTGCAAACCCCGCCCATGCCGCCCGCGGCGCGGTGCCACGCGGCACGATCTATACCCTGACGCCGGTCGCCGACATCAGCGCGGGTGGCGCGTCGATAACGATCTGTCACCACACTCAAAAGGAACACGTTCTGTGGATCGGCTATTGGCTGACCAGCAACGGTTACGTGCTGTCCGACAATGGCTGCACCGATTCGAGCTACTACGAAATGCGCGATGGTTTCTGGCAGGCCGGGGTTGCCGCCGGGGTGATCCCGGCCGATTTGCCGGAAACCCCCGCCTTCAGCGCAAAACAGTGGCTCGTCGGCTTTGGCTGGTTCTGGATCTTCGGCTTGGTGGCCGCGTTCAAGGGCCTGACCATGCTGCGCGGCAGTCGCCGCCGCACCCCCGCCGTGCTGGCCGACAAGATGCTGACGGCGATGTGCATCGTTGCGCGCGCCGACGGCTATGTCGAAGGCGAGGAAACCAAGGCGATCCGCTATGCCTATGCCAAACTGACCGGCCAAACCCTGAGCGATCAGAAAATTCAGGCGGCGCTGCACGGCGCCCCTGCGGTGACCTCTGCGGCTGACCTTGGCACCCTTGCCGGCGGATTGAACGAGGCCGGACGCCAGAACGTCATGCGCGCCGCCCTGCTGGTCGCCTGTGTCGATGGCAATATTCAAGAGGCCGAACACCGCGTCATCAGCCTTATGTCGCAAGCACTGGTCGTTCCTGCACCGCAAATTCGCAGCATGTTGCAGGACTTTGCCGGATTGCTGAACCCCCCGGCCACAGCCTAACCCTTGAGCATCCGCAGCCCCTGGGTCGCGTCCGACCGCACCGCCAACCGCAGCCCCGGTTCGTCGCCCGCCTTCAAGGCAGCCAGAATCAACTTGTGATGGCGCGGCGGTTCTTTGCGGTTCAGCCGCCCATATAATGCCCGCATCGTCGGCCCCAGTTGCAGCCAGACAGTTTCGGTCATCGCCAGCATCGCCGGGGCTTGAGCGCGTAAATACAGGGTGCGGTGAAACTCCAGATTCATCCGGATATAGCCTGACGCATCATGCCGGGCGACCATCTGCCCGACCCCGGCGTCGATCGCTTCAAGCCGGTCAATCAGGGCAAAGTGCGCGCGGGGCAGGGCACGACTGGCCAGTTCGGGTTCCAGCAGGGCGCGCAAGGTCGCCAGCTCCTCGATCCGGTCGTTGGACAGTTCCGGCGTGCCGACCCGGCCACTGCTGGAAAGCGACAGCGCACCTTCGGCGACCAGACGTCGCAGCGCCTCGCGGGCGGGCGTCATCGACACCCCGAATTGCTTGCCGATCCCGCGCAGCGTCAGCGCCGCGCCGGGGGCCAGTTCGCCGTGCATGACGGCGGTGCGCAGGGCGCGATACACCCGGTCGTGGGCGGGTGTTCCGTGATCGGGGCGGGGCGCGGGCGAGATCATGGGCGGACTGTGATCACAGACGACAAGGCGGTCAATCGAAACGGACCCGGTGCAACCGGTCGCCTTCGCGCCGCAGCCATCCGCGGCAACGCGCATGATCCGGGTAAATCCGCGCCACGACGGCCCAAAAGGCAGCCGAATGATTCATCTCGACCAGATGCGCGACCTCGTGCGCGGCGACATAGTCCAGCACCGCTGGCGGCGCCATGATCAGTCGCCACGAATACATCAGATCGCCGGTGCTGGTGCATGACCCCCAACGCGACCGGGTGTCGCGCAGACTGATCTTGCCATAGCTGCGCCCCAGCGCGGCAGCGTAGCGGTCCGAGGCTTCGGCGAGCCGGTCGCGTGCCTCCAGTTTCAAAAACACATGCAGGCGGGCCGGGGCGCGGGCCGGATCGGGCGGTACCAGCAACTGGCCGTCATGCAGGGTTGGCCGTCGCACCGCCCCCGCGACAATCCGAATATCGGCCCCGCGGTAGGGCAGCGTGCCGCCGATCAGCGGGCGCACCTCGTCGCCGACCCCGGCCAGATGCTTGCGCAGCCATCCCTCACGTGAACGGGCAAAGGCCACCGCCTCGCGATCCGATACGTGGCGCGGCAGCGTCAGGGTCACCCGCCCGTCCAGCCGCGACACCCGCAGCGACAGCCTGCGGGCCTGCGCAGAACGGCGCAAAGTGACCTCGATCGGGGGGTTGCCTTCCAGCACGTGACGGCCCATATGCAGCTTTCCGCGTCAGTCCGGCGCCAAAGCCTTTGACACCCTTATCGGCTTATGGCAGGGGACGGCGATCCGCCGCAAGTGCCGCCTGCCGCCGCGCAGGCCCAGAATTACAGGAAAGTGCCCATGCCCAAAGAAGAATGGGGAACCAAGCGCCTTTGCCCGACCACCGGCAAGCGTTTTTATGACCTGAACCGCACCCCCATCGTCAGCCCCTACACCGGCGAGACGATCACCGTCGACAATGCCCGCACCCGCACCATGGTCGCCGATGCCGAAGACGCGCAGACCAAAAAACTGAAGGTCGCCGACGAGGAAGAAGACGAACTGGTGCTGGACGACGACGAGGACGAAGACGACGTCGATCTGGGCGATGACGTGCTGGAAGACGAGGATGACGACGACGAGGTGTCGCTGGACGACATCGCCGACGTCAAAGTCAACGACGACGACTGAGAGCGCGAAGCGCGTTTGATGACAAATGTGAGCGCGAAGCGCGTTTGATGACAAATGTGAGCGCACAGCGCGTTTGATGAAAAATGTGAGCGCACAGCGCGATTGATAAGAACTGAAGCCGCGTTCGCGGTTGTCACGAATAGGGGCCGGGCAGGATTTTCGACTTGATCTTGCCCCGCCCGCTGCCTAAGAGCAGCACGCGGTCGGTTGGCCAAACGGATGGGGCCTTAGCTCAGCTGGGAGAGCGCTTGCATGGCATGCAAGA
>JBBQHC010000018.1:0-35336 GCA_038323615.1 Rhodobacterales bacterium | reverse complement strand
ACCTCGTTGCCGCTGCTTTGGGGCGATTTCGTTCAGACGATCCTGCGCGGGGCGGTGTCGGGCTATCTGATCGGCTGTAGTGCGGCGGTGTTAACGGCGGTGCTGATCGACCGGTCGCCCTTCCTGCAAAAAGGTCTGCTGCCGGTCGGCAATTTCGTCGCCGCATTGCCGATCATCGGCCTCGCCCCGATCCTTGTGGCATGGTTCGGGTTCGACTGGCAGTCCAAGGCGGCGGTGGTCGTCGCGATGGTCTTTTTCCCGGTCCTGATCAACGCGGTGGCCGGGCTGGCCGACAGTCAGGCGATGCAGCGCGACCTGATGCGCACCTATGGCGCGTCCTATTGGCAGACCCTGTTCAAGCTGCGGTTGCCCAGCGCCATGCCTTTTATCTTTAACGGGCTGAAAATTGCGACGACGCTGGCGCTGATCGGTGCCATCGTCGCGGAGTTTTTCGGCTCTCCGATCCAGGGTATGGGGTTTCGCATCTCGACATCGGTCGGGCAGCTTGCGCTTGACATGGTCTGGGCCGAGATTGCGGTGGCGGCACTGGCGGGCAGCGTGTTTTATGGCGCTGTCAGCATGATAGAACGGGGGGTGACATTCTGGCACCCGTCGCAACGATAACAAGAAACGGGCTTTGGGGCCGGGTGACGGAAACGACAAACATGACATGGAGGTCAGACAGATGAAAACGACGATGATCGCACTTGCGGCCAGCCTTGGCCTTGCGACCGCTGCGGCGGCGCAGGACGATGTGACGCTGCAACTGAAATGGGTCACGCAGGCCCAGTTCGCGGGATATTACGTGGCACAGGCCGAAGGGTTCTATAAAGACGAAAACCTGAACGTCACGATCCTGCCCGGCGGGCCCGATATTGCCCCCGAACAGGTGATCGCGGCAGGTGGGGCCGATGTCATCACCACATGGATGCCCGCCGCATTGGCGGCGCGTGAACGTGGCCTGAACCTTGTCAATATCGCCCAGCCGTTCAAGCACGGCGGGCTGGAAATGACCTGTCTCAAGGAAACCGGAATTTCAGGGACCGAAGATTTCGCCGGTCATACACTGGGCGTCTGGTTCTTTGGCAACGAATATCCGTTCTATTCGTGGATGGCCAAACTGGGTCTGGCGACCGATGGGTCGGCGGGTGGCGTGACTGTGCTCAAGCAGGCGTTCAACGTCGATGCCTTGCTGCAAAAGCAGGCCGACTGTATTTCGGTGATGACCTATAACGAATACGGTCAGGTGCTGGATGCCGGGATTTCGCCTGACGATCTCGTCACCTTCAACTACCTCAACGAAGGAGTCGGGGTGCTCGAGGACGGGCTTTATGTGACCGAAGAATCGCTGGCCGATCCGGCCTTTGCCGACAAGATGGTGCGCTTTGTCCGCGCGTCGATGAAGGGCTGGAAATGGGCCGAGGAAAACCCCGAGGCCGCCGCCCAGATCGTTGTCGACAACGACCAGACGGGCGCGCAGACGCTGGAACATCAGGTCTATATGATGGGCGAGGTCGCCAAGCTGACCGCCGGGTCGAACGGGGCGCTGGACCCCGCCGATTATGACCAGACGGTCGCGACGTTGCTGTCGGGCGTGTCGCCGGACAATCCGGCGATCACCAAGGCACCCGAGGGGATGGCCTGGACCCACGAGATCACCGACAAGGCACTGAACTAGGGTTTGGTGCGACGGAGGGCGCCCTGCCGAGAGGTGGGGCGCCTTTTTTCGTGCGTGGGAGCCTCACAGGTGAAATCCGCCATAGGCGGAATTCACCGAGGCGGGAGTTTGAGGGACCAAAGAAGTTGATCGGCCGGGCTGCATGCACCCTTGCGCTGCCGGGTGTCATGGCTACACCAAAGGCGGCAAGACAGGGGTTTTCATGGCATATCTTCTGGGCGTCGATACCGGCGGCACCTATACTGACGCGGTCGTTCTGGACGAGGCGACGGACAGCGTTCTGGCATCGGCCAAGGCGCTGACCACGCGCCCCGATCTGGCGCAGGGCGTGGGCCGCGCGATTGACGCCGCCATCGCGCAAGCGGGCGTTTCGGTGGCCGAGATCGCGATGGTGTCGCTGTCCACGACCCTTGCCACCAATGCGCTGGTCGAAGGCCAAGGCGGGCGCGTGGCGCTGGTTTTCATCGGTTTCGATATAGCGGAACTGGGTCGGTCGGGGCTGACCGAGGCGCTTAAGGGTGATCCGGTGATCGTCCTGGCGGGCGGTCATAACCATGCCGGGGGCGAGGCGGCGCCGCTTGATCTGGCGTTGCTAGAGACTGAATTGGTCGCCCTGCCCCCCGGTATCACCGGCTTTGCCGTCGCCGCCAGTTTCGCTACCCGCAACCCGGCGCATGAAATCGCCGCGCGTGACCTGATCCGCTCCCTGACAGGCAAGCCTGTGACCTGTTCCCATGAACTTTCATCCGCTTTGGGGGGCCCCAAACGCGCCCTGACCGCCGTGTTGAACGCCCGCCTGATTGGGCTGATCGCCCGCCTGATCGCGGCTTGCGAGGTGCATCTGATCCATATCGGCGTCCATGCCCGCCTGATGGTGGTGCGCGGCGATGGGGCGCTGGTATCTGCCGCCGTGGCGCGTGAAAAACCGATCGAAACGATCCTGAGCGGCCCGGCCGCGTCCATCGCCGGGGCGTCGTGGCTAACCGGCGAAACCGACGCGCTGGTCAGCGACATCGGCGGCACCACCACCGATATCTGCCTGTTGCGCGATGGCAAGCCGACGATTGATCCGCTCGGTGCCCGCGTCGGCCCCTATCGCACGATGGTCGAGGCGGTGGCGATGCGCACCTGGGGTTTGGGCGGTGACAGCGAGGTGCATGTTCTGGACGGGCTTGAGGGCGGTTTGCGCCTTGGTCCGCGCCGCCTGATGCCGGTGGCGCTGGCGGCGCAGGAATTTCCCGAACTGGTGCATCGCGCGCTTGATCGTGCCCTCGCCAGCGACGTGCCGCCCGAGGATGGCGGGCGCTTTGTGATCCCGCATTGGCAGGGTGACATTCCCGAAGGTCTGGACCCGCGCGAAACCGCCGTCGCCTTGCGGCTGGTCGATGGGCCTCTGCGGCTCGCCGATGCGGTGCGCAACCGTGTCGAAGGGCCTGCCCTTGGCCGTCTGGTATCGCGCGGCCATGTGATGATTGCGGGGGTGACGCCATCGGATGCGGCGCATGTGCTGGGGCGGCTGGAGGCGTGGGACGGTGACGCGGCGGCCAAGGCCCTGACGCTGTTTGCGCGGCGGCGCAACGCACGTGGCGACCGGATAAGCGACAGCGCGGCAGTGATGGCGCAGGCGATTGTCGATCAACTGACCCGGCAAACCGTTGATGCCTTGTTAGAGTCTGCTTTTGCCGAGGACAGCCGCGACTGGATGGGTCGCACGCCCGAGGCGCTGGCGCAGAATCCGCTGACCCTTGCGGGTCTCGACCAGCATCGCGGGATTATCCATGCGTCGTTGTCGCTGGGGGTGCCGGTGATCGGCCTTGGTGCATCCGCGTCGTCCTATTACGGTGCGGTCGGGCAACGCCTTGGCACCCGGATGGTGTTGCCCGCCCATGCGGGAGTCGCCAATGCCATCGGCGCGGTCGTCGGGCAGGTCGCGATGCAGGCCAGCGGCACCGTGACCAGCCCCGGCCCCGGTGCCTTTGCAGTGCATCTGCCGACCGGGCCGCAGCGGTTCATCGACCGCGATTCGGCGCTGGCGGCGTTGGAACGTGCCTTGACCGTGGATGCGACCGACCGGGCCGAGGCAGCGGGCGTGCAAGAGGTGCGCCTGACTGTCGCCCGCGATATCCGCGAGGTCGATATCGAGGGCCAGCCGATGTTCATCGAGGCGACAGTCAAGGTCACGGCGCAGGGCCGTCCACGGATCGCAGCGGGCTAGAACAGCGCGGTGTCATACGCTAACAGTCGCCTGAGAAACTGGAGAACGCGATGACTATCCGCACTGTCGTCTGGGGCGAAAACGTCCACGAGCAGACCAACAAGACCGTCGCCGGCATCTATCCCAAGGGGATGCACGGCTGCATCGCCGAGGCCCTGAACACCGACTCCGGGATCAGTGCGACGACCGCGACCTTGCAGGACCCCGAACATGGGTTGCCCGCGGCGCGGCTGGTCGACACCGACGTGCTACTGTGGTGGGGTCACGCGGCGCATGGCGATGTGAGCGACGCCGTGGTTGAACGGGTGGCCGAACAGGTCTGGGCCGGCATGGGCCTGATCCTGCTGCATTCGGCGCATTTCGCCAAGATCTTCAAACGCCTGATGGGCACCCCCTGCAACCTGAGTTGGCGCGAGGCGGGCGAGCGTGAACGGCTGTGGGTCGCGTCGCGCAATCATCCCATCGCGCGGGGGCTGCCGGACCATTTCGAACTGGAAAACGAGGAGATGTATGGCGAGCCGTTCGGCGTGCCCGAACCGCTGGAAACCGTGTTCATCAGCTGGTTCCAGGGCGGCGAGGTGTTTCGGTCGGGACTGACCTACAAGCGCGGTGCAGGCAATGTGTTCTATTTCCGCCCCGGCCATGAAACCTATCCGACCTATCACGATGCCAACGTCCAGACTGTGCTGAAAAACGCGGTTCGTTGGGCGCATAATCCGGCGGCGCGGGTGGTCAATGTCACCGATGCGCCGAACCGTCCGGTGGACGCGGCCCCGGAAAAGATCACCGAGCGTGGCCCGCGACTCCATCAAGACGGTGAGAAGGGTTTCCGGTGAGCAGCCCGGTTCGGGTTCTGATCCTTGGCACTGGCGGCATGGCGGGTGCCCATGCCGAGGCCTACGCCGCCATTCCGGGTTGTAAAGTCGTCGCCGGGGTGGATACCAACCCCGAACGGCTGGCCGATTTCTGCAAAAAACACGGACTGGCCAAAGGTTTCGCCAGCCTTGACGACGCCCTTGCGTGGGGCGATTTCGACGCCGCGTCCAACGTCACCCCCGACGCGGCACATCATGCCACGACGCTGCCTCTGCTGGCGGCCGGCAAACACGTGCTGTGTGAAAAGCCGTTGGCGACCAATGCTGCAGATGCCGCTGAAATGGCCGATGCCGCCGCGCGGGCGGGCGTTGTCAACATGGTGAACCTGACCTATCGCAACGGCCCTGCCCTGATGCTGGCCGCGCAGATGGTCGCGGGTGGCGACATCGGCGAGGTCCGGCATTTCGAGGCGGCCTATCTGCAAAGCTGGCTGACCCAGCCCGCCTGGGGCGACTGGCGATCCGAACAGCAATGGCTGTGGCGGTTGTCCACGGCGCACGGATCGACGGGCGTGCTGGGCGATGTCGGGGTGCATATCCTTGACTATGCCACCTTTGTTGCCGGGGCCGATGCCGCCGCCCTGTCGTGCCGTCTGACCACCTTTGACAAGGTGCCGGGCGGGCAGATCGGTGACTATGTTCTGGATGCCAACGATACGTTCAATATGCATCTTCGTCTGACCAACGGGGCGGTCGGTGTGATCCATGCCAGCCGGATGGCGACGGGCCATTTCAACGATCTGTCGTTACGCATTTTCGGCACCAAGGGCGGCCTTGACGTGCGGTTTGAAAATAACGTCAGCCGCCTTCGCGCCTGCACTGGCGACGACATGCTGCAGGCGGTCTGGCACGAGGTCGAGCTGCCGGAAATCGACACTAACTATGCCCGATTCATCGCCGCGATCCGTGACGGGCGGCAGGCGACCCCGGATTTTGCGCGGGGTGCAGTGCTGCAAGCTGCATTGGACCGGGCGGTGCAATCGGATGCGCAAGGGTGCTGCGATCTGATCGTCTGACTCTTGCGTGACGGCGGCTTCGCGGCCAAAGTCGCCCGAACCCCGCGTTGCAAGGCAGGCCATGACCGATACCCCCGCGATCTTTTTCCACCCGGACGCGATTGAAACCGGGGGTGGCGATCTGGTCGGGCGGCGGTCGGCGGGGCAGTCGTTTCTCAAGGGGTTTCTGCGCCATGTGCCGGGCGACAAGGTCAAGGCCGTCATGCAGAACGCGACGCAGGCCAAGGTGTTCGAAGAAACCGCACGCGCTTTGGGCGAAACCCGTGATCTGACGGTTTACAACTTGCGCGGGCAGTCCGATTTTACCGCCGCCGGGTGCATCTTTTTCCCCGCGCCGGGGTATTTGAACGCGACGTGGCGGCGTCAGCGATTGGGCCCGGAAAAGTGTTCGCTGGTCGGCATCACCCACACCATGTCGACCCGCCGGGTGATCGAGGCGGTGCATCACCTGACGTCCGAACCGGTCGAGCCGTGGGATGCGATAATCTGCACGTCGCGGGCGGTTCATTCGGTGCTGGCGCGGCAGTTCGAGCTGGAGTCCGAGTATCTGCGCGCCCGGTTCGGGGCGACCCGCGTGCCGTTGCCGCAGTTGCCGATCATCCCGCTGGGCATCCATGCCGACGACTTTACCGCGTCCCCCGAGATGCGGGCCGCGGCGCGGGCCAAATACGACGCGCCCGACGACGCCGTCGTCTATTTGATGGTGGGCCGCTGGACAGTGATCGAAAAGGCCAATCCGGTGCCGCTGTTTCAGGCGCTCGAATCCGTCGCCCGCGATCTGGGGCATCCGGTGCATCTGTGGATGGTCGGCTGGGCGTCGCGGCCCGAGGAGGAGGAGTTGCATCGCAAAGGCGCGGCGCAGGTCTGTCCGTCGGTCACGACGCGGATGATCGACGGGCGTGATGCATTGGTGCGCCGGGCGATCTGGTCGGGGGCCGATGTGTTCACTCTGCCGGTCGACAACGTGCAGGAAACCTTCGGACTGGTCCCGATCGAGGCAATGGCGGCGGGGCTGCCCGTCGTCGTGCCCGACTGGAACGGATTGCGCGATACGGTCGTGCATGGACAAACCGGGATGCTGATCCCGACCCGGATGGCGCGGCCCGGCACCGGCGACAGGATCGCCGAACGCTTTGCCGACGGGACCGATGACTACGTGCGGTATTTGTCGATCATTTTGCAGCACACCCAGATCGACGTGCCGGCCTATACCCAAGCTCTGCTGTCGCTGGCCCGCCGCCCGCAATTGCGCCGCCGGATGGGTCAGGCGGGGCGGGCGTGTGTGCTGGCGCGGTTCGACTGGGCGGCGGTGATCCCGCAATATCTGGCGCTTGCCGCCGAACTGGGCGAACAGCGCAAGGGTGCGGTGCCGACGACGCCGCGCCTTGCCAGCGGCCCGGTCAACCCGATCGAAGTGGATCCGTTCGACCTTTTTGCTGCCTATCCGACAGCGACGCTGACCCCCGATACGCTGGTTACGGCCGCCCGCCTGTTGACGGCGGAAAGTCTGGTGGCGCTGGATGCGGTGAACGGTCGGGCGCTGTATCAACGCAAGGCGGTCACGGAAAAGGCCCTGCTGGGGGCCTGCGCCGCCTTGATGGAGAACGGCCCGATGACCGTCGCCGAACTGGCCGATGCCCTGCAAACCCCGCAAGTTCTCACCGAGGCTATTGTGCTGTTTCTGGCGAAATTCGATATCGTTCGGCTACCACCGCTGGACCTGCCTTAACGCTGGCCTTTTGACTTACATCCAAACTTAAGGTTCAGTCTGCAAAACGGCCAAAGGTCGCAAAGGGGCAGCCATGCAGTTATCCGTCTCGTTCGAAAATACCCGCGATACCGGGCCCGCCAGCGGCCCGGTCACGGTGGGCTGGTTCCTGACCGAACAAAAGGCCGGGATCATCTATGCGCCGCCCGAACGGGTGCGCTCTGCTGACAAGAACAAGACGCACGCCAAATCGGCCAGTCGCTGCCCGGCGGTGATCAATCTGGAAAGCCGCTATTTCATGGTGCGCTGTCCGTTCGATCTGAACATCGCGTTCACCCGCGACAAGGACGGCAAGGCGGGCCTTCGCAACCTGAATGGCGACATGAGCGCGATCCGTGCCAACAAGCTGGGCGAAAAGCTGCATATGACGGCCGAGAAAGAATGGCGCTATCCCGGCGTGCCGACGATCCAGCTGTCGCTGCCCTATGTCTTTATCGCCGACGAGGCAGTGTACCTTAGTCAGGTGTCGCCATTCATGGATTACAGCCGCGACCCGCTGCCGGGCACCATCTTTGGCGGCCGGTTCCCGATCAACGTCTGGCCGCGCCCGCTGATGTGGGCCTTTGAATGGCACGACACCGACAAACCGATTAAGATCAACCGCGGCGATCCGCTGTTCTATGTCGGGTTCGAGACACTGCCGCAGGACCGGTCAGTCATGGTCGTCGAAACCGAAGTGACGCCGGCGCTCAAGGATTACATGGAGCTGATTTCGGGCGCAGTGAATTATGTCAACCAGACCTTCAGCCTGTTTCAGCAAGCCGAGGAACGCCGCCCGCAGACCCTTGTCACCCCAATAAAGCGTTCCCGCAGCGGGGCCTGAGGGGTGGATATGCCGCAGCCTGATAGCCCCGCCGCGTTGCGCACCGCCGCCGTCGATGCGCACAGGCGCGGGGACTTGGCGCGTGCGCAGGATCTTTATGCCCGCTACCTTGCGCTGGTGCCGGGCGATGCAGGTCATTGGTCGAACCTCGGGGTTTTGCTGCGCACCACCGAGCGGCATGCGATGGCCCTGCGGGTGCAGCAACGCGCCTATGCTCTGACCCCGGACGCGCCGGGTGTCCGCAACAATTACGCCAATATCCTGTCCGATCTGGGTGACTACGAACGCTCGATCGCGCTGCGCCACGAAGCGCTGGAAAAGACCCCCGGCGATCTGAATCAACTGGCGATGATCGGGCGTTGTTATCGCGGCATGGGCAAATATCGCGCTGCCGTTGCGCATCTGGAACCACTGGTCGCGCAATACCCGGACGAGGCGGAATTTCAAATTCAGCTTGCCTTTGCCCGGCTTGGGGCCGGGGATTATGCGCAGGGGTTTCAGGATTATCGCGCCCGCTGGCGCTCTGCCGAACTGACGCCGCGCAAAATACCGTTTCCGCAGTGGGACGGGCAGACCGATCTGGCGGGCAAGTCGGTGCTGGTGCTGCCCGAACAGGGATTCGGCGATGCGGTGCTGTTCAACCGCCTGCTGCCGCTGCTGGCGGCGCATAGCGCGCGGGTTCTGCTGCTGGTGGAAAAGCCGATGGCGCGGCTGTTTCAGGATGTCGCTGGGGCTGATTGGGTCGGCGCGGCGCTGCCTGTTTCCGAAAAGGTCGATTATTGGGTCAACGTCATGGACCTGCCCCTGCTGGGACTGGACAGCCGCGCCGATATTCCGCCGCCGACCCGCCTGCATGTGCCTGCGGACAGCGTCGCGCGGGCGCAGACCATCGTCGCCCCCTACGCCGATAGTTTCCGCGTCGGCGTCGTCTGGACCGGGTCGCTGACCTATAAGGGCAACGCGTTTCGGTCGTTCAGCCACACCGATTTTCTGCCGCTGACCGATCTGCCGGGGGTGCAGTTGTTCTCGCTTTACAAGGGTCCGGCGCTGGACGCCTACTGCGCCGACGCCAGCAACGCGGTCATCATCGACGCCGCCGGCACCGACCGCGACCTGGCCGACTGCGCGGCGACGATGCAGCAAATGGACCTGGTCATCACCTCGGACACCGCCACCGCCCATATCGCCGGGTCGCTGGGCCTGCCGTGCTGGACGATCCTGCACTGGGATCCGTTCTGGGTCTTTACCCACCGTGGCGCGAAAACGCCGTGGTATCCCTCGATGCGCCTGTTCCGCCAAACGACACCGCTGGATTGGTCCGGGGTCATGGGCACGGTGCGCGATACGCTGGAACGGCATGTATCCAAATTGCGCGGCGCGGCGTGATGGACGAGATTCTGGTCCCGACCAGCCCCGGCGAATTGATCGACAAGCTGACGATTCTGCGGCTGAAAACCGAACGGATCACCGATGCCGGGAAACTGGCAAACGTGCAGCGCGAAAAAGAACTGCTGGAAAGGACGGCGGGCGCGATCCCGGTCAGTGCGGACCTGACCGCGCTGTGGGACGAAATGTATGCGATCAACGCCGCCCTGTGGGTGATCGAGGATGAGATTCGCGCGCATGAAAAAGCCCGCGATTTCGGCCCCACCTGTGTCGCCCTCGCCCGCGCCGTCTATGTGACAAACGACCGCCGGGCCGAGGTGAAGAAACGGATCAATCTTCTGTTGGGGTCGGCGCTGAACGAAGAAAAATCCTATGGCGATCACGGCGCGTCATGACTCCGACCGAACGCATTGCCGCCGCCCGTAAGGAACTGACCGCCGTGCATGCCGAACTGCGGCAGGCGCTGACCAAAGACAAATCGCGCCGTCGCGGCCCGCTGGTGCGCCAGTTGCACGAGTTGCGCAGGATGATCGACCCCGGCTATGCCTACACGTCCCAAGCCGGGCAGGATCTGGTCGTCGATCGCCTGTTGGGCGGCAAACGCGATGGCACCTTTGTCGATATCGGCGGCTTTGACGGCACCACCGGATCGAACACGTTCTTTTTCGAGGTCTGGCGCGGCTGGACCGGGGCGCTGATCGAACCTGTATCGGCGCAACTGGCCAAGGCCCGCGCGGTGCGCCGTTGCCCCTGCCTGCAATATGCGGTGGCCGACGCCGACGGCGCGGCGTCGTTCATCGAAGTAACCCAAGGTTTCACGCAGATGAGCGGCCTTGCCGACAGCTACGACCCCGCGATGCTGAGCCGCGTGCGCGACGATCCGCGTCACAGGGAACAGGCGGTGACGGTGCAGACCCGGACATTGGCCGGGATTTTGACCGAGATCGGAATCGCCGACCCCGATTTCATCTCGCTGGATATTGAAGGCGGCGAACTGGCGGCGCTGGCGGCGTTTCCGTTTGCCGATCATCACGTCGGCATCTGGGCGATCGAAAACAACACCGGTAGCGGCGACATTTCGGCACTGATGCGGGCCAACGGCTATGATCTGGTCGAATTCTGCGGCCCCGATGAAATCTACCGCCGCCGTTGACCAGATAGCCCCAATTTGACCTGTTAACGCCACCTTCACGCCCGCCGACTAGACAAGAATTGGGTGATTTATGGTGGTCGGGATGAGTGTGCAGTCAAATGCGCCTATAATAATCAAACGTAAAAAGGTGATCGTCAGTGGCGGTCATCACGGCGGCGCGTGGAAAGTCGCAATTAATCTGGCCCTTTGTTGAGGCGGCGCTTTTGCGCCATGATGTTCATAGACCACCCCGGCGGGGCGGCGGTGAAGGTCGTTCTGACAGATGCAGTTCTGCGGGTATCCACGCCCTGCATCATCCCTTTCGGATGCCCGGCCATCCTGCCTTGTCAGCGGCTAACAGAGTCCTAACCGCGGCCCACCCAATGCGTCCAATTTGACACAAAGCGGATCAGGCCTTGCGTTCAAAGACGGGCCGCGTCTGGGCGACATCGCGGGTCTGACCACGCTGGTCATAGGTGCGCAGGGTATTGCGCGCGTCGGTGACAGCCGTCAGTCGGGCGCTGGCCTGCCGCACCCCGGCCATCGCAGCCGACAGCAACCGCTGATTGCGGGCGGCCCCGGCACCGATCTGTTGCAGATCGAAAGCCGCCATGCCGGTCGTCATTGCCAGCCGGTCGAACAGCGGCACCTTTTCGATGCGCAATTTATCAAGCGCCGGAAAGTCGCCGCGCAAAATCGCCGCCCGTTCAGCCGTCAGATGGTCAAGCACATCCTGTACCAGCCGCGCGTTCATTCGCTGCGCGCCTGCATCGCATCGAACAGCGATTGTGCCAGCCCGATGCCCCCGGCCCTGACCATTTCACGAGCTTGCGCATCGCGCAGGTATGACCCGAACTGTTCCTCGCCGACGCCGCCGCCGAAACTTTCGCTGACTGCGCCGACGCCAGCGGATTTCAGCATTTCTGACAGGAACGTCGCCTCGAGCTGCATCGCGACCTCGCGCAAACGCGCCTCTTGCGACGGCTTGGGCACGACGAGCCTGGGGGACATTTCGGGGCGCATGAACAGTTCCAATTCGACGGATTTTTTCCATCCTGACCTGCGAACGGTAAAGAACTGGTAAGTTTGTGCGGTCATTCAGACCCCATAGCGTTTTGCCCCGATCGGAGAACCGATGCCGTCCCTGTCTTTGCCCGCCGTTCTGCTGCGCGGCCCTACCGGCCAGAATGCAATGGCTTTGCCAGATCGGCGTGTTGGGGCGCTGGGGCGCGACTTTGCCCGCGTTTTTGCGGGGTTCGGAACGCCCGATTCACGGCCGGAATTGCCCCAACAAGAAACGCCCGAAACTGCACTGACTGACACTGATTTTCGGAACTATGACGATTCGCCGGGCGAGAATGGATCGGCAGCGCCGGATCCTTTGAAGGCGGCGCCAGCCTTGGTGCCGGTTCTTCCCACGACTGTGGCAACAACCAGCCCGCCCCCGCAAGGTGACGAACCCGAAGTTCGGCAATCCACCATGCCCGCATTTGCTGATCCGAATGAGGCGGCTGGCGATCGCCTCGGTCATGCGGCGATGCCGTCTGCTGCGACCACGGTCCAGGGACCGGACCCCGTCGATACCGACGTCATGCGCAACCGCAGGTCCGTCCTGCAACGATCGGCACCGCCGATTCTGGCGAACCGACAGACCGACGTCCTGACCGACCAAAACCGAGCCCATGTTGCCGCACCTTTCGGGGAGTCGCGCCAGACGTCCATGCCCTTGACCGTCGCAGACCGGACGATGCCGGACGCCGCGCAAATTGCGGTTCGCGCAAACCCCGCAGGCACCGGACGTGGCGATCAGCCGGGCGCGACGGTGACGGGGGCGATGGTGACGGGGGCGAGTGCCGATCCCGCTCGTTTTGTGCCGCAGATGTTGTCTGGGGATCTTGCGACCGCAAAGATCGAACGCCAACCCGATCCATCCACGACTGCCGCGTTGCCGACTGCGCCTGCGGCGAACCCGGCGGCCCTGTCTGGCATCTTGCCACCGCAGCCCGCAAGACCGACGCCGGCGCAGATGGGTACGCCACGGGTTGACGCTGATACCGCCGCCCCGGCGGACATGGCGCAGTCAACGAACGACGCGGTCCATCAAGAGCCGGATCTGTCCGAACCGACCCGCGCGATCAAAGCCGACCCTCGCGTCATGACCGCACAAGGACCGGAATCGTTCGAAAGGCCACGCGCACGGGGCGTCGCCGACACAGTTCCGCAATCTGCGACCGCGGTTTCGGGGGCAGCTACGCCGCAGGACGCGCAACCGGGCGCGACAGCTTTTGACGCCGGGGTGCAGGTGCCCTTGTCACCGTTTGCACCGCTTCACGCTACCCCGCCAACGCGCCACGCTGCCGCCCTGGCGTCGCAGCCAACCGCCCGACACCTCGCCGCCCAGATCGTTGTCGCCGTGACTGCGATTCAGCATGGCACTACGGAAATCGCTCTGGCGCCCGAAGAATTGGGCCGGGTGCGGATGCAGCTGACCACGACCGACCAGACCCTGACCGTGGCGATCATGGTGGAACGGCCTGAAACCGCCGACCTGATGCGCCGTCATATCGACACGCTGGTGCAGGAATTGCGCGATCAGGGGTATCGGCAGGTCAATATCGACATCGGCGGGCAATCGGGTCAGGGCGCGGCGCAGCAAAAAGATGCGCCACCCGGCAATCCCGGCACACGATCCAGACAATCCGATCCAACGACCGAAACGGTCGTGCCTCCAGCCGTGCGGCCCGCGCTGCCCGGGTCATCGACCCTCGATCTGCGACTTTAACAAAAGGACATCTCATGCTCGTCAACCAGACCACCACCGGCCTGCCGCAATCCGGCCCACAAACCAACGGCGCCCCTGCCAGTTCAGGCCGGGTCATCAGTTCTGACTTTGACACCTTCCTCAAGATGTTGACCGTCCAGATGACGAACCAAGACCCGCTGAACCCGATCGATTCGTCGGACTACGCCGTGCAACTGGCGACGTTTTCGGGAGTCGAACAACAAGCCAAAACGAACCAGCTGCTGACTGCCTTGTCATTGCAGATGGGCACCACCGGGATGGCGCAAATGGCATCCTGGGTGGGCAAAGAGGCGCGCGCGCCGGTTGCGGGCTATTTTGACGGCAGTGCAATCACGCTGGCGCCCAACCCGGTGTCCTATGCCGACCGGGTCGAGGTCGTGGTCAGGAATGCGGCGGGAACCGAGGTGCAGCGGACGCCAATCCCGGTCAGCGCGGACCCGGTGCAATGGGCGGGCGTTGGGGCAGATGGCACACCGTTGCCGCGCGGGCTCTATACCTTCGAGGTGGTCAATTACGACGGCGACGGCAGGGTGATCTTGCAGGAACAGGCCGACATCTATTCGCGCGTGCAAGAGGTGCGGTCAGAAGGCGGCCAGACGATCCTGATGCTGGCAGGTGGCGTCGGGGTGCTGGCAACAAGCGTCACGGCGCTGCGGGATCCGGCGTATTTTTGAGGCGGTCAATCTTTGACGATGTAACAGTTGCAACGTCGGCTATGCGCGGCCTTTCTGCCGTTTACGATCTCGGTGAGAATTTCCGCTCTTGGACACGCTTAAGCGAATTCCGTCAGTCCAATGTCAATACGATCTTTCCGATATGCCGCTTTTCGCCAAAAGCGATCTGTGCAGCTGCGATGTCGCGAAGCGGATAGGTTTCAGCCACCAAAGGTGCAATTTCTTTGCCTTCGATCCGCCTGACAAGATTGCCGAAAACTTGCGGTTCAAGAATCGTGCAGCCAAAGAAGCTGAGGTCTTTGAGATAGAGCGTGCGGACATCTAACTCGACAATCGGGCCGCCGATTGCCCCGGCAACGGCATAGCGCCCGCCGGGGCGCAACACGTCAAGCAATGACGGCCACTGTGGGCCAGCCACCAGATCAATGACGACATCAACGCTACTTGCACCAGTCCCGGCAACAAGATCATCGCCGCGATCCAGAGTCTTCGTCGCACCAAGATTCAAGAGCGTCTTGGACTTCGAAGCGCTGGTGACAGCAATCACCTTTGCCCCACGCGCTTGCGCCAATTGAACAGTAGCCGAACCGACACCACCAGATGCGCCCGTGACCAATATGGACTCGTCCTTGCTCACATTTGCACGTGTCAGCATATTTTCGGCTGTAGAATAGGAGCACGGAAAGGACGCCAATTCTATATCTGTCAGATCGCAATTGATTGCATGAGCATGGCGCGCGGCAACCCGCGTGTACTGGGCAAATCCACCGTCACATTCGGAACCAAAATACCATGGCGTCGCGAGTGTGACCCCATTCGCCTCGCGGATACATGGTTCGATCAGGATACGTTCGCCGATCCGGGCAGGGTCAATTGCTTCGCCGACAGCGACAATTTCGCCGCAAACATCTGCACCCTGAATCCGTGGAAAAGTTAGCGGTGTGCCAGACCATGTGGCATCGCCGGCTTCTGCTTCGCCCTTCGAATACCAAGCTGTCCGCGTGTTGATATCTGTGTTGTTTACACCTGCGGCCCTGACCCGAACGATTACATCACTTTTCCCCGGCACGGGAACAGGCAGATCATCGCGCCACTCAAGCATATCAGGAGCGCCATGACCCGTCAGAACAACTCCGTACATTTTTTCGGGGAAAGTCATATTGTTCTCCATGTAAAACAGGGTGGCCACTCATAGAAACAAATAAAACTGTCAATCTGGGCTCAGAACCGCGATCCGACGTCGTTGAGCAACCGAGGCAGGCGCACTACAGCAACCCCGCCACCCAAACCATCACCCCCACAACCGCCCCGCCAATCGCCATCCACACCACCGGCCAAAATCGCGACCGGCGCACCACCACAACCTCGGGATTGTTGCTGCGGATCAGCGCCGCCTGCGCCATTTCGGGCAGCTTTGGCCCGAACCGCGCCAGCACTTGCGCGGTCTTGACCAGATCGCGCAGCAGCGCCTTTGGTCCGACGTTGTCGCGGATGTAGCCTTCGACGATGGGCCGCGCGTCTTCCCAGATGTCGACCTTGCTGTGCAAGGACCGCGCCACGCCTTCGACCACGACCATTGTGCGTTGCAGCAGGATCAGTTCGGTGCGGGTTTCCATTCCAAAGCGTTCCGTCACCTCGAACAGATAGGCCAGCAGGCGGGCCATCGAGATGCGGCTGGCGTCCATCCCGAAGATCGGCTCGCCCACTGCCCGCAAGGCCCGCGCGAATTCCTCGACATCGCGGTCGGCGGGAACGTAGCCTGCCTCGAAATGCACCTCGGCCACCCGGCGGTAATCCTTGCGGATGAATCCGAACAGGATTTCCGCGTAAACCCGGCGGGTATAGGCGTCGATCCGGCCCATGATCCCGAAATCATAGGCGATGATATCGCCATTCGCCGCGACCTTGAGGTTGCCCTGATGCATGTCGCCGTGAAACAGCCCGTCGCGCAGCGCGTGGTTAAGGAACAGTTGCAGCACGCGCGCCGCCAGTTCGGCACGGTTGTGTCCGGCGGCGTCAAGTGCAGCATTGTCGCCGATGTTGACGCCTTCGGCCCAGCCCAGTGTCATCACCCGGCGGGCCGATTGTTCCCATTTGACGACCGGCACCTGAAATCCCGCGTCCTTTACCGTGTTGGACCGGAATTCAGACGCGGCAGAGCTTTCCAGCCGCAGGTCCAGCTCGCCCCGCACCACCCCGTCGAAATGGTCAATCACGTCCAGCGGGCGCAAGCGGCGCGACGCGGGCGATAACGTTTCGATCAGCGACGCGGCCAGATAGAACGCATCGACATCCTTGCGAAACGCCCGTTCAATACCGGGGCGCAGCACCTTGACCGCCACCGCCTCGCCGGTTTCGCGCAGGGTTGCCTTGTGGACCTGCGCCAGCGACGCGGCGGCGACGGAATCCGAAAAACTGGTGAACACATCGTCCACCTTGATCCCCAACTCGCGTTCGACTTCGGCCTTGGCCAGTGCCGTCGAAAACGGCGGCAGGGCGTCTTGCAGCACCCGCAATTCACTGGCCAGGGTATCGCCGACGACATCGGGGCGGGTCGACAGGATTTGGCCGAATTTGATGTAGGCAGGGCCAAGTGCGGTCAGCGCCCGCGTGGTCGGCGGCAGCGACGCGTCGCCGCGATAGCCCAGCCAGCGGAACGGCAGCGCCAGCGTGCGGGCCGTGAACCGCAGGGCGGTGCCCGCTTGCAGCGCATCCAGCACGATATTCATCGCGCCCGCCCTTTCAAGCGTCGCCCCGGTGCGGATCAGCCGCCAGATGTTGTGGGGTCCGCGCAAACCCTACAGCTTCCAACCGGAATGGAGTGCGGCGACCCCCATCGTCAGGTTGCGGTATTTGGCGTTTTCAAACCCGGCGGCGCGGATCATCGCCAGAAAGGTCTCCTGATCGGGGAACTTTCGGATCGATTCGACAAGATATTGATAGCTGTCGCGATCCCCGGCGATCATCTGCCCCATCCGCGGGATCACGTTGAACGAGTAGGCGTCATAGGCGGCTTGCAGCGCTGGAATGGGCAACTGGCTGAATTCCAGCACCATCAGGCGGCCACCGGGGCGCAACACGCGGAATGCTTCGGTCAATGCCACCTCGGGCCGGGTCACGTTGCGGATGCCGAAACTGATCGTGTAAACGTCGAAACTGTTGTCCGCGAATGGCAGCGCCATCGCGTCGCCGACCAGCCAGTCCAGGCTGGCAGAGAGCCGCTCCGCCTCGGCCCGCTTGCGCCCCTCGGTCAGCATCCCCTCCGTCAGGTCCAGCACGGTGGCATGGCCCGCCCCGGCGCGTTTCAGGAACCGGAACGCGATATCGCCGGTGCCGCCCGCGACGTCCAGCAGGCGTTGCCCGGCACGGGGTGCCAGCCAGTCCATCATCGCGTCTTTCCACAGCCGGTGGACCCCGCCACTCATCACGTCGTTCATCACATCGTATTTGCTGGCCACAGAGGTGAACACACCACGCACCCGATGGGCCTTTTCGGCCTCGGGCACGGTCTGGTTGCCAAAATGGGTCGTCTGCGTCTGGTCGGTCATGTCACACCGCTGCCCGAATTTCGTCCAGATGGGGTTATAGCGTCGCGGCACAAAGGACAAATCCCCATTCTGACGCAGGGCGGCCCCATGATTCCTCTTATTTTTGTTTTGCTGGTTGCTGCGGCGCTGACTGTCGTCCGGTTCTATTTCAATGCCAGACTGGCCAACGCGATGGACCGCCGATTTGGCCAGCTGGATGCGGACGGGCGGATGCCCGACCGGACGCTGGGCGCGAAACTGGGCGGCGGGCTGCCGTTCGATACCGGGATGGTGGCGCGGATCGGCGCCGGGGCCCGTGCGCGGATGTCGCTGAACACGACGATCATGCGGCCCACGATCGGGGTGCGCGGGCTGAGTGTCGGGCTGTCCGGACTGGTCCTGTATCTGATCTGGGGCAACCCCGGCGCATACTTTCCTGCGGGTCAAGGCCTGTCGTTGGGGATCACCGCGTTTCTGCTCTATGGCGTCCTGCGCATCGTGTTCTACGAGGTCCGCTATGACGACCGGACCCTGTCGACGACCAACTGGCTGTTCCAGACCTGCGAATTCGAGATGAACACGCTGATCGCCCTGCGCGACAATGGCCATCACCTCTACAAACTGCGGTTCGAAAACGGCAAAACCATCGAGGTGCAGAAATATCTGGTCGGCATGCCTGATTTCCTCAGCTATGCACGGTTCATCATGGATCTGAACGCCAAAAACTGATGCCCGAACTGCCAGAGGTCGAAACCGTTCGCCGTGGCCTTGCCCCGGCGATGGAGGGGCAGGTGATTACGCTTGCGTCGGTGAACCGGCCCGATCTGCGCTGGCCGTTTCCTGAACGGATGGCCGATCGGCTGACCGGGGCGCGGGTGCTGGCCCTGCGGCGGCGCAGCAAATACATCCTTGCCGATCTGGACCGGGGCGAAACCCTGCTGATCCATCTGGGCATGTCGGGACGGATGCTGATTTCGGGGGCACAGCTGGGCCAGTTTCACCACGCCCACCCGGCCCCGGCCAAACACGACCATGTGGTGCTGGACATGGGCAATGGGGCGCGGATCACGTTCAACGACGCCCGCCGGTTTGGTGCAATGGACCTGCTGGACACCGCCACCGCCGAAACCCACTGGCTGCTGCGTGACATCGGTCCCGAACCCTTTGGCAATGCGTTCAACGAGGATCACCTGATCGCCCGCCTGCGGGGCCGCAACACGCCGATCAAATCGGCGCTGCTGGATCAGACGGTCGTCGCGGGGCTTGGCAATATCTATGTCAGCGAAGTGTTGCACCGCGCCCGAATCAATCCCAAACGCCGCGCCGGGCAACTGTCCGCGCTGCGCGTTGCCCGCATGGTCCCGATCATCCGCGACGTGTTGGCCGAGGCCATCGCGGCAGGTGGATCGTCGTTGCAGGACCATCGCCAGACCAGCGGCGAGTTGGGTTATTTCCAGCACAGTTTCCGGGTTTACGACCGCGCCGGCCAACCCTGCCCGACCTCTGGCTGCACCGGCACCATTGCCCGAATCGTCCAGTCGGGCCGCGCGTCGTTCTATTGCCCGCAATGTCAAAAGTGATTTGGGTCAAAGATAGCTTGATCGCTCCGCCCCCGCTGATAAGCAAAGGGACGCATCCAAACCAAGAGGCCGCAATGGCATATGAAACAATCATCGTCGATGTGCAGGATTATGTCTGCGTCGTTACGCTGAACCGGCCCGAGGCACTGAACGCGCTCAGCAGTCAGTTGATGGGCGAACTCTGCGACGCGCTGCAAGAGGCCGATGCCAGCGCCAAGGTGCGCTGCATCATCGTCACCGGGTCGGAAAAGGCGTTTGCCGCCGGGGCCGACGTGACCGAAATGGCCGACAAAAGCTATACTGACATGGCGCTGGGCGACTTTTTCGGCAGCGACGTGGACCGGTTCAACGCGGTGCGCAAACCGATCATTGCCGCCGTGGCGGGCTATGCGCTGGGCGGCGGCTGCGAGTTGGCGATGATGTGCGATTTCATCATCGCCGCCGAAACCGCCAAGTTCGGCCAGCCCGAGATCAATCTGGGCGTCATCGCCGGGATCGGCGGCACTCAGCGCCTGCCCCGCGCCATTGGCAAGGCCAAGGCGATGGACATGCACCTGACGGGCCGTTTCATGGACGCCGCCGAAGCCGAGCGCGCCGGGCTGGTCAGCCGGGTCGTGCCCGCCAAATCCTTGCTGGACGAGGCCCGCAGCGCCGCTGCCAAGATCGCGGAGAAATCGCTGTTGGCGGTGATGGCGGCCAAGGACGCGGTCAATCAGGCCTATGAATTGCCCCTTGCCGGGGGCGTGCGTTACGAACGACGGCTGTTTCAGGCGCTGTTCGGAACCGAGGATCAAAAAGAAGGCATGGCCGCGTTTCAGGCCAAACGGCAGCCCCAGTTTCGCGACAGGTAGGGCGTTACAGGTTTCATCGGAACCGGAATTCGCTGCCTCTCGCTACGCTCGAACGCGATTTCCGGTCGGCGTTTCTCAGTGAAACCCTGAACCGCTTTAGGGGCTTTCCTTTCACGCGCACCTGACCTATAGACCGCAGCACATGCGCGTGATGCCCGCCTCAGGCACGAATCTACCGGTTCCCTGTCCGGTGCGGGTCGCTTTGCGTTTTTGACATTCAAACGACCCGAAAGAGGGAATACATATCATGGCCAATACATCCCAAGCCAAAAAACGCGCCCGCCAAAACGAGGCCCGTTTTCAGGTCAACAAAGCCCGCCGTTCGCGGATTCGCACCTATCTGCGCAAGGTCGAAGAGGCGATCGTGTCCGGCAACAAGGACGATGCCACCGCCGCCCTGCGCGCCGCCCAGCCCGAACTGATGCGCGGCGTCACCAAAGGCGTGTTCCACAAGAACACCGCAGCCCGGAAAATGTCGCGGCTGTCGTCGCGGGTCAAATCGATCGGCTGATAGGCGCCATTGCTGCCGCCCGATTCTGGCGGCACTTTGCACACCGGGTCGTCAAGTCCCCAAACCAAAGCGCGCCCCGCCCGGCGCGCTTTTTGTTATTTGTGCAACAGCAGGTCGGACTTCCTGAACGGATTCAACAGGGGCCGAGGATTCTTTTCGGGCAAAGCTCGAGTCAAGCGCGATGTTCAGTTGAACAGGTCGCAAACCCCTTGCTAGCTTGACCAAGCGATTCACATCGTTCCTGGGGGACCATGAAGAAGCGCGGCCATCCGTGGCGGATTTCTGGGGTAGCTGCCGTTATCCCGACTTGCGCCAAAACGCGGTATTGCCGTCTTCATGACAGGAAGGCAGGGACACGGTTCGACGTGTCATCAATCGCCTTTCTGCGTCTGCGTGTCACGCCTCGCTTGCGGGTGTGTGGCTGCGGTTCAATGTCCTTTAGCGCCCTTATCGGGGCAGGCAATTGGCCCTTGATGGGGCAAGTTCCTGTTTCCTGAAGGGTCTGTGACATATTTGTGGGACAGCCGCTGTGGCAATATTTCAGTGGTGACAGATGATGTTGGGGGTTGGAACGATGGGTGTCGCGGGGGGATTGGTTTCGGATTGTCCGGGGCCGGTGTGACATACGTTTGTTTGGGACGAAAACAACATGACCAAGGATTATTGGGCGAGTGCGCGTGAAACCATGCGCGGGTCCGTCGGTGAGAATAACTTTGCCAGCTGGATTGAACCGCTTGGGTTGCTGGACCTGTCAGACGGAGTCGCGACATTTTCGGTCCCGTCCAAGTTTCACGGCAATTACATCGCGCAGAAATACGCCGAACAGATCATCTATCATATGAACCGCAATGGTGGCGCCATCGACCGGCTGCACTATGAAACAGTGAACGGGCTGGTACAGCGGGCTGCGGTCAAGGCGGCTCCGGCCGTGAACGACGACGAAATGCCCGGTGCCGGTCTTGATGCCCGGTTCACGTTCGAGAACTTTGTTGTCGGCAAACCGAACGAACTGGCCCACGCCGCCGCCCGCCGGGTCGCCGAGGGTGGGCCGGTCACCTTCAATCCGCTGTTTCTGTATGGTGGCGTCGGTTTGGGTAAAACCCACCTGATGCACGCCATCGCCCACGAAATTCAGCGCCGCCAGCCCGAATTGACCGTCCTGTATCTGTCCGCCGAACAGTTCATGTACCGCTTCATCACCGCCCTGCGCGACCGCAAGATGATGGATTTCAAACAGTTGTTCCGGTCGGTCGATGTGCTGATGGTGGACGACGTGCAGTTCATCGCCGGCAAACAATCGACGCAAGAGGAATTTTTCCACACCTTCAACGCCCTTGTGGACATGCAAAAGCAGATCATCATTTCCGGCGACTGTGCCCCCGGCGAAATTCAGGGCCTCGAGGAACGGATCAAATCGCGCCTGCAATGCGGGTTGATCGTCGATCTGCACCCGACCGATTACGAACTGCGCCTTGGCATCCTGCAAACCAAGGTCGTCTATTATCAAGCGCAGTACAAAGGTCTGGAAATCCACGATGGCGTCATCGAATTTCTGGCACACCGGATTTCGACCAACGTCCGCGTGCTTGAAGGGGCGCTGACCCGGTTGTTCGCCTTTGCCAGTCTGGTCGGGCAGGAAATCACCCTTGAACTGGCGCAGGATTGTCTGGCCGATGTGCTGCGCGCCAGCGACCGCAAGGTCACGGTGGAAACCATCCAGCGGCAGGTCAGCGATCATTACAACATCCGCCTGTCCGATCTGGTCGGTCCCAAACGACTGCGCATTTATGCCCGTCCGCGGCAGGTGGCTATGTATCTTTGCAAGCAATTGACCAACCGATCCTTGCCCGACATTGGGCGCCGTTTCGGCGGGCGCGATCACACGACGATCATGCACGGCGTCAGGCGGATCGACGAGCTGCGGGCCACCGACAGTCAGATCGCCGACGATCTGGAACGGCTGCGCCGCACGCTCGAGGGTTGACCCTGCGGGCGTAACCATCAACAGTCTGCGAAAATCCGCTTGTCCGGGATCGCGAAACAGGTAGTTTCACGGTCCGGGTTGCGTGAACCGGATCAGACAGGGCTTAGGCACATGAAATTCAGCATCGAACGCGGCGCATTGCTCAAGGCCGTGGCACAGGCGCAATCGGTCGTCGAACGGCGCAACACGATCCCGATACTGGCTAACGTCCTGATCGAGGCGTCGGGCGATACTGTTCAGTTCCGCGCCACCGATCTGGATATCGAGGTGGTGGACAAAGCCCCCGCATCGGTCGAGCGCGCCGGGGCGACCACGGTCAGCGCCGTGACGCTGAACGAGATCGTGCGCAAACTGCCCGATGGATCGTTGGTGACGTTGACCGCTGACAGCGCCGCAGGGCGGCTGACGATTGACGCAGGGCGGTCGAATTTCTCGCTCGCCACCCTGCCCAAGGAAGATTTTCCGGTCATGGCCTCGTCAGACTATGCGGCGAATTTCACCTGCAAGGCGCCGGTGTTGCGCCGCCTGTTCGACAAATCAAAGTTCGCCATTTCGACCGAGGAAACAAGGTATTACCTGAACGGCGTTTATATGCACATCGCCGATTCCGATGGTGGCAAGGTGCTGCGCTGTGTCGCTACCGATGGTCACCGCCTTGCCCGGATCGACGCCGAGATGCCTGATGGCGCCGCCAACATGGCCGGGGTCATCGTGCCGCGCAAGACGGTGGGCGAAATGCGCAAATTGCTGGACGACGACGACATGGATGTCGCCGTGTCGGTCAGTGAAACCAAGGTGCGGTTTGCCACCGCCGACATCACCCTGACTTCCAAGGTGATCGACGGCACCTTCCCCGATTACACCCGCGTCATCCCGCAGGGAAACACCCGCAAGATGGAAGTGGACGCCGCCGATTTCGCCCGCGCCGTTGACCGGGTTGCCACCGTCAGCTCGGAACGGTCGCGGGCGGTGAAACTGTCGCTGGATCAGGACAAGCTGGTGCTGTCGGTGAACGCCCCCGACAGCGGCAACGCCGAAGAAGAACTGACCGTCGCCTATAACGACGAACGGTTGGAGATTGGGTTCAACGCCAAATACCTGCTCGAAATCGCCAGTCAGGTGGACCGCGAAAATGCCGTGTTCATGTTCAATTCGTCCGGCGACCCGACCCTGATGCGCGAAGGCAACGACACCTCGGCGGTCTATGTCGTGATGCCGATGCGGGTTTGAGCTGGAAAATTTCTTCAAAGAAATTTGGGAAAACTCTACGAAGAGTTTTCGCCCTTGGGTAAACGCAAATCATGCAGCTTGCCCTGACCAGCCTCACCCTATCGCATTTCCGGTCGCATAAGCGCGCCGTGCTGGCGCTTGACGGTCGCCCGATCGCGATCCACGGCCCGAACGGTGCCGGCAAGACGAACATCCTCGAGGCTGTCTCGCTGCTGTCACCGGGTCGCGGGCTGCGTCGGGCCGCCACCGACGATCTGATCCGCCGGCCTGAATCGCTGGGCTGGAAGGTATCCGGCATCCTGCAATCGCTGCATCAGGTTCATGAGGTCGAGACCAGCGCCGAACCGGGCCAGCCCCGGCAGGTGCGGATCGACGACAAGGCGGCGACGCAGGTCGCGCTGGGCCGCGTCGCCCGTATCCTGTGGCTTGTCCCCGCGATGGACAGGCTGTGGATCGAAGGGGCCGACGGGCGGCGGCGGTTTCTGGACCGTGCCACGCTGTCCTTTGAACCCAGCCATGCCGAGGCCGTGCTGGCCTATGACAAGGCGATGCGCGAACGCAACCGCCTGCTGAAAGACATGGTGCGCGATGCGCATTGGTACGGCGCGCTCGAGGCGCAGATGGCCGAGGCCGGGGCGCAGATCCACGCCAACCGGCAAATGGCAATTGCGCAACTGATGGCGGCGCAGGCCGATGCGACGACCGCCTTTCCTGTTGCCGAACTGACCCTGGTCAACCCCGAATCCGACCTGTCCGACGATCTGCGCACCGCTTATGCCGACAGCCGCGCCCGCGACCTGTCTGCCGGGCGCACCCTGATCGGGCCGCACCGCAGCGAT
Organism: Rhodobacterales bacterium; assembly: GCA_038323615.1. Taxonomy (GTDB): domain Bacteria; phylum Pseudomonadota; class Alphaproteobacteria; order Rhodobacterales; family Rhodobacteraceae; genus JBBKXP01. Next base: position 10,444 of record JBBQHC010000018.1, on the reverse strand, counting down.
CTGGCGGCCAGGTTCGCCGCCAAGGGCATCGCCGCCAAGGACTGTTCGACCGGCGAACAAAAGGCCCTGCTGATCGCGCTGATCCTTGCCAACGCCCGCGCCCTTGCCCGCGATTTTGGTGCGCCGCCGATCCTGTTGTTGGACGAGGTCGCGGCGCATCTGGACGCAAGTCGCCGCGCGGCGCTGTATGACGAGATCTGCGCCTTGAACGCGCAGGCGTGGATGACCGGCACCGGGCCGGAATTGTTTGCAGAGCTCGGGCAAAGGGCGCAATCCTTGGCCGTGACCGATGACAACGGCACCTCGACCGTGGAAATGGAATAAATGCCCAGCTTCAAGACCAAACTCGCCCGCCCCGATGCCCGCCTGACCCTGCACATCTGCACCATCCCGTCGCCGATCATCCCGCAGGCAATGGCGGCGGCGGGGGCCGACGGCGTGATCATCGACATGGAGCATGGCGCCATCGACTTTGCCGACGCCCAGGCGATGATCGCGGCCACCGCCGTTACCGATTGCGCGCCCTTGGTGCGGGTCGTCGAAAACCGTGCCGATCACGTCAAACGGGCCCTGGATATGGGGGCCGAGGGCATCGTGTTTCCAATGATCCGCACCGCCGACGACGCCCGGCGCGCCGTGGCCGCGATGCGCTATCCGCCTGACGGCAACCGCGGGTTCGGTCCCTTTGTCGCCCAATCGCGGTGGAATACGACCCTCATGGGCTATGTCGCAGACGTCGCTCCGCATCTGGTCTGCTGTCTGCTGATCGAAACCCGCGATGCGCTGGATAATATCGACGCAATCTGCGCGGTCGAGGGGATCGACCTGTTGATTCCGGCACAGTTCGATCTGTCCACCGATCTGGGCGTCATGGCGCAGTTCGACCATCCCGATCTTTTGGCCGCCCTTGCCAAAATTGAAACCGCCGCCAAGGCCGCCGGCATCCCGCTGGGTCAGGTCGCCTTGACCCGTGAGGCCGCACTGGCCGCCTATGCCAAGGGCTATCGCGTCACCGCCGGTTTCGATGCCATCTGGCTGCGCAACGCCGCGCAGGCCGCAACCGATTGGAGCCGCGAATGACCCCGCAGCGTGTCACCCTGATCACCCTCGGCGTCGCCGATCTGGAAAGGTCCAAGGCGTTCTACGACGCCCTTGGCTGGACCCATACTGAACGGACCGAGGGGGTCGTATTCTACCAGATCAACGGTCTGGTGTTGGGCCTGTTCGGGCTTGCGGACCTAGCCAGGGATCAGGGGCGACCGGATGCACCACTTGGCACCGGAGCAATGACGCTGGCGCAGAATTTCGGGACCGAGGCCGAAGTTGACGCCGCCTATGCCCTTGCCCTCGGCTGCGGGGCCACCGCCCTGAAGGCCCCTGAAAAGGTGTTCTGGGGTGGGTATTCAGGCTATTATGCCGATCCCGACGGTCATGTCTGGGAATTGGCGATGAACCCGTTTTGGCCGCTGAACGACGACGGGTCGCTGACCTTGCCAACGGGCTAATGATGACGATCTCTGCCGCCGATCTGGCGTTCTATGCCTTTGGCATCTTCCTGCTGTTCCTGACGCCCGGCCCGGTCTGGGTGGCCCTGCTGGCGCGTGCCTTGTCCGGCGGTTTCGCCGCCGCATGGCCGCTGGCCGTGGGGGTGACACTGGGCGATCTGATCTGGCCGTTCCTTGCCATCCTCGGGGTCGGCTGGATCCTGTCGGTTTACGGCAATTTCCTGCATCTCATGCAGTACGTCGCCGCATTGACGTTCCTGATCATGGGGGTACTGGTGATCCGGTCGGCGGGTGAAGCGCTGGGCGCCAACAGCCGCCTGACCAGACCGGGGCGGCTGGCCGGGTTCATGGCCGGGGTCGCGGTGATCGTCGGCAACCCCAAGGCGATCCTGTTCTACATGGGCATGTTGCCGGGATTCTTTGACGTGACGCGCCTGACCGGTTGGGACATTGCGGCGATCTGCGCCGTGTCGATGGCGATTCCACTGGCCGGAAATCTGGTGTTGGCGCTGTCGGTGGACCGCGCACGGGCGCTGTTGAAATCACCCACGGCGGTGCGGCGAATGAACATCACGGCGGGCGGTTTGCTGATCGGGGTGGCGGTTGTGCTGGTGGTGATCTGACACCCAAAATTCCGGCCCACATTCCCCACAAAATATAGCCGATTCGCGTGACAAACCGCGCCGGAAACCATATATTTCGCGGGTATCACTCAGGAAACCCCCCGCATGTCCGACGAAGCCGCCGATAACGCCGCCTATGGCGCTGATTCCATCAAGGTTCTCAAGGGGTTGGACGCAGTCCGCAAGCGTCCGGGGATGTATATCGGCGACACCGACGATGGGTCGGGCCTGCACCATATGGTGTACGAGGCCGTGGACAACGGGATCGACGAGGCTTTGGCCGGTCACGCCGACCATGTTTACGTGAAAATCAACGCCGACAGCTCGGTTTCGGTGGGCGACAATGGGCGCGGTATCCCGGTCGACATGCACAAGGAAGAAGGCATGTCCGCCGCCGAGGTCATCATGACCCAGTTGCACGCGGGCGGCAAATTCGACCAGAACAGCTATAAGGTGTCGGGCGGTCTGCACGGCGTCGGGATTTCGGTCGTCAACGCCCTGTCGGATTGGCTGGAGCTGCGGATCTGGCGCAACGGCAAGGCGCATTATGTGCGGTTCGAGGATTCTGTGACCGTTGCCCCGCTTGAGGTCACCGGCCCCGCCGATGGCAAAAAGGGGACCGAGGTGCGGTTCCTGGCCTCGACCAAGACATTCAGCAACCTTGAATACGATTTCCACACGCTGGAAAAACGGCTGCGCGAACTGGCTTTCCTGAATTCGGGCGTGCGGATCCTGCTGACCGACGAACGGCCTGCCGAACCGCTCACGTCGGAACTGTACTACGAAGGCGGCGTCAAGGAATTCGTCAAATATCTGGACCGGTCAAAGCATTCGATTCTGCCCGAACCGATCTATATCAAGGGCGAGCGGGACGACATCGGGGTCGAGGTCGCGATGTGGTGGAACGACAGCTATAACGAGATGGTGCTACCGTTCACCAACAACATCCCGCAGCGCGATGGCGGCAGTCACATGGCCGGATTCCGCGCCGCGCTGACCCGGACGATCAACAATTATGCCCAGACCAGCGGGATCGCCAAAAAGGAAAAGATCAGTTTTACCGGCGACGATGCCCGCGAGGGACTGACCTGCGTGCTGTCGGTCAAGGTGCCCGACCCCAAGTTTTCCAGCCAGACCAAGGATAAACTGGTCAGCTCCGAAGTGCGCCCGGCGGTGGAAAACCTGATGAACGAAAAGCTGGGCGAATGGTTCGAGGAAAACCCGGCCATTGCCAAGATCGTCGTCGGCAAGATTGTCGAAGCTGCCATTGCCCGCGAGGCGGCGCGCAAGGCCCGCGACCTGACCCGGCGCAAGACCGCGATGGACGTGAACTTTCTGGCCGGCAAGCTGAAGGATTGCAGCGAAAAGGATCCGTCCAAGACCGAAGTGTTTCTGGTCGAGGGTGACAGCGCCGGTGGGTCGGCCCAAACCGGGCGCGACCGTCAGACTCAGGCGGTTCTGCCGCTGCGCGGCAAGATCCTGAACGTCGAGCGGGCGCGGTTTGACCGGATGCTGGGGTCGCAAGAGATTGGCAACCTCGTGATGGCGCTGGGCACCGGAATCGGGCGCGACGAATTCAACATCGAAAAACTGCGCTACCACAAGATCGTCATCATGACCGACGCCGATGTCGATGGGGCGCATATCCGCACCCTGTTGCTGACGTTCTTTTTCCGCCAGATGCCGCAACTGATCGAAGGCGGCTTCCTGTATATTGCGCAACCGCCGCTGTACAAAGTCGCGCGTGGTAAATCCGAGGTTTACCTCAAGGATCAGGCGGCGCTGGATGAATACCTGATCGAACAGGGCGTTGACGGCGCGATTTTGCGGCAAGGCAATGGCGAAGAAATCAGCGGCGCCGACCTGCTGCGCGTCGTCGAAGAGGCGCGGCAGTTGCGCCGGGTGCTTGAGGCCTTTCCGACCCATTATCCGCGTCACATTCTGGAACAGGCGGCGATCGCGGGCGCGTTCGTGCAGGGCGCAGTGGACGCCGACCTGCAAGGCGTCGCCGACAAAGTCGCCAAGCGGCTGGACCTGATCGCGCTGGAGTGGGAGCGCGGCTGGCGGGGCCGGATTACCCAGGATCACGGCATCCGGCTGGCCCGGATCCTGCGCGGCGTCGAAGAGGTGCGCACGATGGACGGGCCGATGCTGCGATCCGGCGAGGCGCGCAAGACCGGCAGTTTCACCAAGGCGCTGCAAGACGTTTATGACCAGCCCGCGACCCTGATCCGCAAGGATCGCACGCAGTTGATTCACGGGCCGCTGGACCTGCTCAAGGCGATTCTTGAGGAAGGCGAGCGCGGGCTGTCGCTGCAACGCTACAAGGGATTGGGCGAAATGAACCCCGAACAGCTGTGGGAAACCACATTGGACCCGGATGCGCGGACCCTGTTGCAGGTCCGTGTCGCCGATCTGGCCGAAGCTGACGATCTGTTCACCAAGCTGATGGGTGACGAGGTCGAACCGCGCCGCGAGTTCATCCAGACAAATGCGCTGAACGTCGAACACCTCGACTTTTAAGAGGGGTCAGAGCGCCGGGTCGCACGCGTTTCCGCGCAGGCAACCAACGACCTGCGTCAGCATATCCTCGGTCGGTTCGGGGAAAACCCAACCGCCGCAGGCCTCCAGTTCGACGGTGTAATTCTCGCCGTCCTTGCGCGCGAATGCCATGACGGTGGTGTCCGGCTGGAGTGTTCCGCACCACGATCCGGTGCAGGTCACTTCAAGCGCGATGTCGCGGTCTTGCGGGCTGGTGAACCCTTCAAGGGTCAGGCCATTGCCGACAAAACGGGCAGTGACGGGGGCCGGGGTCACGGCTGGTTCACTCTGGCCCATCGACGGTGGCAGGTCGGCGGCGTCGAACGCGAACTGACCCAGCAGAACGACATAGGCTGACGGTGCTTCCGAGGCTGCTTGAAACGCCCGCGCGGGATCTGGCGGCAGACAACTGAGCGCGGCGGTTTGGGTCGCGGTCAGGGCAAAAATGGCAGCAAGAGCGTTCATAATTTATTTCCAAAGATATCCAGAACCTGGGTGTAAACCGCTCGTTTGAACGGGACGATGCTGGTCAGCAGTTCCTTGGGGTCAATCCATTTCCAGCTGGAAAACTCCGGATGCGCGGTGGCGATGTCGATCTGGTTGTCGCGGCCCAGAAAACGCAGCAAAAACCATTTCTGTTCCTGCCCGCGATAGCGACCGCCCCAGATCGTCGGCACCACCTCGGGCGGCAGGTCGTAGGCCAGCCAACCGGGCGTTTCGGCCTCGACACGGACCAGATCGGCGGTCACGCCGGTTTCTTCAACCAACTCGCGCAGGGCGGCGGCGGCAGGGGCCTCGGCCTTGTCGATCCCGCCTTGGGGCATTTGCCACGCAGCCTGATCGCGGTCCCGCCGCTGACCGACAAAGACCTGCCCCGCCGGATTGGCCAGCATGATCCCGACACAGCGGCGATAGGGCAAACTGGCGATGGCATCAGGGGTCATTGCAGGGCTTTCAGCGTGATTCGGCATGATCATTGCGCCATAGCAGAGCCGGACCCCGCATTGCACGGCTGGCCCCGGCTAACACCCGGCGGATTCATGCCGCCGGGTGTCGTTTCACGGCTATTGTCCCGATTGCGCGGCCGACGGCCCCAACACGCTTAGCCCTTTCAGGATGTCGATGGCGTAAGCCAGTTGGTAATCCTCCTGGCGCAGGGCGGCGGTGGCTTCGGCTTTGGCGCGATCCTCTTCGATCTGGCGGATCTCGTCTTCGGTCAAGCTGTCGTTGTTCAAGGCACCGCGCAGATCAGCCTCGGAGCGGAACACCGGCGGGGTCACAGCTTCGGCGTTGGGGTCCGCGACCGGCACCCGCGGCTGTTCGACGATGATGTCAGGCGAAATGCCCAGCGCCTGAATCGACCGCCCCGACGGCGTATAGTAACGCGCTGTCGTCAGTCGCATGGCCCCTTCGCCACGCAACGGCATCACTGTCTGCACCGATCCTTTGCCGAACGATTTGGTCCCGACGACGATGGCACGCCGATGATCCTGCAAGGCGCCCGCGACGATTTCGGATGCCGAGGCCGAGCCGCCGTTGATCAGCACCACAATCGGTTTGCCCATCGCCAGATCGCCCGCTGTCGCATTGTAGCGGTCACTATTGGCCGGATCGCGGCCGCGCGTCGACACGATCTCGCCCGCGTCAAGGAACGCGTCGGCGACAAAGACCGCTTGATTCAGCAGCCCGCCGGGGTTGTTGCGCAGGTCGATGACAAAGCCGTTGACCTTGTCGATGCCTCCTGCTGCAGTCACCTGTTCGGCCAATTGTTCCTGCACGCTTGGGAACGTCTGATCGCTGAAGGTGACGACCCGCAGGACGACAGTTTGCCCTTCGGTCCGGCTGCGCACCGCCGTCAGCTTGATCGTGTCGCGGATGATCGACACGTCGAACGGATCGGCCTCGCCTTCGCGCACGACCGTAATGATGATTTCCGATCCGATTGGCCCGCGCATCATCTCGACGGCTTGATCCAGAGTCAGCCCCAGCACCGATTCGCCGTTGACCGCAGTGATGAAATCGCCTGCCATGATTCCCGCCGTCGCCGCCGGGGTGCCGTCGATGGGCGACACGACCTTGACCCAGCCTTCTTCCTGCGTGACCTCGATCCCCAGACCGCCGAATTCGCCCCGCGTCTGTTCGCGCATGTCGGTGGCGTCCTTGGCCGACAGATACGACGAATGTGGATCAAGCGAAGTCAGCATCCCGTTGATCGCCGCCTCGATCAGCTTTTGTTCATCGACGGGTTCGACATACTGGGCGCGGATCCGTTCGAAAATGTCACCGAACAGGTCAAGCTGTTCATAGACCGACGCGTTGCGCGTCGCCTCTTGCGCGACCAGCGGCCCGGCGATTTGTGTCGTCGCCAAAAGCCCCAGAACGGTGCCGCTCACGGCAGCGATTACAAATTTCTTCATGATGTTCCTGTCTGCCTCATTCCGTCGCGAACCAGGTCGCGGGATCAACGGGACTTTGCCCCTCTCTGACCTCAAGATAAAGGGTTTCCGAGCGTGGTTCGGCCCCTGTCACCCTGTTTGTGGTCAAAATTGCGTCAACCGGCGGCGTCTCGCCACCCATCAGGCCGATCGGCGAGCCTTCGGGCACCACCTGCCCCGGCTCGCCAAAGGTTTCGGCCAGCCCGGCGATCACGAACAGCACGTCGGCGGCAGGTTCCAGAATGATGACGTTGCCGTAATCCAGCAGCGGCCCGCGAAACCGCACCGTCGCCGCCACCGGGGCCAGCACCAGAGCACGCGGTTGCGCCGCGATCACCAGACCGGGCCGCACCACCCCCGCCGCGTCGGCGGTATTAAAGGCGCGCAGCACCTGACCCTGCACCGGCAGCGCCAGCGCTCCCTTGCGCGACATCGCATCCGGGGCATCCGGAGCGTCGCCGATTTCCTGACCCGTAATGGTCGATGTCAACCCGCTGGCAAAGGCATCCAGCGTTTCGGTCGATGCAATCAGCAGCGCCGTTTGAATCGGGTCTTCGGTGAATCGGCGCGGCAGATCGGTGCGGTCGGAAATCGCCGCACTCAACGCCGTGCGGGCGGTCTGCACACCGCGCAATCCGTCGCGCAAAGTGTCGGCGGCGCTGTCCTGCAACTGGCGCAGCATCGCCACTTCTTCCAGCTGGCCGCGCAGCTCGGTGACCTTGGTTTGCAGCGCCGGGGTCACATCGGCCAGTATCATCCCCGACCGGGCGGTGCCGATCGGGCCAGAGGGGTGCAATAACAGCAGCGGCGCGGGCGCCCGCCCCATCGTTTCCAGCACGCCCAGCAGCCGCGCCACATCGTCGCTTTTGGCGGCCAGTTGTCCTTCGATCACCTGCTGGCGGATCGCCGCCCGGCGCATCCCGTCGCGCAGCGCGACCAGCCCGTCCTCGTAGGCCTGCACGGCCTCGGTCAAGGCGGCAACCTGATCGCGCGACCCGGTCGCGGCGTCCAGCATCACCGATGCGGCCTCAAGCCGGTCAGACGCCGCCAGCGCCGCCGCTGCCGGATCGTCCTGCGCCAGCGCCGGGCCAGCCAGCAGCGCACAAATAAAGGCGGCGCGGATCATCGCACGATCAGGCTGCGCCCGGTCATTTCCGGCGGCAGATCAAGGCCCAGCAGGTCCAGCAGCGTTGGCGCCAGATCGGCCAGCCGTCCGTTGCGCAGGGTCGCCCCCGCAGGCCCGCCGATCACCGCCACCGGCACCGGATTGGTCGTATGTGCGGTATGCGGTCCACCTGTGACCGGGTCGATCATCGTTTCGCAGTTACCGTGATCGGCCGTCAGCACCATCGCACCGCCGGCCTTTTCCAGCGCCGCGATGACCCGCGCCAGCCCCCGGTCGACGGCCTCACAGGCCTTGATTGCAGCATCCAGATCGCCGGTATGCCCGACCATATCGGGATTGGCATAGTTGGTGACGATCAGGTCGTAGCCCTTTTCAATAGCCCCGACAAAGGCATCGGTGACTTCGCCCGCCGACATTTCGGGTTGCAGGTCATAGGTCGCGACCTTGGGCGATTTCGGCATGAACCGATCCTCGCCCGTCTCTGGCACTTCGATGCCGCCGTTCAGAAAGAACGTGACGTGCGGATATTTCTCGGTCTCGGCTAGCCGGAACTGGGTCAGGCCCTTGGACGCGACCCATGACCCCAAGGTGTTGCGAATGTCGCGTTTGGGGAACACGGCCTGATACCAGTCGGCGTGGGCATCGGAATATTCGACCATGCCCAGCCGCGCCGCCAATTCCGGCATCGCGCCCCGGTCGAAAGCGTGGAACTTCGGGTCGCCGATGGCGGCCAGAATCTCGCGCGCCCGGTCGGCGCGAAAGTTCAGGCAGAACAGCCCGTCACCCTTGGCGAACCCGGCATAACCGCCGATCACCGTGGCCGGGATAAACTCGTCGGTTTTGCCCGCGTCATGCGCCTGGCGCACCGCATCCGTCGCCGTCGCCGCCCGGTCGCCCTGACCGCGCACCATCGCAGCATAGGCGGTCTGCACCCGTTCCCAGCGGTTGTCCCGGTCCAGCGCGTAATAGCGCCCGATCACGGTGCCGACGCGCGCCCCTTTGGGCAGACGCTGCACCAGCGAGGCGATAAAATCACCCGCCGACGATGGCGCAACATCGCGCCCGTCGGTAATCGCGTGCAGCACCACTGGCACATCGCAGGCGGCAATGGCATCGGCGGCGGCGATGATGTGGTCAATATGCCCATGCACCCCGCCGTTCGACACGACGCCCATCAGATGCGCGGTGCCGCCGCTGGATTTCAGCAACTTGACGAATCCCACCAGCGCGTCGGCCTTGGCAAACGACCCGTCCTCGATGGCCAGATCGATCTGCCCAAGGTCCATCGCCACAACGCGCCCGGCGCCGATATTGGTATGCCCAACCTCGGAATTGCCCATCTGGCCTTTGGGCAGCCCGACATCGGGGCCGTGGGTGATCAGCTGCGCGTGCGGGCAGGTCGCCATGATCCGGTCATAGGTCGGGGTGTCAGCCAGCACTGGCGCATTTGCGGTCGGATCGTCGCGCAGGCCCCAGCCATCAAGGATACAAAGGACAACGGGGCGGGGGGTGGTCATTGGCGGCTCCTGTCAGTTCGCCGCCCTTCTATCCCTTCGCGTGCCGGGGGGAAACAGCCCCACCATTCACTTTGCCATAAAACTCCCGCTGGGGACATTTGTCATTAACCGGATCCGATCAACGCCCCGGCAGCGAACACCAGCGCGCCGCCCAGAACCACCTGAAACGTTGCCCTGAAGAACGGCGTGTCCATATAGCGGTTCTGGATCCAGACAATCGCCCACAACTCGATAAAGACAACGACAAAGGCGATACTCGTCGCGGTCCAGAAATCGGTGATCAGGTAGGGGAGCGCGTGGCCCAGCCCGCCCAGCGTCGTCATGATCCCCGACGCGAGGCCGCGCTTTACCGGCGACCCGCGCCCGGAAATCACGCCGTCGTCATGCGCCGCCTCGGTAAAGCCCATCGAAATCCCCGCGCCGATGGATGCTGCCAGCCCGACAAGCAGCGTCGTGCGGGTGTCGTGGGTGGCAAAAGCGGTGGCAAAGATCGGCGCGAGGGTGCTGACCGACCCGTCCATCAACCCGGCCAGCCCCGGCTGCACCCAGGTCAGCACGAACTGGCGATGGGCGGCGGATTCTTCTTCGCTGCGGCTGTCGTCGTCCAGATGCTTGTCTTCAAGCGTTCCGGCTTTCTTCGTATGCGCGGCCTCGGCTGCGGCCAGATCGCCGAGCAATTTGCGGGTGTCGGCGTCGG